>JAHQXC010000018.1 GCA_029856525.1 Candidatus Odinarchaeia archaeon
GTTTTAATGAATGATTCAGCTTGCTTTCTTCTTATATCTGTTAACTGGTCTAGCGGATAGTAGTCTTCAGCTTTATGAGAGAAATATTTAAGGTTTTGTATATAGTTTTTGAAGAGATTGAGGAGTTGAACTGATTCTTTCTCCGGTAAAAAAGGATGGGCTACATATAGGTATTCAGATGAATCTATGCTAGGCGGGTATATTTTTATGGTGTAAGCTCCGATATCATAGCATTCTATGAATTTATATAATTGTTTGGGTTGAGCTAGCGCCGGGGGTTCTCTAACCGGGATTATTTCAAAATTAACCAGCTGTTCATATATTAATTCTAATGGTTTAATTTTCACCTCATAGGGGAGTTTTAAATATTGCTTTATTAGATTAGCCTGCTCTAGTTTTTTTCTAATTTCAACCAGCTTTCTATAGAATTTTTTAAAGCATACGCCGCATTCTTTTCTCCGATTATACTTTAAATTTTCTAAGTTAAACACCAGTTCTAAATAATATTTTAACGGTTCTTCTAAAATTGAATTAAATGAAAAAGCGTTTCTTAAAAAACACGTTGGATCGGCGCAGGCTCCAGTTTCACGTAAACTTTTATATAAATCGTTGATATTTAACGAGTCTTTTAGACTTAAAATTTTATCATATAAATCGGTGATGGTTTTCTTGAATTCTTCTGGAATAATGAGGGTGGCGTTTAGCAGTCTAACATGAATTTCAGACCAGTGTTTTTCCGAGAAAGCGATTATATTGAAGACTTTTTGAATAATTTTACCTATTGAGACTTCGTTTAGATCGGTGCCTGCGAAGTCGTTGACTGAGAGGATTTTCTTCTCTGATTCCTCGCTAGTAGAGTATTCACTCGCATATTCGTTGAATCTCGTAGCTACACCCGTAAATTAGTTGAAAAGAAATTATAAAAAATCAGCTACCGACTGTTGTCATCTATGTTAAACCGTGTTTTCTCTGTTATTATTGAGAGCAGTTGTTCTAGTAGACGTGTATTATTTTCTAAAATAGCGTTAAGCTCGTTTATTCTTTCTATTAGAGTCGGCTCGCGATTTTCGGCTGGGAGAGGATAGGTCCATGTAGACTGCTGGTCTGTTTCATTGAAGCCGACTTTCTCTAATAAAGATAACTTGAGAATAGTCTGCTTTACACGTGTCTCAGTGAAGCCTAGTTTAATCAGAATCCGTGTGATTTCTTCATCGCTTAACCCGCTTTCTTTAAAAACTAGTACTAGATCCTCGATAGTTTTTTTAACAGTCATTGACATCATCTCTTCAAAAATCTAGAAATAAAATTTATGAGAGCAGGGTTCTCGCGTTTTTGAATCGGAATCGGTATTTCAAATAGCTGGTTTACTAATTTTAACAATGATATTACAACACCCGTCTTACCGGATATTTTTGAAACAGGTTCACCTAGCTGCTCGCTTTTAATAAAACTTTTATCATAGGGTATTTGATAGAGAACAGGGGCGCCGAGAATTTTTTCAACTATGTTTTTACTATATTCGCATTCCTCGCATTCTCCGACTTTATTCAATATTATTCCGATTTTAACATTTAAGCCACTCTCCTTAACGAGTCTTACTAGTCTCATATTTTTTATTAACGCTAATCGCAGAGGTGTGGTTACGATTAGAATATAATCAGCTTCTATTTCAAATGTGTTAAGTATAGGTGTATTCGCTAATACGTATTCGACTCCACTCTCTCTCCATCTCTTTATTAGAGTTAAAGGATCTGAATCCCCTGGGTTGTTTATTAAAATCTGCCGGTTCAAGACTGCTGATTTCAATAATTCAGCGGTCTTTTTACCGTTTAAATCTATAACGCCGACGCGCCTGCCTAGGGTTGAAAGCAAGTATGCTGTATTAGTTACAATCTGCGAGCAGCCTACGCCCCCTTGCGCTGATGTGAAACAAATAAGCTTCATATAAATCCGGTTATTTATATTAAGCGGTGTTTAAATAGGCAGCTCCAGATAAGCTAACGGGTTAAAGAGATGCATTTAACACTTGAGAAGGCTTTCAGCTTAACTCTTTCTCTTTCAATATGCATATTAATAGGGGTTCCTGTAGTTAATTTAGCGTTAAATACTCTACGCCAAGGAGAAAATTATCAAACAGCTTTCCTATTATTAAACCAGATGAATTACGCAGCGAAGCAAGCAATAGACAGCGGAGGGGTTTATATCAGCAAGGTGACTATCACTGTAAACTTGACTCTTTGGAGTTTAGATAAAACCGTTTATTGTAAATATGGGGATGGCGCGGACTGTGTTTTAGAACAAACCTTTCCTTTAACCGTGGATTTAACCCCTCCTCCAGGCTTAGGGGAGTTTCTACTCGTTGTGTTATGTGACAGCGATATTTTAGTGATAAAATTTTTAGAGGCTTAAACTTTGCTGGTTTTATTTCTAATAATGTTTTATATAATCTGGTTTTCAGGGATTATATTCTTCTCTATTAGCAGCGATATTGTAAGCTGTATTTTACTCGGTTCAATATATGCTGTAACAATACCTGTTGCTTTAATTTTAGTTAGGGGGAGTGGTGTTTTAGAAGCTGTTACATGTATACTGGTGGCTATTATAGTTATATTATTTATCCTCCAGTCTATTGTCTCCTTCACCTTGAGCTAGGAGATTAAACTTGTTTATATGCTGGTAGTGGTCTCTTATACTGTATTCAGCTACACCTAATATAGAGGCTATCTCTTTCTGAGTGAGTAAAACAGGTCTCTTTTCCTCACAGGCTATAGAGCGTTCAGCTGCGTAAATAATTGAAGCTGCGAAAACATAGGGATTTCTCCCCCCGCGCTCGACTTTAGGTATTTTATTCAATAATTCTAAAGCCTTTAAATGAATTCTATGCCAGTATGAGTCTGGAGTCTGATGTGAGAGTTTAGCTTTTATAAAAGGGTTATTCGATAGTGTTGAAATCATTCTTGTCAGATAGTCTTCACTCTTTCTCACCTTCAGCGTGTAACCTAGATTAATTCTAAGTTTAAGCGCGGTCCTAGTTATTAACCGTTCATTCACTCTATGTCCTAGTTTCTGAAACGCTGCGCATACTTCTGTTAAAGTTAAGGGAGCTACGTGCTTCTGCTCTCTGATAGATAAAATAATGCATACCGCGATTAGTGAAACGTGGTTTACGATTTTAGCCTGGTATCTGTTTTTTATCTTTTTATAAAGATATGCAGCGTTATCTCTTACATACGGGGGGAGGTTAAGTATACTAGAGATCTGGTTGAGTATTCTAAGTATACGATACTCTGTTTGACGGCGAGTGTACCGGGCGTAAATATTCTGCGCGTTTTTTAATCTTCGAAGTTGGGTTCGCCGCTTCTCAGAGATCTTTTTTAATTTTAAATCTGAAAGTTTACGTGAATTATAATAGTCGATGTAGCTGCCTAACCCGTCCACTATATGGAGTCTTTCACCTAAAGCTCCTCTCGACTTAGAATTATTATTGTCTAATGCTTCTAAAGGTTCTTGAAATAATTGGTCGACAACTAAACCGCATAACGAGCATACGTATTCCCCGGTTGTTAACACAACATGGCCGCCGCATTCAGGGCATACGCTTTCAGTCATATCCAACACCGAGAATTAAAACAAACTTAACCTTTAAAACAGTGATATAAACGGAGTGTAGTCTTCACTGAAATAATAGATCGCATTAAAATAGGTTCAAGATTAATTTTAATAGAGTGAAAAATAGGTTAGAGAGTCAGGTGAAAGTATTATATTTTTTTAATAGAGAGGTATACGGTTTTTTTAAGACGGGGCTGGAAATAATTCTCAGGGAAGGTGAATTTTGAAAGCAGCCCTGAAAAAGATATGTAAATCGTGGTCGAGTTATCCGACGTCTCCGCGGCGTAGATTCTACCAACCATCTCGATATCAGTGTTTCTTTCTTCAGCTGGCTTAGAATAGTCTAATTCGATTTCGATATGATCATCCTTGTTAAAAGTATTCAGCCTTTTAGGCAGCTCACAGGTAAATATTTTATCCCGCGCCTCGGTTTCAGCTTCTAATTTCACTATCTTCTCGTTATCTGTAACGGAGATGTTTTTTATAATTGCGGTAAACCCCGCCATCCGCTTTACACCCCCAGTTTAGAAGAAGATTCGAAAATATAATTCATAGACTATAAAGTATTTACATACGCTTTTAAGCTTCACTGAGGCTATCTAAGTGAGCCACACCCCTATCGGAAGAAGCTTGCTGGCATCTCTACCAGTAGAGGACCGTCTCAGCAAGCCTGGGGTGACCGTTCCAGCCCAGTATCTTTAACCTTTTTGATGATTTAAAACTATAAATATTTTTTCGCATTTAATCAACAGCTTTCGCGGGCTTTCCGACGATAAAGTTAAAAATTTTAATTTTTTAAAATATTCGGTGTTAGAATATTGCAAAGATTTTAATATAATTAGTATTTAGTTTTACCAAAATATTATATTAATGTTTTATCTTCAGAGAATTATCTAAAATTAAATGTTTATGGAGAGATAAGAAATGTCGGAAAGTACGGCTGGTAGAAAATTTTTTAGAGAGCTGACTATGATTCTTGAATCACCGGTGTCAGTGAAAACATCGTCGAATAAAACATACACGGGAATTCTGAAAGGATACGATCCTAATACGCTCAGTATATGTCTAGCAGATGTTAAGGATGAAACAGGAGCACAGTATCATAAAGTTTTCTTATATGGGGGGAAGATTACAGAGCTCATTAAAACCGAGGAACCTTTCGATCTAGCTGGCTTAGCGAATGAGTTACAAAAATTATTCCCTCCAGGTGAAGTAAAATATATCGAAGACGCCCGTCTAATAACCGTTCTTAATAAGATAAAAGTGACTGAGAGCGGTGTTGAAGGAACCGGGCCGTTAGCGGAGAGAGTTAAGAAAGTGTTTGACGCATATTACAGTGAAAAACAAAAACAATAATACAACTCTTTTTTATAATTGTTTTTTCTATTTCAATAAAATTACTTACTATAGAAGGGGGAAGCATGGTTTTTGAAATAGTTGAGAGGGATCTAATGGGTAGAATAGGGAGAATTAAAACGAAGTCAGGGGTCATTGAAACCCCTGCTCTTCTCCCTGTAGTAAACCCTCTTAAATTAACTATACCCCCGAATATATTGCAAGCGAATTTTAAAGTTAACGCGATAATTACAAACGCATATATCTTGAAGAAGAACTGTTATGATGAAGTTGTTTTGAAAGGGGTGCATAGGTTTCTCGATTTCAACGGACCTGTTATGACTGATTCAGGCGCCTACCAGCTTCTAGTCTACGGGGAGGTGGATACAACCCCGGAGGAGATAGTTAGATTCCAAGAGTTGATTAACTCCGATATATGCGTCTTTCTAGACGTGCCGACAGGCAGCGGGGTAAGTTATAAAATAGCACGTGAAACTGTCGAGGAGACGATAAGACGCGGCCGTGAATGCCTAGAGATGAAGAGTAAAGAAGATATCTTATGGGTTGGTCCTATTCAAGGAGGAGAGTTTATTGATTTAGTAGAGGAGAGCGCGCGGCGGATGGGGCAACTACCCTTCGACATATATGCTATTGGAAGCCCGACTAAATTCTTAGAGCAGTATAATTATTCAAAAATTGTGGAGATGATAACAGCTGCTAAAAACAACCTCCCCTTGGATAAACCTGTTCACCTCTTTGGAGCGGGGCATCCGATGACGCTCGCTTTAGCTGTTGCCTTAGGCTGCGATATTTTCGATTCAGCTTCATATGCTCTTTACGCGGAAGGAGACCGGTATATTACCCCTAATGGTACTGTAAGATTATCAGAATTAAAAGACACTGTTTGCACATGCCCTGTATGCTCCAAGTATAATCCTATTGAAATAATACAGATGGAGAAAGAGATGAGAGTTAAACTATTAGCTGAGCATAATTTACATGTTATTTTAAATGAAATAAACAATATTAAATATTCGATAAGAGAGGGGAGGCTCTGGGAGCATTTAGAATACGATTCTAGAAGCCACCCCGCGCTTTACGATGCGTTTAAGCTTTTAAAAAATTATCAAGATTATTTAGAAAAAGGAACGCCTACCAGTAAAAAACGTGCATTATTATGGTTAAGCGATGAGACTGTTAACAGACCTGAAGTGAAAAGGCATTTAGCAAGGTTAATTGAAGTAGAAGTGCCCTGGCGGCCTAAAATTCTTATACTGGTACCTGAATCTAAAAATAAACCGTTTAACAAGTCAAAACTTCACAACCAGTTGTTAAATATTATATTAGCTAGAGAAGATGTTTTGAAAAGTGTTCAGATCGCGGTTTTATCAAAAATGTTCGGGCTAATACCGGTAGAAATCGAGGAGTACTATCCTCTTTCACAATATTTAACGCCTTCAGGGATATCGGATACTCAACTGCGTTTAATAAAAGAGGCTTTAATCCAATTTATTAATAGGAATTGTTTTAAAAAAATAATTTTATTAAACGATGAAGCTCAGTATGGGAGTGCTCTAGTTGAATTTCTCTTAAATATAAGAGAGGAGAACAGGATTTTAGAAGTAGATGTATTCCAGCTTAACCGCTCTAACTATATAACGCGAGAGGATTTAGTTAGATTAAAAACCACCCTTACAGCGGGTGTTGAAAAATGTTGAAGATAGATTTCCATGTTCATACATATTACTCTAAATGCGCGTTAAGTAGCCCTGAAGATATTTTAAAAACAGCTGTTAAAAAGAAATTAAACGGGTTAGCGGTAACAGACCACAACACCTGTAAAGGTTATTATAAGATGAGAAAAATTAAAACAGAATTACTCATTATCCCCGGGGTTGAAATTAAAACCACTAGCGGTGATATAATCGGTTTAGGTGTAACAGGGGAGTTTAAAGATGTGAAAACACCGGAGGCCACTATCGAAATTATTCATGACCTAGGGGGTTTAGCGCTTATCCCACACCCTTTTGATTATCTTCGAAACGGGATAGGCTTGAAAATAAAAGATTTAAAACCAGATTTAATCGAAGTGTATAACGCTGGTATGATGACGCCCTTCGGAAATAGACTCGCTCAGGAGTATGTGAAGCATACAAGTTACGGGGTAACTGCTGGAAGCGACGCGCATATAATAGGTGAGCTAGGGGCAGCGTACACTCTTGTAGAAGAGGGGAGTGTCGACGATATTCTATCCTCGCTGGTGAAGAATAGGAAAAAATATTTCGGCCGACTTTCCCCCATTCACTGGTTGCTTTTAAGAAAAATAAGAAGTAAAATTAGATGATCAATCTATTTTATCTATACCTAAATCAAGAAGTTCTATACTAGAAGCGTTATCAGCGAGCGTCGTAGAATAATCCGCGTGCTTTAACAAATAGTTTTTAGCTACGTCAGGTCTCTCTCTTCTCGAATTACCTAAAAGCTGCGGGCTTTTAACACCTGTTAATATTAACATAACTCTTAGAATACCGTTCAATTGAGGATCGACTCTAGCACCCCAGATAACCATCGCGTTCGGATCCATTCTATCTGTGATAATTTTAGCAACGTAATTCGCTTCTTCTAATGTTAGATCCTCACCGCCGACTACGTGAATTAACGCCCCGGTCGCCCCCTCATAGTCTACTTCTAATAGAGGTGTGTTAAGCGCATTCTTAACCGCGAGCTCTGCTCTAGACCTGCCGGCTAATTTTAATTTACTAGCGTTTTGAGGTCTCGACGAGTTGATTAAAGAGCTTTCTGTGTTTTTCTCTAAAGAGGAGGCTTCTCCTAAACCTACTAGCGCCACACCGCCGTTGGTCATAATAGTTCTAACATCCGCATAGTCGAGGTTTATTAAACTAGGCAGTGTTATAGTCTCAGTTATCCCTTTAACCATGTTAGCTAAAACCTCGTCTGCTACACAGAAAGCTTTATCGATCGGTAGGTTAGGCGCTATTTCAAGTAACCGATTATTATCTATAACCACAACGGTGTCAGCGTATTTTTGAAGCTTCTCTAAGCCAACTCTAGCCTTTTCAATACGCGCTTTCTCAACATGGAAAGGCATCGTAACCACGCCTACAACTATCGCCCCACAGTCTTTAGCTATCTCCGCGATTATAGGCGCGCTACCGGTTCCAGTTCCACCACCCATACCTGCAGCGATGAAAACTAAGTCTGCGTCTTGAAGCGCGGCTTTTATCGCATCCCTACTTTCATCCGCTGCAGCGGCGCCGACCTCAGGGTATCCCCCCGCTCCGAGACCTCTCGTAATCATCTCACCGATCAAGATCTTCCGATGAGCTTTGATAAAATCTAAATGCTGACGGTCGGTGTTAATAGCAATACACTCCGCGCCGTGGATTCCGAGAGTTAATAAACGGTTAATTGTATTATTACCGCCCCCGCCTGTTCCCACCACAACTATACGCGCGTTGCCTGCTTCTTTGACGGGGGTGGTTCTCTCTTCATATTTAGCATGCGCTAGAGCGTCTTCAATAAGAGACCTCATATTACAGCCCCTTTTTTCTATTATATAATAAAACGACTTAAACCTTTAAAAACTTATTTCATTTTTAAGTCGACTTATCATTATTAATTTAAATATAAGACATGGATCTATTTAAAATATAACGTTAAAAAATTAAACCGGCGACATTGAAATTGAAAAACATATTAAGAATTTAAAATAAACTAATTTAATGATAAATTAAAAAAGAAGAAGAGATGTTTTTTAACGAGATTACAAGTTAATTTCAGCCGCCGACCTAAAATAAGGGGCTTTAACAAGGAAGCCTAGTGTGAAAACCGACCAGCCGATAATTGAGATCAAATCTGGAAGTATGATGAGATTTAGAAGAGGGGTGATCGCTTTCATTAACTGGCTGATTAAGATTATAAGCGCGCCTATAATAATTAAAAGCGGGTTAATCGAGGGAAGTCTCCGTTTAATATAAACCGCAGTAAATGTTGCAACAACCAGTATTATGTTAACAGCGATAAAAGGGCTTGTATAAGTTACGATTAAACTAGGCGTCGTTGAAGAGAAGAGAACTGTGAGAAAACTTATAGCGTAAATTAAACCGCCGCCGATTAAAAGTTTATAGTTTTCCGGTAACCAGATTTTAAGAACACCGATAAACATGGTAACAGCGGTAATGCATATTAAAATACCTCGCGTTTGAAATAATGTTATTTCCGGGATGAAAAATGTCATTGAATATACTAAATTTAGTAATGTTGAAACACCTATGAATAATATTGAAACCCCGAATAGAAAAGGTAGATCAGAGTAATATCTTGTCTGTGTTTTACTCCATTTAAAAATAAGCAGTGTTGAAAGAAGGAAAGCAACAATCGCAGTTAAACCGCTAAATATAACTTCTAACTCCATATTTTAAACACCTCGCATCCTCTTTTGAAATCCACCATAAAATCAACAAAAAATTATAAAAACACCAATCAACTAATAGCTTTTCAACGAGGAGACTCTGGTTATTATCTTCAACTGATAAAACAGATACCGGTAAAACATTTTAAAAGGCGAATATAGGTTTTTCTCGAAAATAAAAATCCCGTTACCGCAACCCCCAGAGATCGTTGAAATATTATAACCAAGCTATCCAAGCCAGCCGCGGTTTAAAACTGATGGAATTTCATAACACTTGCTGTAGTTTTTTAAGATTTAAAGTCGTGTATTATGATATGCCTTCAGTTTTGTATATATATGATGTTAAAAAAGGGCGGCAAAGAGATCCTCGCCGTACTATGTTCAATAAAGAATTATTCGGTTATAAGTATAAGTGGCTGACTAAAGACGGAGAGAAGAGGAGATTCAAAACAGGTTTACTTCAACGTTATAAAGCGGAGAGGATAGGTGACAGCGCTATAAGCGTTAGTTTAGAGTATTCCAGTTTTTTTGATGAATTATTTAAAATTTATAGCGATGTTATAACTGTGAGAAAATTCGTTATAGAAAAAGAAGTGTTATTATAAGAATAGAACATCTATATTTCCAGGCAGCCCGCCCTCTCCGAGCTTTAAGGTTTCATACACGACTTTCAGAGATTGCAGGAAAACCAAGTCTCATCAAGTGCTTTTACCGGTTGAACACCCTCATATTATTCAGTGAATAGACGAGTAGTAGGGAAATTCAAATAAAGTCTACTGCTCGGAAACACGGGGAACCCCTTTATTTCCACTGGAGAATATTAGAAGGAGAGATCCGCGAGCGTATGAATACTCGTTTAATTTTATAGCGTTACTCGTATTTTTCATTCAATAAAATGTAATGGTGGAATAATAAGGGGATGTGTTTGTTAACCCGTTTGAAGGAGTGGCTAAAGTTTAGCGGCTGCTGTTATTCATTTGAAGAAGTTTAACAGCTAAAAAATATTATTATCCAGGCGAATTCCATAAATGATGAGAATATTATTGTGTGATAGATTAAGTTTCACTCTGTTTATGTTTTTAAATTATCAGTTTATGATTCTAATATTGAACTGTTAATTAATATAAGAGATATGTTTTTATACTGAAAAATTAATATACATTCAAACTATTTTTTTAACATTTAAAAATTATCTTACCCTATTTTTTCGTTCTCCAGTGGAAATAAAGGGGTGGGGGTAAATAAGGTTGTTTAAAATAGTTTATTAAACTGAAATAAAAACTATTTAAGATCAGAGGCGTAATTATTATTACTTAACTAATTCATAATAAACAACGGGTCTCCCTTTTTTGTTTATTTTCAAAACGTATTTTTCTACTTTCCCAGATAAAATTAGTTTATCAAGAGTATCATATAATGTTGTTCTCGGTATTCCAGTATACTCAACCATCTCACTTCTTGTTAGAGCACCATGTTTCTCTAATAAGTCTAATATCACATTTTTTAGATCTAATCTCGATTTTACTGTTGATTCAGTTATGTATGCTGACTCTTCGGTAATATTAGTTTTGTCGGATTTAGATGGCATTATAAACCGACCTATAATCTTTTATTAATAAATAAAACACTAAACTATTTAAATATAATCAACTACATTTTTAATCTTTCAATTAAAGGATATAATTGAACTAGCTTCTTTTTCGCGACGTTCACGTATAACCGGTATCTTCTATCTAACCGGGGGCCGCTTCTTAATAAAATACCTTCTTCAACTAACCTGCTCAGATTAGTTGAAACAGTACTCAAGTTTATTTCTTCTTCAAAAGCTGATTTATATAATTCTTGAACATCCTTCGAGGTGAACGCGCCGTTTCTAAAATACTTTATAATAATTAACTCTATTTTCTGCTTCTTTGTAAGCGCGTCTAACTCTAAAGTTGTTGGCTGAAACTCTTCTTCTATATTCTCGGATTCAGGCTGCTTTAAAGTAGACAATAAGAATGATTCAAGAGGGGTGATTACATTCTGGGGGAGCCCCCCATCAATTATTAAAGTGATCTTACTTCCAACATCATGGTTGAAGTATTCTATTTTAACACGCCCCCTTGCCATCAAATTCACCACTCTTTCTCTAATATAATTTTTTGTATATTTATGTTTATCTGTGAAATAATATAAGCTGTGAAAACGCGATTAAACAATTTTTATCTAAAATCTGTTTTATTTTCGCTTTTTTAACATTTAACAATTTCACAAATATGTTTATTATTAAATTAAATTTTAAAACATTTTTACGTGTTAATTAACATTTAAAACCATTATACGCCGTTATTTCTTTGTTAATCGGGTTAAAAACTTGTTTAAAATAGAAAAAAGAAAAATAAAATAAGCTTCAGAATATTGATTATTCATGGTGAAGCGCCATAATAAAAATTGAGAATACACTTTTAAAATCACGGATTTAAGTGTTAAAGGTTAACAACGCTTTTCATGGCATGTATCTTTCAATATAGTAAATCTTTAATAATAAAATATAATAGTTCACTTTACTACTCTCGTAAGGGGGCTTTTTATGAGTGAGAATACGTTGGATGCAACATTTGATCGTATTTTAATGAGTAACATTTTTAAAAATAGAGATGTCATGAGGCCGACATATATACCTAGTGAGCTCCCTCATAGAGAGCAGCAGATAACCAGAGTCGGGTTGATCCTGGCAGCTGCATTAAAAGGCGGGACTCCTTCTAATCTATTTATTTATGGTAAAACTGGAACGGGTAAGACCGCTGTTGTTAAATATGTTATAGAGAAACTTTCTGAAAGGGCGTCAAAGGTTGAGAGTAAATTAAAGGTTAATCACGCGTATATTAATTGCAGAATTATTGATACAACTTACCGTGTTTTAGCTCGTTTAGCTGAATCTGTTAACGTGGAAATACCGTTCACAGGATTACCGACGGATGAAGTTTATTTTCGGTTTAAAGATAAACTTGACTGCGAGTCTCAGCTTTTAATCATAGTGCTAGATGAAGTAGATAAGCTTGTTGAAAAAAGCGGGACAGATGTTCTTTATAATTTAACCAGGATTAATTCTAGTTTAAAACAGGCTAGGGTTAGCATAGTCGGCATTACAAATGATCTTAAATTCAAGGATTATTTAGATCCCCGTGTTCTCAGCAGTTTAAGCGAGGAGGAGCTGGTTTTCCCGCCTTACACTGCTTTGGAGCTTCAGGATATCTTAAAGCAGAGGGCTGAAATGGGTTTTAACCCGGGTGTTATTGACGCAGGGGTTATTAATTTATGCGCTGCTTTAGCTGCTAGAGAGCACGGAGATGCGAGGCGGGCTATTGACCTGCTCAGACTCGCAGGGGAATGCGCGGAGAGAGAGGGGGCTGCACGTGTAACTGAGGATCATGTGAGGCGGAGCATGTTCCAGTACGAGCAGGATATTGTTTCAGAGCTTTTAAAATCTTTACCGATTCAATCAAAAGTAGTTTTGCTTAGCGTTTACTTATTAGAGAGGAATAAGGTGCCGGAGATTATTACAGGTGATATATTTAATATTTATTTGAAATTAGCTGAGTTAATTAAGATTGATAGTTTAACTCAGAGGCGGATAAGCGATCTAATAAATGAACTTGACATGCACGGGTTAATAAACGCCGCTATTATTAATAAAGGCCGTTACGGGAGAACTAAGAAAATTAAATTAGCGGTTTCACCTGAGCTAGTTCGCGCGTGTTTAGAGAAAGATTTCCGGTTGAGGCGAATTTTTACATTAGAATCTAGTTTTTCAAATATCGGAGGGTGATAGAAGATATTATCCTCCATTATATTCCATGAAGTCGATTACATGAATTTTATTCTCTTTTAAGTCGTAGATGGGTACCTTGCAGGGCGTGGGTGTTATACCCATATTTTTCTGGTATTGTGTTTGACTCTGCCAGGTACCGGAGTTTACTAGTGCGATGTTACGGTAAAACTCTACACCAGTCATATGTAAATGGCCTGCATGGAAAACATCAGGCTCCTCTTCTATAACCAGGTAATCCTCCACCTCCGGGGATATCGGTGTTCTATTACCGAACTCGGGGGCTAAATGACGGCTGATTAACAGCTCTCTCATTAGACTAGTCGGGTTAGATACGCTTACACCTTGAATAGACGCAGCTAAATCATCTAAGCTTCTACCATGATATATGAGAAAATTATGTGATTGTATTTGAATTAGCGCAGGATTACCAACCATTATTACATTATCCATCTTATATAATCCTCCAGCGTATTTCTCAGGTATCGCAGGTTGAGGAAGAGCTTGGCGGCTTGAATCATGATTCCCAGGGCTTATAATAATCTTTATGTAGTCTGGTATCTGTTCAAGATAGGAGCGCGCTTTTTCATACTGCTCTGCCACATCTAAAATAGCTAGGTCCTCCTCTTGTTTTGGGTAAACTCCTATTCCATCCACTAAATCCCCGGCGATTACAACATACTTCACTCGACCGGCAAGCGCCCTCTGTCTTTCATTTCCCAATTCCCCTTTAAGCCAGCGTATAAACTTTGTGAAATGTTTCTCTAAGAATTGTTTACTGCCTATATGGAGATCTGATAGTAGCGCTGCAAATACCTGTTCCTCTGAGCTTTTAATTTTATGCTGCGTGGAAGTATTCGGCCAATATATTTCTTCTACAAAAAATAGGTTTGAGGAGCTTAAAGCACCCTCGAAGCAGAGCACCTGATCTAATAGAATGTTGTTAGCTTTTATAAATAATTCTTTATTACTTTTATTAATCACTGCTTTAATTGTACCGCTCGGATCCTCTAATTCTAAGAGGATATTCCCTTTACCTGTTGTTTTTTTATCCATCACCATCGCTATTATTTTTATCTTCCCTTCCGCCGCGCTTACTTTACTAACTTCGCTTATATCTATAACATCGTTCATATCTTTTCTTGAAAGAAAGATTTTTTTAATTTTCATATATCTATTTTGAAAATATTTAACGAACTCTTCTATCTTACCAGTGGAGTAAGATTTACCGGTGGGGTCGAATAATATTTTTATTTTGCTGTCAAAATCCTTAGCTAAGGGTTGAGTTTTTAAGCTCCCAGTTAATTCCCTGCTTTTACTACTTGGGAGGGATTCCGTTTTATATTCTTCTTCAGCGTCTATTAGTGAATTGATTATATCCGTGTTTAGAACGGGCGGTAAATCTGTTTTCGCCGTGATCCTCTCGATGAGTATATTGATTACTTTATCAAGGTTTTCATTCTCTTTTATAGCTTGGAATGCTTCGGGTGTAAGCTGGTAACCTTTTTCTAACAGATACTCTAACATTTGATTTAGCGCCTTCAAATTCATCCTCCAACGTAATCCATTATACTACTTTATAATCCATTACATGACGTAAGCCGCAAACTGTAATTATTTATTAAAACATCTTAATATTAATATTCTTAAAAAATTATATTTCTATCACTTAAACTCTATTTATAAAAGCAAGGTGAGCGCCTTGTTTAATATTCCCACTAGCGAAGATATAAAAAATTATAGAAAGAAGGCGGGGTTAACTCAGGCAGAGCTGGCCAGGAAATCTAATTTAAGCCAGTCTCTAATAGCGCGCATTGAATCAAACACTGTGGATCCTCGACTGTCTACCATTAGAAAAATCATCGACGCTATTGAGGAGACGATGAAACTCAAGAAAACAGTCAGGGATATTCTGGCTCTAAAAAATAAGGAGAAAAATAAGCTTCCGTCTTTAATTGCATTGGATTTAAACGCTAAAGCCGCAGATGCTGTGGCTCTTATGAAAAAATACGGGGTGTCCCAGATCCCTGTTCTCGATCAAGGTAAAGCTGTTGGTTGCGTATTAGAATCAGATTTACTTGAAAAAGCTGTTCAGCGTAAAGACCTGTCCGCTCTCAGTGTTCGAGATGTGATGGCTGCCCCCCTACCTATTGTTAGCGTGAATTCTAAAATAGAAGAAGTTAATAAGTTCTTCGCGCAAGGTTATCCTGCTGTACTTGTGGCGGAAGCCGGGTCCATTATAGGTATCCTAACAAAAATAGACATAATATCGTATACTACGTTGTAATACGTTGTCTGATTCTAGCTTACCCTTCTGTTAGTAAACTGGTTATATGCTCTTTAACCTTAGGGTAGCCGAGCTCTAAGGCTTGTCTTAGAATAACCGCGCTCTTCGCGAATGGTTTATACAATGCGTTGCTTCTAAGTGTTTTAATAAACTCGTCGATATCATTTTTAATAGCTTTTGGAATCCAAAGCGATATTTTTACCATGTCCTCTGTTTCAACAGCGCGGTTTCTAGGCTGCTCTGCTTCCCCACTCTGCTTCTTCTCTCTAACAATATTCTCCCAGGCGCTTGCGATTATTGAAGCTTTACCACCATCTATCTTCTTGAATCTTTCAGCGAACGGGTTTCTCGTTTTAGACATAATAATCCTCCAATGGATTATTTTATATGACATTGTATTATAACAGCTATATTAACCTTTTAACAGCTTCTTCAACAATATTCGAATCTATTTCGATTCCTTTAGGATTCTCAAGTCTAACATCTATGCTTAGAGCGCATAATTTCCTAATCGTACGCGGATGGCCCTTCGATAACTGGAATATTTTTTCTACCGCGTCTGGGGTGAAAGGGTATATTGCTGTTCCATCCACGCCTTTAAACTCCTCGTTTTTACTGTAAGCAATCCACCTAGCAATATATTCCGCGGTTTCTTTGAAATTAAATCCTTTTAACTCGAATTTAATTAATATTCGATCGATAAACGGCTCCATTAACGGCGAAGATAATTTCTTGAAGATCTCAGGTGTCCCTAATAAAATTATTCTGCAAATTTTTATTCCAGCATACTCTAAGTCACTGAACTGTTTTAACGTATCTAAACTATTCAAACTAAGTTTCTGCGCTTCATCTAATATGATAATTGTTTGAACTTTTTTCTCAATAAAATTGTCTAGTAGCCTTTTAAGTATCATCGAGGCGACAGCTTCACGATTATTCCACTTCGATTCGAAATCTATATTAAGCTCAGATCCGATTAACCTTAACACTTGCAGATCGGTGTACTTCCCCGGGTCATCGATTACAATGAACATATACTTTTTGCCTATAACCGGGTCGTTTCTAAGTTCAGCCTCCATTTCACGTCTAAAACATGATTTTCCGATCCCCGCATCCCCGTATATTAATATTATTTGACTTTTCTGTCCGTTAAGCGCATGGGCGATTTGTATAATACAGTCTTCATTATTGTCAACGTATATTTCCCCTGCAGGTAGCTCTGCATCTTGGAATATTGTCTTCCGCCATCCTAGTAGCTCATAATATTTTTTCCTGGCCGCATCTAAATTTTTAATTCTACTAGTGAAAGCGTCTCGAGTCCAAGTCATTAATATCCCCTGGTATACTCCAATATATTACTTCATAATATGAATTTTTAATTCTTCTGCAATTTGAATATCTGTCTATCTAATATCCTACTTTGTATTATAATATATTCTATTATCCTACTTCAGGCTTTTATGATCGCTTAGTTTTTCAATTAGTTCACGTAAATGGTTTTGAAAGCCGGCGAGTATTTCTTTAACTTCTTTGAAATCGTTTTTATCTTCTTTAAGTTGGGCATAAGCTTTCTCATAATATTTATAATATTCTCTTAACTCTTCAGCTAATTCTAAATATTGTTGAAGCCGCGGGTCTTCGAATAAACCTAGATAGCCTAATAGTATGATCGTATAAATTGAACGGATTACATTCTTTCTAGCTTGTTTTAGAACTCTATTAAAAGCGCCCCTGGAAACCCCTGTGCTCGTCGTGATTATCCTTCTACGTCCCGGTTCTTCTAATTCTGCTTTTATTCTTCTTAGCCTTGCTTTCTTCTCATACCCTATTTTTTCATTTGAAAAACCATTTGCTAGGAAGTCTAATAGCAGCGTATTAAGCTGTATTTCAGTTAAATTGGTCTCTTTTAGGAGAGTTTTTGTAATAGGGTCTTCTAATTGCCGATTAATCCAAAAAATAACGTTTTTATCGGTTTCTTCGTTGATATTTTTTCCTCCTGAATTAAGTCTTAATATGGATACAAAATTGTATACGTTAACCCTCTATATAAAATCTTGCGTTTAAAGTATATAATATTAAAAATTATAAAACCTATACATATTCTTATATTCTTTCTTTATAAATATAGGATGAGGTGACCTTATGGACGAGATTAAATTGTTAAGCATAGATATTGAGAAAGAACCGGATCACCAGATAATAATAGGGCAGGGGAATTTTTAACCCTTAACACGGGTTAAAACCCCAATTTCTCTATTAAAATGGTTGATGAACTTTACCGTATAGTTCAAGCCGCGCTACCAGGAGCTACTAGCGGCCAGGTTAAATTCGCCTGCGCTATGAATGAAGCTGAGCCACGGTTGACTCGGGTGGAGGGGAATGATGAGACTCTGAAAAAACTAGCTGCGAAAAACGCTTTAAACATCGGCGCCAGTCACGTATTTGTAATTCAATTTAAGGGCGCCTGGCCGATTAATCTAATGAATGCTTTAAAGTTTAGTTATGGTGTAGTCAACTTATATGTTGGAACAGCCAATAAATGTAAAGTGATTCTCGCTGAAACGTCTTTAGGATCTTCTGTGGGGCGCGCTATTCTCGGAGTGGTGGACGGTCAATCTGTTAATAAAGTGGAGAGTGAGACGCAGAGACAGGAGCGTAAAGATTTAGTTAGAAAAATAGGGTATGACTTTGGATGATAATGTAATGCAGCGGAATACATCAACCTACTAGCCAAATAGATACCGGTTCATTCCAAAAAATAATAAAAATATAAAAAATTATTTATTTCTTATTTTTTGGAGCAGCTTTATTAGTTAACGCTATTTCAATAGCACTTACGTTTGCTTGACCGCCTTCTGCTGTATTGATTTGCTCTGTACTAATCTTTATATTCTTAACCTCCACTGATGTCATGAACCGGTTCTTCAAAATCTCTGCTACGTCAACAGCTCTACTAATAGCTCTACCTCGAGCTTTTACAATAATTTCTTCAGCTCCTTGGTTTAATTGGGTTACACAAGCTAAAACATAGTTCATAACTGGTTTATTCCCAACGTATACGACATTTGCATCTGACATAATAGTTTCACCTCTATTTTGATATACTGAAGTACCCCCGCTAATAGCTAGGAGTATTTTCTCATATTGTCAAATGAAGTTAAAAACCTTGCGTTAATAAACCATTTTCCTACGGAGACTAAGCTTCCACGTCTGTTGCCAGATGGTTAACATTTTACACTTATTCAACCGTTTAAGCCTAGAGCTCTCTTGAAGGAGAATACTTAGCTAATTGAGGGAATAAAGTTTTCACGACGCTTATCCTATTAAGTAGTCAGTGTAGCCTAAGTTTAATATTCCTAAAAAATATTATAAGAAACATGGTGTTATTAATGCCCGAGCTCCAGTGGGCTATAACATGGTATGGTAGAGGGGGTCAAGGCGCGGTAACAGCTTCTAATATCCTAGCTAAAGCTGCATTTATTGACGGTTTTCGTTTTGTTCAATCCTTTCCTTTCTTTGGACCTGAAAGGCGTGGGGCTCCTGTTAAAGCATATACGAGAATAAGTAGGAGGCCTATCAACGACTTTACCTCAATATACTCCTCTGATGTATTGTTGATTCTTGATCAGAAACTTGTGGCTGATGTTAACCCTATTGAGGAAATTAATCCGGGTGGTTATTTAATCATTAACGCATCTGGTGTAAATATAAGTTTAGATTTAAAAAATCATGTTAAAATATTTCAAGTTAATGCGAATGATATCTCTCTTAAACTCGGTTTGCAGGTTGCAGGCCTTCCTGTCGTCAACACTTGTATGTTAGGGGCTTTCTCAAAGGCAACGGCTTTAGTTAAATTAGATACGATTCTTAAAGTTATTGAAGAAACATGGAGCGGGGAGTTTTTAGCTAGGAATCTTAAGGCGGCGGAATTAGCATATGAAACATGTAGGATGTTATAGTATAACATATTCTATAGTAATATCTTATCTTATATTAAGTGATATAAATGAAAAAAACACCAATACCTGTTTCGAAACCTTGTGAAGGCGCATTCGGTAATACCGGTAGCTGGCGGCACAGCATGCCGGTAATCGATTATTCTAAGTGTATATGCTGTTATAATTGCTGGCTATACTGCCCTGACGCGGCGATAATCGTTAAGAAAGGGGCCGCTCCGAAAATTAACTATAATTATTGTAAGGGCTGCGGAATATGCGCTCAGGAGTGCCCTAAAAAATGTATTTTAATGGTGGTTGAGTAATGGGTGAAATTCAAATTTTAACAGGAAATTACTCGATAGCGGAAGCTGTGAAGCAATCTAATGTAGATGTTATCGCCGCTTACCCTATCACCCCGCAGACGCAGATCATTGAGGCTCTCGCTTCTATGAAAGATTCCGGGGTTCTTAAATCAAGGATCATCCGTGTTGAAGGTGAGAGAAGCGCTATGGCGGCTTGTATAGGGGCAGCATCAACAGGCTGCAGGGTGTACACAGCTACTTCATCACAGGGGCTAGCTTTAATGCATGAACTGCTATACTGGGCGGCCGCTTCACGGCTACCTATCGTCATGACTAATGTGAACCGCGCTTTAGCCCCACCCTGGAATATATGGGTTGAACATACAGACTCCCTGCTTGAAAGAGACTTAGGCTGGCTTCAAATATATGCGTCTTCAAACCAGGAGGCTTATGACTTAATCTTCCAATGTTTTAAATTAGCTGAATCAACTACTGTTCAATTACCTGTAATGCTTTGTATAGACGGTTTTCTAATTTCACATACAGCTATGCCTGTAGAATTAATCGAGCAAAAA
>JAHQXC010000071.1 GCA_029856525.1 Candidatus Odinarchaeia archaeon
TGAGGAGTCTGTTAGAGAAGAGGTTGAAAGCGTGGAGTCATCTGAATCTGAGATGAAGTATTATGCAGATGAGCTGCGTAAACTGGAAGGTTTAACAGAGAGAGATATTAAACAGATATTAAATGAGATGAAAGATCTTTCTGAAGATGAAAGGAAAACAATGCTGGAAGCTTTAAAAGAATCCTATTTATCGAAGAATGATGAGATTTAATTAAAGATAAAAGCTGGTGGAGACGGTGCCTGAGGGAATAATAGTCGGGAAATGGGATGATGTGCAGGGTGTAGTGTTATACGCTAAATACCCTGAAACAGTTGAGATAGCGGACTATAATCTTATGAGAATATTCACAAGCCACGCGGTAGGTGAAGCTCAAGCAGGGTTTCTAGCACTAACACTTGAAGAGGAGAATATGAATGTTGCAAGCTATTTTACAGGAATACACCAGAAACCGCAGTATTTTATATCACTGCTTCTCTCAAAAGACGAGGATGCGAAAACATATGAGGAGAGCCTCCTAGATATCGCCACAGAGCTGCTTGAAAAAATAGATGCACCTAATTTTAACGAGATTCTAGCCGAAGCTTTTCAAAGACTTTCTAAAGCAATTGTGTTAACCGATGAGCAGAGGCTTGCACTTATATTCAAAGATGATATTCATAAACTAGCCTATGAGAGATTAATTAAAGGTCCAGCTACAATTAGTATGATAGCTAATTATATTCAAGAAAACAGCGGTGTAACAAGAGTTAACCCTGATATATTGATTTCACCGCTCATAAGACTAGGCTATGCTCTTCAGGGATGGGTCCCCGGATATGCTGAACAGTTTGTGTTTCTAGTTAGAGATTTTACTATAACAAGAGCGCCGGCTGAGAAGATTATTAAACAAGCGGTTAAAGGGGAGCCGACTCAAAGGATTGCTAGAAGATATTTAAGAAACGTTAAAGAATTTTTCACAAATTATAATGTTAACGTTGATGAAAGCGGGGATTTAGCTGAAATTCTTATAAACCCTGAATACTATGAGATAATAAAAATGCTTAGAGAGAAGCCTCTTCTTTTAACAGAGATTAAGTCCTGTTTAGGGCAGCAGAAACTAGGCTGTGAAGCGGCTTTAAAAAACCTAAGTGAAAAGAATATTATTGAAGTATACCCGGCAGAGAATCAGGGGGATAACTGGATTTTATTAAAATCCGATATTATCATTCATACATTCTTCCCTGAGTATCTTCTAGAAGCTTTAAGGGGTAAGCTAGCCTCAGGGGAGTTATCATCTGAAACAGTTATAAAACACCTAGAGCTTTTACAGCAAAATTATTCCCCGTAGACTAATCGCTTAATCGAACACATGGTTTTTATTACTGAATAATTCTTCGGGTATAAGATATACGATTACCGCTCCCGAGATTATTATAATACTTAGAATAGTGAATATCAGTGTAATGCTTCCTATAACGAAAAGCGGTTCAAGTAAAGCTATTGAGATCATTCTAACACCGCCTAATGCTATACTTGTGAAAAGTATTAGCGCGTTATATTTTTCTCTACTTATTGAGCGGGAGAGTAAACCCCAGAAAGGAGCGGCGATGAGAGCTATACTGAGAGAGGATATCCACGATCCCACTGTGAACACCTCTACCGACTTCGAGAACCCGATGATAATCATTGATAGCCCCTCCATAATTAAAGCTGAGATTAATAATATTCTAGCCTTGTTACGATCGAAGAAACGGCCTGCAATAATATAGCTTAGAGATACGAGGATGTTAACAATCGTCTGAATGATACCCATGTTAAACTCTGTGCCTGCTAATTGATTTAATAGAACTGGTTGATAGATCCATCCTGGAACACTGATAACCCCGTACACTAAGGTGAATAAGAGTATAATTAATCCTGTTTTATTATTCAAATAGTTTTTTAGAGCACTGAAATCTATTTTTTTAAAATTCCAGTTGAATCTTCTTATTAGAAGCGCTGATAAAACAGCCGGGATTAGTAGGAGAAGAGAAATCACGAAGAGTTCACCGTAGCCTATATAAGTTATGATAAATCCGCCGATTATAGGACCTATCATTGAAGCTGTGTTCATTAAACTATATAATAATCCGATTTTAAAACCTCTATTCGATTTAGGCAGGTAGATTGCAGCTAAATCCATAACAGACCAGTATAATCCGATAGCTAACCCGAAGGTTAACGCCATAATATGCCAGTTTAAATACGAGTACAGCGAGTAATAGAAGAATCCTCTTATTAAAAGAGATAAAGCCATTAGAATATGCCCTTTATTCATAAAGAATAGCAGGGATAGCGTTGAACTTAATATGTTGAATGCGAACATTATAATGAAGAATAAGGATAACTCGGATAAGTTTAAGCCTGCTTTTAACAGGAAAATAGGTAGAAAAATCCCTATAGAACTGTGAGAGATACTTCTAAAGATTTCTGTTATATATAATCGGTTCAAAGTATCCATAGTATATCATTTCTTTAACTTGTGGCGATTGAAGAAATATTAAGATTAATATTAAAGCTTTTCTTAGGTAACTGTTACTGTAATGAAAAAACTTAGATTTCTAAAACTATTTTACCGTGATTTTCTAACCACGCCGGTAAGCCAGTTAACCTCCTCGTCTGCGAAGTCGAAGTATTCTGCTAGTTTAGCGGCTTTACTAGGATTATTTTGAAAAATTATTTTAAGAAATGGGAGGAAAACAGAGTGTGCTTTTTTAGCGCTAACATGACATTTCAACTTTATTTTTAAACAAATATTTTCAACTAATTCCCTCTCCTTTTTCGAAGCGCTTAGAAGATTTATCCAAGAGGGAAACTGGTATTGTTTATACCCGTATTTATCGGTGACAGCTGATGAAACACCGGCTGTCATAAGAAGGATGAAATATTTTAGGATACTCCAATTATTTGTTCGAATTATTTTAGATAGGAGTATATCCGCTTTTGAAAGGTAATCGTAGATGTTTTTAAGTTCCACCGGTGTTTTAGCGTGGAGATAAGCGTTTTCGGAAACCCATTTAAAGAACATATCATAGTCCATATCTACTGTGTTGAATGCTGCTCTAGCAGCCTCTAAGGTTTTAGCTCCGAAAAGCTGTTTTAACGCTTCGAAAACCTGCACGGTTCTATCACGGCTACCGGTGAAAACAATCTCGCTTTCACGTAAAACTTTCACACCTTCAGCGAAAAACTGTAGGTCGTTGATTGCGGAACGTATATCTCCGCCACTAGCTTCAGCTATCTTCTTCAAAGCAGCCTCCTCATATTCAACGCCTTCAAGTTCACAGATCTTTTTAAGAATATTTAATATACTGGCTGCGGTGACCCTCCTATACTGCACTGTTAGACATAAATCTCTTATAGGCTTCAAGTTTGGAGACCAAGGGTCGTTTGCCGTCATTATTATCGGGTTGACGGTGGATTTTAATATTTTAATAAGCTCGTTGATACCTCCTTTATCCTCGCTGCCTGAGATACCGTCAACTTCATCTATTAGTATTATTCTAATTTTCGAGGGGAGTAAGCTTGCCTGAATTGAAGCAGCTCCGACGATTTTTTTCATGCTTTCAGCGTTACGTTTATCTGACGCATTTACTTCGAGAATGTCAAGGTTTAGCTGTTGAGCTATAGCGTGAACTGTTGCAGTTTTACCTGTCCCAGGAGGTCCGTATAATAAAAGTGCTTTTTTATCACGTTTACCGTTAATCCAGTCTTCAACCCATTTTAAGACTTCTTTAGCTTTAGCGTTATTACCTGTTATCTCATCAACTGTTTTAGGCCTGTATTTTTCCGCCCATAGTTGTTCGGCTCTAGCTATCATAGAATCGCCTAGTTTAAATAATGTTTAATTTTCTTATTTACGTTATTATATTGTTTTTTATTTAAGAAGACCGATAAATTTAAAAGGCATAACCGTAATATTTATATATGAGAATGTGAGCTGGCGCTTAGTATATATTTTAGTTAGAGTTCTTTATCAACTTTTCTCTGCCGAGTTGATATTAGCTCTATCTAAAGTATATACTAAACACCAGCAGTATTAATATTTACGGTGAATTTATATGTCTAAAGTTTTAGAGAAAAAAGATAAAAATCAACTGGGCTTAGCTTGCCCAGAGTGCGGTAGCACTGAGCTTATTCGCGATTATACTAGAGGGGAGAGTATTTGCAGTAACTGCGGTTTAGTTATCCATGAACATATGGTTGACTCAGGCCCGGAGTGGAGGGCTTTCACAGCTGAAGAGAAAAATCAGAGAAGCAGAGTCGGCGCGCCGACCACTTTTAGAATGCCGGATAAAGGTTTAAGCACAATGATAGGTAAACAGAACACAGACAGCTTCGGTAAAAAACTATCAGCTAAGAAGAGAAGATTAATGTATCGTTTAAGAAAATGGAATTTTAGAAGCATAATACACTCGTCTAAGAGAAGAAACCTAGCTCACGCCATGTCGGAGATGCAGCGGCTGGCCAGTCAAATGGGTATCTCACGTGATATAATGGAGACCGCGGCAGTCCTATATAGGAAAGTTATTGAAAACGGTTTAACCAGAGGCAGATCAATAGATGCTATGATAGCCGCCTCCCTGTACCTTGCATGCCGGCTTCACAATTTACCAAGACCGTTAGATGAAATAGAACAGTACTCACGGTTCGATCGAAAAGAATTAGGGTACTGTGTTAGAACAATTCTATCTAAGCTTAAAATAAAAGTCCCCAGAGCTAAGGCGACCGACTTCATACCAAGATTCGGTAACGAGCTCGGACTCTCAGCTAAAACACAGAGAACAGCTATTAAAATACTAGAGCAGGCTAGAGAGAAGGGGTTAACCAGCGGTAAAGATCCTACAGGATTAGCTGCAGCAGCCCTCTACATAGCTTCGATGCTTGAAGGGGAGAGGAGAACTCAATCAGAGGTCTCCAGGGTCGTCGCTGTAACAGAGGTGACGGTTAGAAACAGATACAGGGAGCTTATAAGAGATCTTAACATTCAAATAGGACGTTAAAGATAAAATAAGGTTAGTTCAAAAAGAAACGGCGGTGTAAATGATATACCTTGTCGCAGCGGTAATCTTATTAATCATAGCTGTGATCTTCACTCTATCACTATTAAGTGATCTACCTGAGAAAGATAACCTTAAACTGGGTAAAACCATTCCATTAACGATAATAGTGAGCCTAACATTAGGCTTCGGATTGCATTTCCTTCTCCTAGCATTAGGAGTATAATAATTCCACGCGATCTTTGTTAAACTCTTAAAGGTGGTTTATTGACTTTTAAATTTTCAATTAAAAAAGAGAGTATTCGAGAAGAGGAAATGATACTTATAAAAAGCGAGCCTTTAACCGATACTAAATGCGGTGTATGCGGTGAGAGATTAACAGTTAAAGTATACTGGTTTAACGGAAAATTGAAGAGAAAAATATGCTGTGATAAATGCAAGGCAGAAGTATGGAAGTAACCAGCCTCCTTTAATGGATAGGCTCCCCCACGCTTCATTCAATCCCGTCAATCTTCCATGAAAGCTTGCACGCTCAAGTGAAGATGATATAAAGTGCTCGAATATAATCGAGTATAACGGTCAACCTAGTGGCTTAAACACTCTACCTGTTCGAAGCTGAAAACACCGCATCATTTATGAGCTGGCGGGTACATATAGAAAATAAGCTAATAGTAGACTAATAATTATTATATGGTGGTATTATGGTTGAAGAGGTTCAGCCATTATTTTTTGAAGTATACAGCCTAGAAGATCTTGTAAGATTAGCTATCAGCGTTGTACTTCCCGCTCCAACCCAGATCTTTCATTATAAGGAGGGCGACAGCCACATATATTTTTGTTTAATCCCTGTTTTAGGATTAACAGGAGCTAAACCTGTGCCAGCCGTATATTACTGTAAAACTTTAAAAGAGGTTAAAGGACCATACGCTCTTATAAAAAGCGACGGTGAACCTGAGCAGGTAGAATTCGCTGATAGCACTAAGAGAGGGTGGCATGCGACTGTTATAGTAAATCTTAAAAAAATACCAGAGTCATTTAAATTCTCTTAATCCACCTTCTTTTTAACAATAACTCCTGTGCCATTTTTCACATTTCGCAGTAAATCGAATGGAGGGATAAGCCTCCCGCAGAGATTAACCTCAGAGTAAGGCTGGGTAGCTCCGAAGAAAATGCATAAAGCATCCCCCATAGGCCAGTAAGCTATATCTCCTGCGCTTACAGTTTTAACAGGCTTCTCTCTCCCAAGATTCACACCAGCTTTGAAATAAATTTCCTCACCGTAAAGACTCGCTTTACCTTTTATAGGAAGCTTATAATATAAGGCTTCAACAGTACGCGGAGCTTTAGTTCTTATAAGCTCCCCTGACACAACACCCACACCTATAAATTCTATAGAAATAGGGTAGACATTAACCTCAGT
>JAHQXC010000072.1 GCA_029856525.1 Candidatus Odinarchaeia archaeon
TAACACAGGTAAAGTTTTATACCCGACTCTGTGGTTGAATAAGATGCTGTCACATTTAAAGAACCGGAGTCGTCTTGAGCGGTGTCAACGAATTTGAAGTATGCTAGAGTCGAGCTGTCAGCTCCTGTGAAGTTTAACTGCTCTTGGACTTCAGCGGTGTTAAATATTTTTCTCTCTTCTCCCTGGTTTATTACTGTTCCGGCGTCTACGCTGTGACCTCCCGGTAAGCCTATTCTGAGCCGAGCTTCACTTGTTGCCTGCCATGTTAGATCAAGTCTTAGAGCTAGCATAGTGGCTGGGTCGCTGGTCTGCCAGTCCCATCCGCTCATTACTATATCTACTTTTACTTCATATAACCCGCGTATAGTTGTATTCTCACCGTTAACGGTGATCTGATGGTCTACACTGTATATGTGAACTGCTAGAGTCATCTTAAAACCTGATAGGTTTAATCCTCCTGCATGTATTTTACTCGAGTCTAATGTGAAATTGCAGCTTACACCGTTCTCTTCTTCAACGAATCCGCTGAAATTCCATTGAGAGGCTGCGAGTGAGAACACAGGGTTACCTGCGACGGTTTCATTGTACTGGAAGGCTTGATCGCCGTCTCTGTCTATGAATTCTATTAACTGGATGAATTTCAGATGATATATAGTGTTGTTGTCGTTCGGGTTCCAGAAGATGATATGCGGCATGTTATCTGAGCCTGAGCCGGATAGACCTGTTACCTTGACATTTATTTTATCGGTTTGAAGCGTTAGCTGACCGTTCTGATAGCTATATGATATTGAAGCGGGTTGCGCTAATGTGCTAGTTATAATAGGGGAGACCGCTAATAACGCTAGTGTAAGAAGACTTAAAATTGTAATATTTTTGGTTGACGCTTTCATTTTACCACCTTTAAGTTTTATATTTATTTTAATAATTAAGACTGTTTATAAATGTTCAGTTCTATATTTATAGAAATGCTTCTTCGAGAAAAATCGAATAAAAACAAGATTAACATTTTAAGCGGCAAGCATAGATTCTAATTAAACAGTCTATAAAGTATCACTGGAACGTTTACCGATTCGAAGATTTATAGAGTAGAGTCTATCTGATAATAAAGCTATTAATATTATTAAAACGATATTACGTTTATATTTCGCGTTAATAGCGGCTTTAACATAAGTGAGGTAAAAATTAGAATACTCGTATCCGCTGAAACTGTGAATTTACTTGCGGAAAATGCAGGCATCAAGATTATCCGGTCTGGTGAATTTAGCGAATTTAACGGTTATTGTGAAAATCAGATTTTATAAAATTTTTTAAATAAAAAAATAAAAGGAGTATTAATTTTACGGTAGGCTGCGTCTTCTCTTCAGCAGGAAGAGCGCTGCAGATATTAACGCGATCACAGCCACTGAGACTATTATCATAGTCCACTGGAATAAAACGGCTTCACCGCCTTCTCCACCTTCTAGAACAGGGAATATTGAGAACACAGGGTCGTTGTTAATGCTGTAGCCGTCCCAGTGTTTGAACCCTGTTGTCAAGAAGAACATTGACTGTTGAATTGTAAATGAGGTTAAACTATCTTCAGCCGGCGTAGTGTACATTAACTGGAAGGTGTAAAGCGGGGTTGTTGAAGCTGGAGCATTGTAAACCTGATTATCCTTCCCCCAGGTATAGTTTAAGCCACCCATTCTTATCTCAGCTAGCTTAATATCAGATGTCCCAAAGTAGTAGGTATCGCTAGCTGTGGAATTAGTGTTAGGGTCGGGTACAGTTCCATTCTCAGCGTTAAACCTAGATTCAATGGTGGTTGTGGTTAGAAGCGTGTTATATGAGATGGCTAGCGAGCGGTTTGTTAACACGCTGTTATCGAAGTGTGTTAGATTCCAGTTACCTATATATTGATCTATTTTTAGAGTTGCAGATGACTCTATGTTTTCACCTGTTGATACTCGGAAGTGGCCTGCGAAGCTTAACTGATCGATGGAGGCTGATTCAACTGTTTTATCAAAGTCTGTTAAAGTTACGTTAACATCAGGTAAATGATAGAACATGTAGGGGCTGTAGATATATTTGTCTGCTATTTTAACAGGGTAAAGTTTACCGGTTACATTATTTAAAAACACTTCGAAGTCTATCGGCGTACTAATAGAAACGTTCATTGAACCTGAAGGCTCACTTGAATTAAACGGTCTTTGGAATACTATTTCGCTAACATCATCGATTAAGAAGTAGTGAGTAATCTCACCTGGATCGATTCTGTTTGCACTGTAGCCTATTCTAGGTATGCCGTCGCCGTCTGTGTCGTTGAATAATAGGAGCGCTGAGTAATCAGCTTTAAACTGAGCGGTTTCTGTTATCGAGGGTGTTTGATAAAGATAGCTTTCATCAACTGTGAAGAAGAACCAAGAATACTGCCATGTGTTACCGCTAATCCACCACCATCCTTTAGCTATAAGATCGTCTAATGTCATATTTCTAACAGCGAATTTTAGAAGCTCATAGCCGAATAAATTGTTTATCGTATTGTTTATATAGTTTAACTCCCATGAGTCGACAGGCGTCCAATCTGTATGATACCAGTAGTAATTATTCGCCCAGTCATATGTGTTATTGAATTTCAATAAACCGACTTTAAATAGTATATTGCTTAGACTCACGTTTCCTCTAAACCAGTTGATGAGCACGCTTATACCTTCACCGTTATAAGTCCAGTTGTCAAGGGAGTAATAGTTTCCAAGCACATAGTAGCGATCATCCTGTGTGTTGAGATCGCCGTCAAGGTCTAATGCGCCTTGAGAGTCAAATTTGAAAGGATACAGTGACTCACCCGGATTGGAATAAAGCGTGGCGCCGATGATGAAACTAGCTGACGGCTTGTAGTCGACGCCTACACCCCAAAAACTGAGAACATTTAAACTAGAGTACTCAGGGTTTGACTCATTATAAACGCTTAGTTCAAAATAGTATTTCGCGCTAAGTGTGTCTTGTGAAAAAATCATGTAGAAACCGGTGTAAGCGAAGCTGACATTGCCCATAGTGTTATAATAATCGTAGTCAAGCTCAACGTCTTCGAATGGATCATAATAACGCTGCTCTATTAGATTCCAATCGTAATCGTAGACTTTATACACTCCCAGCCAGTCACATGAACCGTTCTCCCAGGAATATGTGAAGTATATAGTCGATGTGTTTAAGGTTTCATGAATCTTATCTTTTACAGCGTAACTGTGGAATGTGAGTGAAAAAGCTGTGATATTGTTAATATAATCTGTTGGACCTGAGAAACTGAATAATAAATATAACTCTTCACCTTGGCGGATACCCCAAAGCGGGCGGTCATCCCAATAATATGTAAACGACACCGTGGATTTTATACCCCCGATGTAAATGTGGCTGTCTAAATCTGGTGAAAGTAACACTGCAACATTCCCTACAGGTTTAATTTTTAATAGCACGTCATATTTGCCTGCGGTTAAATTCTCTGTGAACACGCCTTTAAATATGATATGCTGTAAATCGCTTGTATCATTCCCTAATGGAGTAAAGTAACTATTGTTATCGAAGAATACTCTGTTCAGATAACTGTGATTAGGCTCGTTAACCCAGTACTCGTAGCCCTCCTTAAAATACACTCCTGAACTATTATAGATCATATAGATGTAAATAGGATACAGCTCCCAGTGACCGTTAACTGTGACGTTCACTGAGCGCCCGACCGGTATTCTCAACTCAACTAATTCGAGATCCGCTTGATCGGAGTATACGTGCAGCCAAACCTCATCGTTAAAGCAGATCACATTCTCGTCTAGTAGACTGCCATCAGGTAATCCCACTCTGAAGTGAATTTCAGTGGAGTCGCCGATATAATAGTATATTTCATCACTAGACCAGAGGCCGGTGTTGTAGCTGATATTATTAGAATCGTAAACCTGCCAGCTGACTCTGTATTTACCGGCTGTCGTCGAAGAATTGAATAATCCTATGAAGCTTATAAGATAGCTATCATCTGTAGCAGATATCGTGGAGGCGGTTGCGTTTAATTCGAAGAAGGGTGAAAGCTCTTCATAACCCCCTCCGGGAGGATGGCGATAAGCATAACTGGAAGCGCTAAACCCTTCACCTGCAGCGTCATAAGATACGGTAACCATAGAGGTGATGCTTTCGAATTCATTCCAGCTCTCTAACCGGATTGAAGCGTAGCCGATTCCAGCTGCGCCTAAACCGAGTTTAGGAATTACTAAAGTTATATTCACTGGTTCATTAAGCGGGATAACACCTGCGTTTCTTTCGATTTCAACACCGTCTAAGGAGTAGACTTCAACCCATGGCACCGGTCCGAAAACTATCTCAGTCCTGTTCCAACCGCTTGTCCAAGACAGGTTTTCATGTATCGTATTCCAGTTTACTTGGAGGTAATCAGCGTTCTCCTGAGATTTTACAGCTGAGATTGAAACGAATGAAAAACATGTTAAAACTAGTATAATAAATAATCCGATAGATTTCCTGATAGTGACTCCCCCTAATCTTTATAAAATCGGTTTATAATGTAATAAAACTACATAAATATAAAAAAGTATTGATAAATAAGCGGTTCATGAAAGTGTATTCACTATGAATACGTTTAACTTTATCGGCGGGAAGCCCTGTGAAAGCCGGGGAAGGTAACTTAACTCCTCTCTCAATCTATGCTGATACCGGTTTCACAGAGATGCGGATTAGTAGTTCTACTATTTATAGGTGTTTTAGGGCGTCCAAGCTGAGTGGCCTATATAAGAGTTGACGCACTCTTCTCTCTATTGAAGAGGACGCCCGCCTGTGAAGTTAAAACTAGTATTCATCTCTCATTTAATCCAGATTAAACGGTTGTCATCCATTATATAAAAGCACTTGCAACCGTATTCATACGCTAACGCGTAGAAGGCGATTGCTGTAAACCGGCTGCCGGATGTCACATCGAATACTATCGCATTTCTACGTATATGTTTCTCTACTTCAACTCTAACCGCTTCATAAACTCCGTCGAAACTATAATTGATGATGCGATCCGGTAAAACAAGTATTTGAACGTCGTCTGTTAAACCTGAAACCTTTCCTTTAATAGACTCGGAGCCTAGAAAAAGATAGCTTACCGGTTTAACTCTACTATTATCTAAAAGAACCTGTCTAACGCGGCGTATAATGTAAGGATCATCTTCTAAGGCTCCTATGTACATGACGGGCGCGTTAACTCCTAAATAGTCTCTAACTGGTTGAATCATCTGAGGGATTATCTCCGCTAGTTTATCTTTCCATTCTCTTCTACACCGGATAAGCCCGGCCTCTTCAAGCTGGCTGATGTTATGGTAAAGCCGCGCGTCGCTGACCTCGTCTAATCCAACACCGAAACTTTTAGCAAGCGCGTATCTTAACTGTAAACCAGTCTTCTCCCCTTCTAAAAGCTCTTCTAAAATAATTCTCCTGCTCTCAACACCTCCGATAGCCCTCTCCACTGTTTCAACTGAACTCAATGTAAAACACCTGAAATTAGATCAGCTATATATAAAATATAGACGATATCGCTTATAATATTTATCCAAAAAAATCCTTAAATAATAATTTTCGCAAAATATTATGTAGCTAAATTACGAAAAATTGAATTAAATCCGCGGGGATTAAAAACCCGTGGAAAAATAAATAAAAGGTGAAAAAAATGGCTCAAACACCTAAAACTGAAGTTGAACCGGCTCCAATAGAGGAGATGGTAACCGGAAAACCCATAGTTATCGACAATGGAACCGGGCTGACTAAAAACGGTTACGCAGGAGAGGATAGACCGAGATCCGTGTTCCCGACAATAATCGGATATCCTAAATACACTTCTATTATGACGGATGTAGAGCACTATACACGTGAATACTACATCGGTGAAGAAGCTCTCGAGCTTCGCGGTGTATTAAAACTAGTATACCCTGTTGAGCATGGTATAATAAAAAGCTGGCCGGCTATGGAAAAAATATGGCATTACACCTTCTACACTGATATGAGAATAGATCCTTCAGAGCACCCTATCCTATTAACAGAACCCCCCATGAATCCGAGAACAAACCGTGAGAAAATGGCTGAAATAATGTTCGAAACCTTTAACGCGCCGGCGATATACGTGGCTATGCAAGCTGTTCTCTCATTATATGCATCCGGTCGAACTACAGGTCTTGTGATAGACTCCGGAGACGGTGTAACTCATGTAGTCCCCATATACGAGGGGTTCGCGCTCACTCACGCGATTACGAGAGTTGACTTAGGCGGCCGCGATATCACCGAGTATCTGAGAAGACTCCTCAGACA
>JAHQXC010000073.1 GCA_029856525.1 Candidatus Odinarchaeia archaeon
GAATTGACGCCTCTATATGATGTTAATATTTTGATTTTAGAGGAGAATTTTACGTGTGGTAGATTCTTATAATTCCCCGTTGCTAAATTATAGAATAATGTGGAGATTGGGATCAAACTGGTTAATACTAGAAAAATAAAATAGACTTCTACTATAGGCGGCGTTGATTCAAAAAAGAATAGTCCTGTATTTTTCTCATATGGATAAATGAAGCCTACTGTAATTATTGCTTTACAGTCAGCTCCTGCTAGGAACCCTGTTCTAAAGCTTAAAAATGCTAATAGTAGACCTGAAATTGTTGAAATAAACCATGAAAACAGGTTAACAGCTAACATCAGATTTATAATAAAACCGGTGATTAACGCTGAAAACCAGATTACATCAGCCACTTCTCTTTTACGTATATCTTGAATAGAGGCGGCGGCTAAAAAAACTATTAACGCGGTTAGTGGTAAAGTGTTGATTATTTTAATCCCTTCAATTATTATGATCAGAGATATTTTAAATCCAACCTGTGGGAGGCGTCATCCAATATGGTTGAGGTGAAAGAGGGGTATTTCAGATTCTTGACATCTCTATAATTGTTTTTTACTAGCATGGGAATATATCGAAGGCATGCTTGTAGATGCCGAGACCGGTAGCGGAAGGTGCCTGCGAAGGCTGGTTAGTTCACATCTCCTCTCCGGGCATAACTACTATTCCAAGACTGGTTATTTCAAACGGGTAACGTCTCAGAGAGTGCGCTGTAGACCTCATTTTTAAAACTATAAGGCTTCTTCTCAATTCTCCGTCCTGTTCTTTAAGGGATAGAAGTATCACTCCCTGAGCTATGAATTCCTCCACTCCATATCTGCTGAAATAATGATTCTCTAACATTTCACTTGTCATTATAGATGTTACGTTAAGCTCTCTTAGTAGTGCGCTTATCTTGAATATAGCCACTCTTAAAGCTTGTGGATCGCTTATTTTAATATCTAATCCGGAAAGCGAGTCTAAGACCACTCTTTTAGCCTGTATTTGGTTGACTGCAGTGTATATATGCTCGGCTAGCTCGTTGACTTCGAATCCTCTTCTTATAGCGAATTTTTCATCTGTCGGGAGGCCGGCTTTAGCTGAAGCGGCGTCTATTATTATCAGTTTACCTTCATCCTCTAATTTTTTTAGATCCCAGCCAAATTGAAGTGCTTCACGTCTCAACTCGTAGGGGAGCTCCTCTGATGTTATGAATACGCCGGGTTCATTATAGTTTACTATTCCTGAGACGATATATTGAAGGCACATTATAGTTTTACCTGTACCCGCTGAACCTGATACTAGTATATTATTACCTCTTATGAATCCGCCGTGGAGTATGCCGTCCAGTCCAGGGATACCTGTTTTAACACGGTCGAATACCAGCTCCTCTTCCATTATTATTTCACCTCGACGGGGATAGGCTTTAAAACTTCTTCTCCTTTCTTTATATCAGTTAATAGGTTGTATTCTACTAAATCGATGTCTGGGTTTCTTCTAAGGTTTTCAATTAAATTTAAAAATTGATTTCGATCTTTAAAAACAGCTAACGCGTATATTGTAAGATGATCTTCACCTATACCTACGAATATAATATTAGGGGATCTGGATAGTTGTAAACCTATTCTTTCAGTTCTAGTTAAACTTATTTTTTTAAGAATATGCCCGCCTACGCTGATTTTCAGAACGCCTATGGTTTCGAATCCTAGTGTTTTAGGGCTTACATCTATAGAGAATCTTTTAATAACCCCGCTCTCCTTAAGCTTTCTAACACGGAAGTGAATTGTAGTATCAGGGATTTTCTGCTCTTCGCGGAGATGGTTTTCCCCGCTTATTATTTTTGACACTTCCTCCGCGATTTTTGTAAACGGTGTTCTAGAGTCTTCTTGCAGTATTTTCAGTATTTCTAGATCGATTTTATCAAAAGGCATATGGTATTCCTCTTATTATGTTTTTATCACAAAACTATTTAATTATATCGCAAAATAAATTTAAAGTTTTTAAATTTTATACAAAAAGTTATATTAATGGTTTAAATGAGAGAATTCCTGCTGGACTAGGCTCGAAAATCAAATCCATGCCTGTTTTAAGAATCTGAACGTGTTGGTTAACATCGAAACCTGTGATTCTAGCTTCAAGTCTAGGACCCTCTTCGAGTTGAACAATACCGACAACATAGGGTGTTTCACCTGTAAATCGTTTAGGCGGAACGTGAATAATAGTGTAAGTTAAAAGATGCGCTTTACCTGAGAGATCAACCCATTTAAACTCGGAGGATCCGCATACACTACACTTTAAACGAGGCGGAGCTATTATATTACCACAGCCAGCGCATTTCAATCCTTTAAGCTTCCCCTCTGAAATATACTTCAGGAACCGTTTTATTGAAAAATCATCAGCCTCCATTCACTCACCTCCTAAAAATGTGAATTATCGCCGTAGCCCCACTTCCACCTATGTTATGAGTTAAACCTATCTCCGCTCCACTTACCTGCCGCTTCCCCGCTTCCCCTCTTAGCTGAATAGAAACCTCCACAGCTTGAGCTACACCTGTACAGCCTACTGGATGACCTTTAGCCTTCAAACCACCTGAAGGATTTATAGCAATATCACCGTCGATTTGAGTTAACCCTTGTTCAACAGCCGGGCCTCCTTCACCTGGTTTAAAGAAACCTAAATCCTCGGTGGCGATAATCTCAGCGATTGTAAAACAGTCATGAACTTCAGCTAAGTTAATCTGCTTCGCTGTGACCCCGGCCATCTCATAAGCTTTCCTAGCAGCTATTTTAGCAGCTTTCAAAGATGTTAAACTCTCTCTTTCAAACAGTGAGACGGTATCAGAGGCTTGAGCTGAAGCTATAATATACACAGGAGTGTCAGTGTATTTTCTAGCAATATCCTCTCTAGCGAGAATTAAAGCAGCAGCCCCATCGCTTATAGGTGAACAATCATATAATCCTAAAGGCCATGCAATCATAGGAGCGTTTAATGCCTTATCTAAATCTATTTCCTTCTGGAAATGAGCTTTCGGATTCAAAAACCCGTTATGATGGTTTTTAACAGCTACAGATGCAAGCTGCTCTCTAGTTGTTCCATAAGCATCCATGTGAGCTTTCGCTATCATCGCGTATTCCCCTGGGAAAGTGGCGCCTATGCTCGCTTCAAACAGGTTATCTGCAGCGATCGAGAGAGCGTCTGTTACCTCCGAGGTTGGGAGATCAGTCATCTTCTCAACTCCGCCAACTAAAACAATATCATATAAACCTGAGAGGATAGAAAGTATACCGTGGCGTAGAGCAGCCGCTCCGCTAGCGCAGGCTGATTCGAAACGAGTCGCCGGCAGGCCTTTTAAACCAGCATAGTCAGCCATTAACGGTCCTATATGACCTTGATGTTCGAATAAATCAGCTGTAAAGTTCCCTACGTAAACTGATTCAACCTCTTTAGGCGAGATATCAGCGTCTTTAATAGCATATTCAACAGCTTCAGCGAAAAGTTCCCTGCTCGTCTTATTCTCTAATTTACCGAATTTAGTGATTCCGACACCTATTACAGCAACCTTCAATTATATCAACCTCTAAAAAGATAATGGACATTTACAGTTGATAAACGGAATAGATTCTAAAAGAACAGTTCTATAGTTAAATTAATAAACAGTTTATAACTTTCAATATGAGCTGGTTGTATATTAAAGCATTTCCCCTTATTTTAATCTATATATAGTATAAAAATTAGAATAAAGTTTAATTCATGTTTAGATTAAAAAGTAAGTAATAGGTGAAGCTATGGTCTCAGAGCTAGAGAAGAAAGCGCTTAAAATAATCAGAGAATGCGGGGAGACAGGTCTACCGCAAAATGAATTATGGAAAAGCTTAAACACAACTAGTAGAGAAGGCCATAGAATTTCCTCGAAACTGGAGAGAAACGGATATATTAGAAGAGTTAAAGAGTTATATAAGGGAAGGTGGACTTATCGGCTTTTCCCGGTTGAGAAAGTTGAGCAGCCGGTTAAATATGATAAATTAGATAACTGTCCATGCTTCGACTGCGAAGATTTACAGAAATGCGGGTTAGGCAATGACGTTAATCCTATTTCGTGTATTAAACAGAATAAGTGGCTTAAAGAGCTTGAAAACCAGGCAGATTTAAAAAGCGAAAACCATGCTTAAATAACCGACTATAGCATCCCTTGAACCTTGAACGTCATAGCTTGTAGCATATTTTAAAACACGTATATTTCTGATAGCTAAAGCTCTAGCTATTGTGGTTAAAATCGTTACAGGAATATACCCGCACATCGTGGTTTTAACCGCTTTATTATACGTATCCTCGGGGTTTAATTTTCTAATAGAATCAGCTATCCCGCCGTCTGTTGCATTCATCCACTCTAAGATTTTATTTATATCGTCATCGCCAACCGGGGCGAAACCATAATACATACTACCATAATGCGTCATATCAGTGCTCGCTATAACGATCGTATCACTCCAATCAATGATTCCAGCTAGTTTACCGCCTATAACTAAACATTTCTCTAATGAGACACCCCCGCATACTATCGGAACTATCTTAAAACTGTCGCCGTAAATATACTGTAGAAAAGGAATTTGAACCTCTAAACTATGCTCGCTTATATGAGGCCAAGCGTCGCTGATTATATAACTATGCCCGCTAGGATCCCGTCCGGCTTCAACTCTTATTTTTTCAGCTAGCATACGGTCAATTTCAACCATTCCAAGCGGGGTCTCCCATAAACCTTCACTCATCACAGCGATCCCCGGGTAACCTGTATGGCTGGGGCCTAAAATTATCACCGTCCTAGGCTTTATCGCGGATAGTTCATAGTATAAGTGCGCTGCTATAGGGCCTGAATAAATATAACCTGCATGCGGGGATATACCGCCGATAATCCTGTCAACGCGCTCAGATGTTTTTTTACCAGGGAGGCTGCCTGGACCGAGTCTGTGAAGAAAAGATTTCTCTATAATTTTAATTAACTCTGATCTACTAGAAGGATAGAATCCTATAGCAGCAGGTCTCCTAATATTCACAGCCGACACCTCTAATAGAATATAAGTGAAACTATTATTTTAACACTACAATTGAATCACGGAATGAAAAGGAAACAATTTATAAGACTGGTTTAACGAGTCCGGCTAGTTTATTTTCTACAAAATTCTTGACTTTAATTATATCCGGTTCGAATTCGTTAACAGGCTCCGCTATTTCAATAGCCTCCTGCGGATCCTTAAGCATGTGACCGGTAGTGATACAGACTACAGTCTCATCTTGCTCTATTACCCCTTCTTCAAGTAATTTTTTAACACCGGCAAGTGAAGCTGCACTCGCAGGTTCAACTCCTATCCCCTCTAATTTAGCTAGAGCTTTCTGCATCACTATGATTTCACTGTCGCTTACGCTTTCAGCTATACCTTTCGACTCTTTTATCGCTTTAACAGCTTTAGGCCAGTTTACAGGCCTCCCTATTCGAATAGCTGTAGCTATGGTTTCAGGTTTATCTGTGAATTGAATCAGCTTTAAATTCCTTTTTATCATATTTACTACAGGCGAAGCGCCTTCTGCTTGTATACCCGTCATCATAGGAAGCGAATCGGTTAAAGATACTCTTTCAAGCTCTTTAAAGCCTTTCCATATCGCGGAAATATTCCCGCAGTTACCGACAGGTAAAACTACACGATCCGGCACCTGACCAAGCTGGTCAACTATTTCATAAGCGGTCGTCTTCTGGCCTTCAAGCCTCCACGGGTTTAAAGAGTTTAAAAGATATATGTTCTCCTCATTACATAACTGTTCAACTATGGATAAAGCCTGATCGAAATTACCTTTTAAAGCTATTACACAGGCACCGTGAAGCATCGCCTGTGAAAGCTTACCCATAGCAACCTTTCCAGCCGGTAATAGAACGAAGCAGGCTAAGCCGGCTTTAGCAGCGTAAGCGGCTAATGAAGCGGATGTGTTACCCGTAGAAGCGCAGCCAACTGATTTAATCCCTAACTCAACCACCTTTGTAACTCCGACAGTCATCCCTCTATCTTTAAAACTACCGGTTGGGTTAGCGCCTTCAAACTTAACATATAAATTCTTTAGTCCTATTAATTCACCTAAACGCTTAACATGATAAAGAGGTGTCCCGCCTTCAAACAAGGAAACTTTTACCTCCGGGTTCACCGGCAGCAGCTCGAAGTAACGCCAAACGTATAGAGGTCTCTCCTTAAATTTAGCCCAGCTAATAGA
>JAHQXC010000074.1 GCA_029856525.1 Candidatus Odinarchaeia archaeon
TTTTTTAAACACCGCGCGGATATTTAAGTTTTTGCCCATTCACCCCCTAACTGAAGTTAAGGGATTCTCTGGGCACCCTTTTTTATAAAATTTTAGCTGTTATTTACAGTAGCGCTTAACATATAGAGTGATTTTTTAATTTATGTAGGAAATATTTATATTATCTTGGTTATTTTAAATATGCCCGTAAATAATATATTAAAACTCGGTGCTAGGTGTTTAAGCTAATGCGCCTCGGTGGTGTAGTCCGGCCTATCATTTGGGACTGTCACTCCCAAGACCCGGGTGATAAACTTTAAGTTTATCCGGGATTTCAAATCCCGGCCGAGGCGCCACAATCCGGGCCCGTAGCTCAGCCAGGTAGAGCACCGGGCTTTTAAAGCACTTGGGCTTTCCACTAGCTGAGGTCACTCGGTGGACCCCTATTTTAAACAACGGGGGGCCGAATCAAGGGTTCGATTCCCTTCGGGCCCGCCATATTTTATAGACTGATTCAAGTTAGCTTTCAACTATTTTTTTAACTTTATCGGCTAGTAGTCCTCCTGCGAAAGCTGGGAAAGCCGACAGTATTTATAGTTTCCAATCTTCAAAAAGGATAAAGATGAGGGGCTGAGACTGGGCCTTTACCGGTCGAAAATACCAGTAAACTCCATCATTGAAGCAGGAAGCCCCATCAGATAGGAGGGGTGTTCACTAGAGCCTGTTAATTACTAGAATATATTTCATGGAAAACCTTTTGTAAGATGCACGGAAGTCGAGGAAGCTTGCTAGGAATGAAAAAATTTATAAGCGGATTTAAAATTTCTTTTAATACTAAGCGGGTGGGCTAATAGTCCGGGTTTTAACGGTGAGATTTTATGGCTGATAGTATACTAGATAATATCTTAGTTCCTAAACATATTATTTTAAGTGAAGCTGAAGCTAAAGAGGTTTTAGAGAAGCTTAAGGTTAAGCCCTATCAACTGCCTAAAATATTTATATCAGACCCTGCTATTAAAGCATTAAACCAGAAGGTTAAAGTCGGCGACATAGTTAAAATAATTAGAAGCAGCCCCACGGCAGGTGAATCTATAGCTTACAGGGTTGTTGTCGAATAAAAATTACACGGGGTGCGATAAATTTATATTAGATAAGTATACATTTAGAGCGGGTTTAACTTCAGATTTTTAGGTAGGCGTCATAACCGTGACTATTAGTCCACGTAATGGGTTAAGCTGTAATATGAAGGTTGTTTATTAAAAATAGGGGTGGAATAATGGAGGTCTCCTCTAATAGTTTGTGGAAGCTTATGCTCGCTTTTTTCGATGAGAAAGGATTGGTTAGACAACATTTAGATTCGTATAATACATTTATAGAGAAAGATTTACAGGCTATAATCGACGAGCAGGGGATTATTGAAACCGACATCGAAAACTTTTATGTTAAACTGGGTAGAATAGAGGTTGGTGAGCCTAGTATAACTGAAGCCGACGGCTCAACTAAAATGATAGATCCGACTGAAGCGCGCCTTCGCAATCTCACGTATGCTGCGCCTATGTTTCTTGAGTTAACCCCTGTTTGGAAGGTGCCTGGGACTGATATAGAGACTCAAGGGGAAACTGTGAAAGTCTATATTGGTAAAATGCCGATAATGCTCAAATCTAACCGCTGTGTTTTATCAAAAATTAAAGATGAAGCGCTTCTTGAAATAAACGAGGATCCTAGGGATCCTGGAGGCTACTTTATTATAAACGGTTCTGAGAGAGTTATCGTAACCCAAGAGGATTTAGCTCCAAACCGGATATTAATAGAGAAAAGCAGTCCGACAAGTCCTTCAACACATGTAGCTAAGGTTTTTTCAACCGCGAGAGGGTTTAGAGCGCCTGTTTTATTGGAGAGGGGTAGAGACGGCGCGTTTAAACTATCTTTTCCATCTGTTCCAGGTAAAATTCCTTTAGCTATCATGTTAAGAGCGCTTGGTTTAGTGACAGATAAACAGATAATGGACGCGATATCTGATGACCCTGAAGTGAGACGTGAGCTTATCCCCACATTAGAGGAAGCGGCTCCTATATATGTGCCGAAAGACCCTCAGCAAACAGTTAACAATGTACTAGACTATATAGGGAAAAGAGTCGCCATCGGCCAGACGTTAGAGTATCGTTTGAAGAAAGCCGAGCAGGTTATCGATAAATATCTTCTACCACATCTAGGTGTGACTCCAAGTGATAGATTAAATAAAGCATATTACCTGTGTCAGATGGCTTTAAGAATAATAGAGCTTGTTTTAGGTAGAAGACCTGAAGATGATAAAGATCACTATTCTAATAAGCGGCTTAAACTCGCCGGTGAACTTTTAGCAAGTCTTTTCAGAAACGCGTTTCTAAATTTAGTAAGAGATATAAAATATCAGCTTGAGCGTACAGCGGTTAGAGGCAGGAAGCCTAATATTCGAACAGCTGTTAGAGCTGACGTTATCACCGAGCGTTTAAAACATGCGTTGGCTACAGGTAACTGGGTTGGCGGTAAAGCAGGAGTCAGTCAGCTTTTAGATAGAACCAACTATATGTCATCTTTAAGCCATCTTCGTAGAATAGTCTCCCCGCTGAGTAGAAGTCAACCCCACTATGAGGCTAGAGATTTACATCCAACTCACTGGGGTAGAATCTGCCCTAATGAGACGCCGGAGGGTCCTAATTGCGGTCTCGTTAAAAACTTAGCTTTAATGTGTCATATTTCAGTCGGTGTTGATGAAAAAGAAGTTGAAAGAATGCTATTTAATCTCGGTGTTTATAGTATACCTGAAAGAGCTAAGTGCGGTTCAAACCCTGTAAGTGTTTTTCTAAACGGAACGCTTATCGGTTACGTCTCTGATCCTGTTTGGTTTGTTAATGAAATTAGGCGTAAGAGAAGAAATAATGAAATAAGCGATGAAATAAATATCGCCTACTACCCTGATGTGAAAGAAATACAGGTTAACTGTGATGCTGGGAGGGCGCGTCGTCCACTTATCATAGTGGAGAACGGTGTAGCGGCTCTTAAACCAGAGCATTTAGAGAAACTTGAAAGAGGAGAGTGGTCTTTCACAGATTTTGTGAGAAATGGGATAATAGAATACCTTGATGCTGAAGAAGAGGAGAACGCTTTCATAGCTTTAACCCCTGAGAGCTTAACACCGGAGCATACTCATCTGGAAATCTCACCTAGCAGTATATTAGGTATAACCGCGTCAACGATACCATTCGCGGAGCATAATCAATCTCCTAGAAACGTCTACCAATCCGGTATGTGTAAGCAAGCTTTAGGAGTGTACGCGGCAAACTTTAAACATAGACTTGATACAAGAACCCATCTTCTCCATTATCCTCAAACTCCTATTGTTAAAACTAAAGTAATGGATGCAATAGGCTTCGATGAGCGCGCAGCCGGTCAAAACTTTATTGTAGCCGTTCTATCATATGAAGGATATAATATAGAAGACGCGCTTGTTATGAATAAATCTTCTATAGATAGAGGTCTCGGTCGAAGCAGTTTCTTCCGCTCTTATGAAGCTGAAGAGCGAAAGTACCCGGGCGGACAGGAGGATAAATTTGAGATACCTGACCGCGATGTGAGAGGATACCGTGTTCCAGAATCTTACCGGCATCTCGGCGAAGACGGTTTAATATCTAGTGAAATCTACGTTGAAGGAGGGGATGTTTTAATCGGTAGAACTAGCCCCCCAAGATTTTTAGAGGAATACACTGAGCTAGGCGCTGCAACACAAGTTAGACGCGACACTTCTGTGAATATGAGACATGGGGAAAGCGGCATTGTAGATACAGTTGTTTTAACCGAAACCGTTGACGGTAATAGACTGGTTAAAGTGAAGGTTAGAGATCTAAGAATCCCTGAGTTAGGTGATAAATTCGCTTCCAGACACGGTCAGAAAGGTGTTTTAGGTTTGATTGTTCCTCGAGAAGATATGCCTTTCACCGATTCAGGTATCGTCCCAGATCTGATAATCAACCCTCACGCTATACCATCCCGTATGACTTTAGGCCAAGTATTAGAGTCTATGGCTGGTAAAGCCGCTTCAGTTTCCGCTAGAAGAGTCGACGGATCGATTTTCACAGGGCTTTCAAATGAAGAAATATATAATATGTTAAAGGAAGCGGGTTTCCATTATACAGGTAGAGAAGTCATGTACGACGGTGTCAGCGGTGAGAAACTTGAAGCAGATATATTCATAGGAGTAGTATACTATCAGAAACTCCACCATATGGTAGCTGATAAAATGCATGCTAGAGCTAGAGGACCTGTTCAAATACTCACCAGACAGCCGACTGAGGGTAGAGCGCGTGAAGGCGGTTTAAGATTCGGTGAAATGGAAAGGGACTGTCTGATCGGCCACGGCGCGGCGCTTTTACTTAAAGAAAGATTGTTAGATGAATCTGATAAATATGTAGTCTACGTATGTGAAGGCTGCGGGGCTCTCGCAACTTATGATAGAAACAGGGATAGATATTATTGCCCGCTTTGCGGTGATACGACTACGATTTCCAGGGTCTCCATGTCGTATGCTTTTAAACTGTTAATACAGGAGATGATGGCTTTAGGAATATTTCCTAAAATAATATTAAAGGAAAAAGCTTAGGTGGTTTATAATGTCTCAGATTGATAAAATGATTGGTGGTTTAAAATTAGGTTTTCTATCACCTGAGGCTATAAGAAAACTTTCAGTTACAAGGATTATAACAGCTGATACATATGATGAGGATGGATTACCGATTGATTCAGGGCTAATGGACAGTAGACTTGGTACAATAGAGCCGGGTCAGAAGTGTAAAACTTGCGGGAACCGTGTCGGAGAATGCCCCGGCCACTTCGGCCACATAGAATTAGCGCGGCCTGTAATACATGTAGGCTATGCTAATATCATCCGTGATATTTTGCGAAGCACCTGCAAATCCTGTAATAGAATTCTGTTAACAGACGAGGAGATTAAATTTTACACTGAGAAGATGAGAGAATCTATTAAAGCATCTAATGAAATTGACATGGAGATCGTTGAAGACGTTTATAAGAAGACTCAGAAAAACAGGGTGTGCCCTCACTGCGGTGAGAAGCAAATTAAAATAAAACTAGAGAAACCAACATCCTTTTATGAGGTTAGAGAGGAGGGCACTGTTAGATTAACTCCAATAGATATAAGAGACTGGTTTGAAAAAATACCAAACGAGGATTGTCTACTTCTCGGAATAAACCCTGAAGTAGCTAGACCGGAATGGCTTATTCTCACAGTTCTCCCTGTGCCTCCTGTATGCGTAAGACCATCAATTACATTAGAGTCAGGGGTTAGATCCGAAGATGATCTAACTCATAAACTAGTCGATATTATAAGAATAAATCAACGCCTCCGCGAGAATATAGACGCAGGCGCTCCTCAATTAATAGTTGAAGATTTATGGGAACTTTTACAATACCATATAACAACATACTTTGATAACGATGTCAGCGGCATACCTCCAGCTCGACATAGATCAGGTAGAGTTCTCAGAACTCTCTCTCAAAGGCTTAAAGGTAAAGAAGGCCGGTTTAGATCAAACCTCTCAGGTAAGCGAGTCGACTTCTCAGCTAGAACCGTTATCTCCCCTGACCCTAATATCTCTATAAACGAGGTTGGTGTTCCAGAGGAGATCGCTAAAATACTCACAATTCCTGAAAGAGTAACTGAGTGGAATATTGAAGAGCTTAAAAAACTTGTAATAAGCGGCCCTGACAACGTGGAAGGAGCAAACTATATTATCCGTTCAGACGGGCGTCGCATCGACTTAAGGTTTGTTAAAGATAGATCAGCGATCGCGCAGGCGTTGGAACCAGGTTTTATAGTGGAAAGACACATTCGGAACGGTGACATAGTGTTATTCAACAGGCAGCCTTCTCTTCACAGAATGTCGATTATGGCTCATGAAGTTAGAGTTATGCCTTATCGTACTTTCCGACTTAACCTTTGCGTCTGCCCCCCTTACAACGCGGATTTTGACGGAGATGAAATGAATCTTCATGTCCCCCAAAGCGAGGAGGCTAGAGCTGAAGCTCGAATACTTATGAGAGTTCAGGAGCAGATACTCTCCCCAAGATATGGCGGTCCAATTATAGGGGGGATTCAGGATTTCATCTCTTTAGCTTATCTTTTAACTAATAAGAACACTTTACTAAC
>JAHQXC010000075.1 GCA_029856525.1 Candidatus Odinarchaeia archaeon
GAAATCGAAGTTGAAAACTTAAAGAAGAGTGTTCAAAACTTGGAGAATACTGTTAAAGATAGATCTGCTAGACTTGAAGATTATAGGAGAGAGTTAACTGGTTTAAGAGTTGAATTAGATAGGGAGCTCAGCTTACTAAAAGAGAAGCTTAAAAGCTATGAGAGCGAGATAGCTAAACTCGAGTCAACGTATAAAGCTGTGAGATTTCTAGTCGAAAACAAGCTTATGAAGAACCCTGAGCTTCAAATAATTGAAAGCCTTGTAGGTAAAACCTCTTCAACCATAGACTACCTTCAGAAAACAACCCTGCTGAGAAGAGATTTCATAAAACAGGTTATTCGCAGCCTTGAAAAAAGAAGTATACTAGAATACGATGAAGAGAATGATACTATAAGAGTGCTGAGAAAAATAGAGTTATAGGATGTGAACTATTATGGAGGTTAAACGTTTAAACGATAAACTGAACGCTTTAACAAGTAATCTCATAGAAATTAGAGAGAGCGTGAACGTTAAACTAGATGGTTTAAACGGGAACTTGAAGAGTCTACAAGCATATCTTGGCGAGCTTGAAAAAAAGATATCTGATAGAAGACAGGCTGGAAAACAATTAGAGAACCGTGTTGAAGAGCTTAAAACCCTATTAGAGGATCTTCGAAGACAGTTAACTGAGCTTGAAGAGAACGTTAAAACTGTTAACGAGAATTTAAATAATCTTAAAACCCGTGTCAGCGATGAGAAGACGAGTTTAAAAACACTTGATAAAATTCTAGAAGAGTTAAAACAAGAGGAAAACAGGTTAACAGAAGAGTCGGAGAGATTGATGAAAAATGTAGAGGAAGCGGTCTCCGAAATAAATAGTATGAGAAAGAGAAGTGAAGATGAGAAAACCCGTGTTAAACAGAGTTTAGAGGAGATGGAGAGGAGGATCGGCGAGTTAAAGAGAAGAGAGGCTGTAATCGACTATCTTGCTTTCGAAGCGTCTTCAACACCTGTAGAAGCTTTTATTCTCGCAGCCTTGATTTTAAGAGGCGAGGCTTCTATAAAAGAACTGCAGGAGAGTGTGCCGCAGCCGCCTTCTATAGTGTCTAGAATCCTTCACAGCTTAGAGGAGAAAGGGTTAATAACTATTATAGGCGAGAATGTTAAGCTTAACAGGGAGATTTAGCTAACACTTTAAAACTACTTGTTTTAAAGGTGGTTCCATGTCGAATAGAGGAGGAGATTTAAACCTTGTAGAGAAGAGAGTTTACCTTGACAGAAACCTGCAGATAATCTTCGCTGTAACGCTTATGGCTGTTTTAGGGGTTGCAAGTATTTCACCAGCTTTCCCGGTTATCGGCCCTAATCTAGGTTTAAAATACCCTTACAGCGAGTTAGGGCTGCTGATAACGTTTTTCACGCTTCCAGCTGTCTTCTTATCCCCTGTTTTCGGTGTAGCCTCTGATAAATACGGTAGGAAGAGGATATTGACACCGGCTCTTCTACTTTTCAGTTTCGCCGGAACGCTATGCGCTTTCACGGTGAGTCTTCCAGTTTTACTGATACTCAGATTCTTTCAAGGAGTAGGCGCAGCTGCGCTAGGTGTTTTAAACGTGACGATTATAGGAGACTTATATACCGGGAAAACTAGGACCGCTGCTTTAGGCTATAATTCAAGCGTTTTAAGTTTCGGAACAGGGAGCTGGCCTCTTATAGGAGGTTTTCTAGGTTCACTCGCCTGGTTCGCGCCTTTCCTGCTTCCTTTAACAGCTCTGCCTGTAGCTTTACTAGTATTATTTAAACTAGATAACCCTGAACCTGAATGTAAACAGAGTATTAGAGACTATTTCAAGGAGACATGGAGTATAGTAAAAAAGCCTAAAATACTGGTTTTATTCACGGCTGGAGTGATGAATTTTTTCATAATATACGGGGTTTGGATAACTTTTATACCTATGCTTTTAAGCAGCGGATTCGCTTTAACCCCTTTATATATAGGTTTAGTTCAGGCCGCGGCTTCTTATATCGGCGCTGTTACTTCAACTCAGGTCGGTAGACTTGTTAAAAAATACTCGGAGTGGAGTATTCTCACATTCACTTATATATTATACGCGGTGGGTGTGGCGGTAATACCTTTCATACAGGTAATCTGGTTTATTATAATACCGGTTATATTGATAGGATTCGCTTTAGGCTTAAACGGTCCGCTTATTCAAGCTCTAGTAGCCGAGGAGACGACTATCAATCAGCGGGGTGTGATTCTTTCAAGCCTCGGTATGATGCTTAGAATCGGTCAGACCGCTGGACCTGCGATAATGGTTTTCATATCTAGTGTATTCGGTTTCAACAGTGTATTCACAGCTGGAGCTTTATTCGCTACCAGTATTCTCATCACGTTGATAGTGTTTACGAGAGTTTTTAAGCGTTGAATTCAAAGATGAGAGCCTAGTATAGGAGGCTACTCGCTCTCTGAGAGATGTTTTCTTAAAGCTTCTTCTATTTCATCTAGTCTGGGGAGCACGTTATACAGTAATATTGATAGAGGATCATCTCTGAAACTCCCCCAGAAGATCTCCTCAGGGTTAAAAGGATCCTGCATTTTTAAACGGAAGATGAGGCGTGCGGATTCCTTTCTAAGATTCCATAGAACATATAGTTTTCTATCAGTTAACTGGTTTTTAGGATGATAAGGGTCGAAGGATGGGTCGACGAGCTCATAAGGATGGATCGCATAGTATAATAAGCCTGTAATCCAGAATATAAGCGGCTCAACTACTAGAGCGGCTTCCCCTATAAGTAAACCTATAAGAGAGATAGTTGAACCTGTGAAAATCTTTGTTAGAGATGCGATTAAGAAGTCGGCTAGGAAAAAATAGAATAGGAACATGGAGGCTTTCGAGACTTCACGGTAATCTCTCTTCATAAGACGCATAGAATGCCAGTTGTTATCGATGATAAGCTTAACGCGCTCCCCGCTCTCAGTTTTCTCTAAATATTTTTTACTGAGCAGTGTTTCACGGTCAGCGGTTCGAACAATGTAATGGAATCTATCGAATCGAATCTTCTCTATAATCCAGGAGCCGCTTTCTTTTACAAGATATATGAGAATCGGCTCGTAATCCATTTCATGCGTGGCTAGTTTAAGCTTATTCTGGAATAAACGTAGAATGAACAGGAATAATGTTAGAGATCCGAGTATTATCGGAGTCGCCGGAATCGCAGGTGAACTGTATACGCTATACTCTATCGAGGTCATCGCCGTGAAAAGTAAGCCGTGGAATATAAGCCATGTTTCATTATGTATCATTAGAAATCTTTCTTTCTCGGTTAAAACAGCTTGCAGATATGGTTTAAACCCTGATAATATGAATAGGAAGCCTATTCCAGCCACACCTGTATAGAATATGATAGGGTTAAGGCCTCCGATTAAAAGCATCATAGATATAAATGATAGTAAAGCTAGAGGGGCGACTGCGAACCAGAAGGATAAAGCTCCGCGTTGAAAAGTCCATGTTAAAATATATATTATGCAAAGCTTAGAGTAATCTTTGTTAGCTACAATCCTATATAGGATTCCACCCCAAGCCTTAGATTTAAACTCGCTTTTCAAAGATAAACCGGCTAAAATAATCTTTGGAAAAAATATTCTAGAAAGCTCGGCTTCACTTCTAGTCACGTCTTGGAATCCTCTTCTCTTAGGCGTCCACTTACCCTCCTCGATTACACCTATTTCACGTATCTGCTCTGCTAGACTCGGTGTAGGCCATATCTCTTTCTCAGCTTGAATAAACTCGACTTCCATTAGATTACACCTGTTTAACCGCTCATCTTATTAGAGATTAAACTAAGATGTTAAAATATTTTACGCGTAGAAAACCTTATTTATAATATGACGCCGAGATTTTTAAAATAAATATTATAGAGGTGAAGTGATTGCTATCTAAGATTCCTTTAAACATTGAAAAAATTAGTTTAGAAACCGTTGACAGAGAGATTTTGAGAGTAGCGCTTATCGCAGAGCTTGACGCTGTAAACTTATACGAGCAGATGGCTGCTCTAACTAAAGATGAGAAGATTAGAAGAGTTCTTTTAGATATAGCCGGAGAAGAGAAAACACATATAGGAGAATTTCAAACCCTACTATTAATGAAAGATAAAGAACAGGAGAAAGAGTTAGATAAAGGGAGAGAGGAGGTTAAAAAGTTAACCGGCGTCTAGCATAAACCAGTGATAACAGGTATACGCGGCGGAGATTAAAATTGTGGAGTATAATATTAGAGAATACTCGGGAAGACTTAAAGATAATCCGGTTAACAGACTGTAAAACAGTTTTCGGATCCTACACTCTGTTGAAACCTAAATTCTTCGACGACTTATATAAGCGTGTAACCTGGAAGCGGAACTATCAGAGTATGCAAGCTGTTAAAAAAGTTACTGGAGAGGATGGAGAGGATTGGAGCTCTAACTCCTGGTTTCTAATCTTAGCCAGAGATAAAAATAACTTAGACGTCTGGATGCTGATAAAACAGGAACCGGACGGATCCGGGATAATCACAGGAATCGGCCCTGAACAGTTCACCGAGTATATTAAAAATCACAGAGACTTCCCGTTCTATGAAACAGTTGAAGCGATTATAAGATCCCCTGGTAAATGGAGTAGAATACTGGTTTTAGTTAACTGAAAACTATTTGAATCCGATCAGAAAATCACACTAAACATGCCGGATAAGTAAAATTTATATATTCTCCGAGAACTATATTCTAACAGTATGTTCGATTTAATAATAGATGACGGTAGAAAAATAGTCTCCTACTGTGACGCTTACCTGCTAGAATTAGAAGAGTTAAATAAAAAGCTTATAGAAGATAAGAAAACAGTTTTAATCGATAATCTTAAACTAGAATCCGAAGAGTTTCAAATTTAAACTCTAAGCCAGAACCTGCTTCTATCCAAGCTAACAACAAGTAGAATATCATCCGCGAGTTTAACAGGGAACACGTATAATCCGCTAAATAAATTCTTATAAGCTACACTAAAACCCGGCTCAGCCTCCACATCCAGTATAATCTTTTTAAAATCCTCGTCTACAATATGCTCATCTATTAAAGCTAACGCTTCCCTTCTACTCAGCTCCCTGAAAAATAAACTAGTTAAATCCCCGCTCAAACAAACCGCCACTTCTCTAAAAACTATAAACAAACTTAAAATATCTAAAAAAATATTACCTATAACAAATATTAAAAGAATTCTAAAAAATAAAGGAAAGAGGCTTCACATGTTAAAATACACTTCAAAAGACTTAGAAGACACTTTAACAGAGCTTAATAAAACTGGAAAATTCAAAGCAAGCGTGATCACTAATGAAAACGGTTTCCCGATAGCTTCAGCGATGGAAACAAACACTGATGAAGAATACATAGCCGCAGCAGGCCCCTCAGTTCACAACATCGTGCAGCAAACACTCAACACTATTAAACTAGGAAAAGCTAAAGACATAGTGATCCGCGCTGAGAACGGCTACCTAGTAATTAAAACACTTGCCACAAAGAATAGCGGAGACTACATACTCGCAATAATATCGAAGACAGGAGCCAACTGGCTTGACGAAGACGTTTTAAACACGATAAACAAGATAAAAGAAATCTTAGACAGTTTAGGATGCGCTTAAACTTTTTGGAAAACTTAAAATAACCACCGATCACTAATATATATAATCGAAAATTAACGGATAGACCTTTATGTCCACTAAAAAAACTAGAAAAACCACTTCAGCTAAAACACAGAGTACAGCTAAACAAACAGTAACAGAAGGCCAGAAAGCCGCCCTAGAGAAAATGGAGTCGACGATGGAGAAACTAGACCAGGAGAAAAAACAGTTAACCGAACAGGTTGCAAAACTCACAAGCGAGAAACAGAAAATAGAAACAAAACTATCTAAAAAAGAAGCCGAGCTAAAAGACCTGAAAGAAAAATACACTCAGCTTGAAGCTCAACTGAAAGAAACCGTAACACAGCTTGAAAACACTAAAAAAGAATATGAAAAAGAAGTAAACTATCTTAAAGCAGACATAGAGGAGAAAAACAGGTTAATCGAACTCTTAAAAACACAGAAAGAAGACCTAGCTAAACAAATAGAGAGCAGAGCA
>JAHQXC010000019.1 GCA_029856525.1 Candidatus Odinarchaeia archaeon
AAAGACACTCTCCGCTTCTTTTTATTATATACACGTGGTGTATCATTTAGCTGAAGCCTCAGCTTTTAGTTTAACTAAAATATTAATAAAAAAGATTATAAACCTTGTTTTTAAAATACCTGTAGCACAGGTTTCATTCAACTATCAGCTGTTTTCTTCAACGATCTAAGATTAGCTTCAGGGATCCCTCTGATAGGAGGGTTAGAGCCGTCTTATATCGGTGAGCGCTAGGCCTGCTTTGAGAACTCTGCGGGTAGAAGACCGGTAATCTGTGTTCCTGTGGAAGCCGGGTGATTCGCAAATTTAGACTAGAAGATTTTAGGTACAACCTCATAGTGTTTTCTGAAAGCATTCGGTTTTTTAACAACTATCAGCCCTGTATAATCGATGTTATACATTCGAATCATATACTTTGACATCAGCTTCTGGTATTTTTTTAAGGGTGTATCCTTCTCTACTTGATTTAATACTTTATCATTTCCCATCTTCTTACGCTGTCTTAAATATCTGATTAAACCATCTATCAGCTGCTGAACGACACCTCTCAAATAAGCCTGCTCCCGTTTCCATCTATCATGGTCTTCATAATAGTATTCAGCTATTTTTATAGCGATCCTCCTTCTAAGCAGCATTGCAAAACCGAGCACAGATGTACCTATCGCATACATCGCCAGGCCTATATATAATATTAGCCTGTCAAGGGTTAGAAAAAGACTCGCTATAACTATTGATGAAGCCACTAACATTAATATTAACCCGGCTATATGAGTGAGTATGCGAAGCGTCATCATCTTGTTAACGTTAGGTATATTCTTAGGGAATGTACCGATCCTCCATAAGACTTTCCGTATATTCTTCCATTTCTCCGCGAAAGCCCTGCCTAGAACCCCTTTCTTAATATTATCGTCTAATCTTCGAAAATCAGGACACCTGTTGATTCTATAACCGTCTATAAGCGATATTATATTCAATAAAATATTTATTTTTGTAATTTTCTGAAAGCCGAGCGGCTCAGTGACCTCTCTCTCAGTTCCTCTCTCAACCTCGCTCATGAACATCCCTTAACTGTTTCCCCTTTTTAATTATATTTTATCCTATTAAATCTTTATCAATGTTCTCTAATTTAACTTTGATTATTCTCTCTTATAGTTTATAAATTATTTCATGAAATTCTTTTAAAACCATACTTAAAGTTATATAATAGTTTTATCATGTTTCTCTGAGAGGTAGTTTTATGGGTGACGAGCGGTTTGATTACCGGAAACTCGGGTTTAAAGCAGGTTTAGAAATCCATCAGGAGCTTAACTTAAAAAATAAATTATTCTGTAAATGCCCTAATATACTGCAGAAGGGTGAACCTGACTATATAATTAAGCGTTTCTTCCGCCCGGTGATGGGGGAGATGGGAGAGTTTGATAAGGCGATGTTAACCGAGTATGAGAAGAATAGAACTGTGGTTTACGAAGGATTCTACCAGTCAACTTGCACTTATGAACTAGATGAGACACCGCCTATTCAAATAAACGAGGAGGCTGTTGAGACAGGTTTAACTCTAACACTATTACTTAAAGGCACTCCTGTAGATGAACTTCATGTTTGCAGAAAAAATTATTTAGACGGCTCGGTTACATGCGGCTTTCAGAGAACTGTTATAGTAGGCTTAAACGGTGTGATACCGCTTGAAAACAAGATTATCCCTGTGACGAGTATCAGCGTCGAAGAGGATGCGGCTAGAAAAATATCTGAGGAGAACGGTGTCATCCGATACCGGTTAGATAGACTCGGCATTCCTCTAGTAGAGTTGGTTACAGCCCCTGTTTTAGAGAACCCGGAGGAAATATATGAAGCCGCTTATAGGATAGGCCTCCTGCTTCGAGCTACAGGTAAGGCTAAAAGAGGTATTGGAACTATCAGACAGGATATAAATCTGAGTATAGAAGGCGGGGCTAGAGTGGAGCTTAAAGGTGTTCAGAAACTTGAATGGATTAGCCGGCTTGTTGAAGCTGAAATTCAACGACAACTCTCTTTAATAGATATTAAGAGGGCGCTTCTAGAACGGGGTGGTTCACCTGAAACCCTAGTCTATAATCCTGTAAACTTGTCTAAGCTCTTCGAAAAAACTAAATGTAAGCTTGTCTCGAATAGTCTAAGACAGGGTAAACAGGTTTTAGGTATCCGTCTCCCATACTTTAAAGGTCTTCTAGGTAGAAAAGTTCAACTAGATAAATCCTTCGGGTTTGAAATAGCTGAGAGAGTTAACGCTATAACCGGGCTTAAAGGAATAATCCACTCTGATGAACAGCTTTCTAAATACGGGTTTGAAGAGCATGAAATAGGGGAGGTTAATTCAACGCTGGGTTTAGGTCAGATGGATGCGTTCGCTCTTGTCATAGGAGAGCTTGAACGAGCTGAGAAAGCTGTTAAAATAATACTGGATAGATGTCGTCTAGCATATATAGGTGTCCCGTTAGAAACCAGGCGTGTTTTAGAGGATGGTTCAAGCCGTTTTGAGCGTGAAATCCACGGCGGTGCTAGACTCTACCCTGACACTGATACACCTCCTATTAAGATTACCGTTGAGAGAATAAACTCTATTAAGCGTAGCCTCCCCCCATATCCATGGGAGGTTGAGAAAACCTACTCGGAGAAATATAGTTTACCTGTTAAAGTAATCCGGGAGCTAATATTAGAGGATAAAATAGATTTATTTATTAAAATAGTCGACGAATTATCTGTCGATCCAATACTGGTCTCTAAAACATTGCTTGAAACAATGAAGGCGCTTCAACGCGAGAACCCTGATTTTAAAGAAATCTCCGATGATAAAATATTCGCGGTGTTTAAAACTCTTAGAGATGGTAGAATCGCTAAGGAGGCTGTGGAGGAGGTTATGAGAGTATTAGGCTCAGATGAAGCGATCACACTGGATACAGCGCTGGAGAAGCTGGGTTTACGTCAGATTACAGTTGAAGAGCTGGATGAAATAATCAGGGAGTGTGTGAACGCTAATCTTAAACTTATCAAGGAGAAGGGTGAACGCGCGTTCACTCCTTTAATGGGGGAGGTTATGAGAAAGGTTCGCGGAAGAATTGACGGTCGTGTGGTTTCAGAGCATCTTAGAAGAGAGCTTAACCGAATCGGCGGTGAATGAGAATGGAGTTCGACGACTTCCTGAAAGGTTATAGGGGTAGTCTGCGGGCTATGTTAGAGTCCGCTGGAGCTAGAATATGGAGTGTTATAAGAATAGTTAGAGATAATCAAATATTTGAGGGTGTTTTACTGCCTAGAAGCGAGTTAGACGACGATCAGCATATTAATTTAAAACTTAAAAACGGGTATAATATCGGCGTTAAATACACTTCTAACATGAGAATAGAGGTTTTAGATTATAAACCAGCCTCCTACCGTTTACCGGAGAAGGAAATAATCTTCAACCCTAGTAAACCTAATATAACTTTAATCGGAACAGGCGGCACGGTTGCTTCAAGACTCGATTATAATACAGGCGCTGTTATACCGGCTTTCACACCATCCGAATTATTCTCAGCCGTCCCTGAAATAGCTGAGATATGTAATTTAACACCGAAACCTGTTATGAGCATTCTATCAGAGAATATGAAGCCTGAAGACTGGGTTAGAATAGCTAAAGAAGTGGATAAAGAAATCTCAGGAGGCTCGGTTAAAGGAATTATTATAGCGCATGGCACGGATACCATGACTTATACGGCTTCAGCGATCGCTTTTATGCTACGTAACCCGCCTGTGCCGATCGTATTCGTAGGAAGCCAGCGGAGCTCTGATAGACCCTCCAGCGACGCCGCGTTTAATCTCGTTAACGCGTGTATTTTCGCTTCTGAGAGTAACGTCGGAGAGGTTGTTGTATGCATGCACGGCTCTAGCAGCGATAACTATGCTTTAATTCACAGGGCTACTCGTGTTAGAAAAATGCATAGCAGTAGAAGAGACGCTTTTAAATCTATAGGGTCAATCCCCCTCGGTAAAATTGAAGACGGTCGTATTCAAATATTTTTAAAAAATTATAATATCGCCGGTAGTAAAAGATATGACCCCCAGATTTCACTGGACTCTAAGGTTGCTTTACTATACTTTCACCCAGGTATGGATCCGGGTTTAATAGATTATTTCATAGATAAAGGCTATCACGGTATTGTATTAATAGGGACAGGTTTAGGGCATGTATCCGAGTCTCTGATCCCGTCTATTAAAAGAGCTGTAGATAGTAGAATACCGGTTTTAATGACCACTCAGACTATCTGGGGTTACACTGGATTAAATGTTTATGAAACCGGTAGGAAACTGTTAGCCGCCGGCGTGATACCCTGCTCTAATATTCTCCCTGAAGTAGCGTATACAAAATTAATGTGGGTTCTCACTCAAACAGATGATTTAGAGATGATCCGTAGTTTAATTAACACGAATATGGCCGGTGAAATCCTGGATAGAGAAGAGTATAACGGTTTCATAGTTCTTCAAGGTGTTGAGCGCGGCTTGGAGAATATTCTAAAAAATATTTAATAAAATAAAAATATATTAGAATGGAATTCTCGAATAAGATTAGAAATTCACTGGGTTTTCTCAGCTTCAACCTCTTCCATTTCCTCTTCAAGCTCCTCTATAGGAATCGGAGGCGGCGTAGTCATCATAGTATAGCCGATCCATGCCGCGATCGCCATAATTCCTATAATCGCGAGCCATAAAGGTATGGCTAAAGCCCATTGATAGTTCGCTAGAAGAGTGTTCCCGAGCGGGAGAACATCCGGTAGTAAAGGCACGAGGATAACCCAGTAAGTGTACCCTATTATAATTATAACAGCTACTATAAATATTATAGCGCCGTAAGCTTTATCCTTAGCCATCAGTGTTCCTCCTATATTGTAAAATATAAGTTGCTTACAAGTATAAATGGTTTATGCTTTTAAACATTTAGCAGCTCTACAAGCTGACGCTTCTCCGTCTAATCTTACTAACCAGTCTGCTTATACCCGGGTCGACTCTAAGAGATAAAGCGTAGTAGTAGGTTAACCACATTAAGGGGATAGCGTAAAGCGCAGGGGATAGCAAATCCCCTATGTAACCGTTTAACTCGCATTTTATAAAATCATATGGACTGGTTAATATAATTTTATCCGCTCCAGCGTATTTCCTCCACATTCTAGCTATGTATCTAGCTGTGTTTATTATATTCTCAGTTGCGAAGGAGCTGTGAGGGGTGAGTAGTATAAGCGGTTTTTTAACCGGGTTTTCAGGTTCAAGCGTCTCTACTAGACTGTGAACGAATTCCTCTGTTCTAATATGGCATGCATCCTGTTTACAACCCTCCATGAACATGATTAAAGCCTGTTTAACAGCTATTAAATATCTGATTCCATCCCCTAAAACATAGAATGTTTCACCGCGGTGTTTTACTAGTTCAACAGCTGTTTTCTTAGCCCACTCTATGATCTTAGAATTTTTAGCAGTCTCCTCGATGATACCTGGAAGTTTCTCTCTCTGAATTTTTTTAAGATTCAACGCTTCAGGTGTATTTATAACTGTTAGAAGCAGATCGTTTAGTAAGGCTAAACTGGTTTGAAATGTTGAAGTTGATATTAACGGTTTCTCAGGATACTTCACTGTATGAGTGTTAAGTATAATACTGTTACCTGTTTTTAAATCATAGATTGAGCCAGGTGCAGGTTCTTTAAGATTCGTTATCCATACAGCTAGTTTTATTTTCGGACTCAGTTTTTTGAAAACCTGGATTGTATCATATGTGGCTCCTGACTGTGAGAGAAATATGACAGCGCTATCCTCATCTATCATCAAACTCTGTTCAAGCAGGAAGCGTGAATGATATACTTCGATCGGTTTCTTAGAGAAATAACGCCAAACTATTTTTGAAATACGCGGTATAATATATTTATCCCCTGCTCCTGTGAGAATAATATTCGAGCATTCTCTAAGTTTACTAGCCGCCTCCTCTATTCTCCCCTCCTCTAATTTTAAAGTATTCTTAACGCTTTCACCCAGTGTTAAAATATTCTCTTTAACTCCGAGTTTATCGTATTCAGCTTCTAATTCATCCCACAATTTAATCCACCGTTAAACAGTTAATTCTCTCATCGAATCGTTTACTAAATCCACTCCCCATTTAGAAAGCTGCTCCGCTTCTTTCTGAGAGTATGATTCAGCGTAGCATCTTATGATCGGCTCAGTTCCAGAGGCTCTTATTAAAACCCATCCTTTATCCGCGTATATTTTAACTCCATCGGTTGTATCTAACTTGTAGTTTTTCAGGTTCTCCTTCAACTTATTTAATAGTTTTTCTTTTAAACTATCAGGGCATGAAATTTTTTTCTTGACTTGGTAATATTTCGGAAGCTTTTCAATTAACTTCGACAGGGATTCACCTGTTTCAGCTAAATATTCAAGCATTAGCATAGCCCCCATCGCGCCGTCTCTAACATACTGGTGTGGAGCATAGAATATGCCACCGTTCTCTTCACCGCCGATAACGCCATTCACCTGCTTTAAAGTTCTCGCCACGATTACACTGCCGACTTTTGTTGTAATAAGCTGGCCGCCGTATTCTTCAACCACGTCTTTCACTATATTAGATGTAGCTATCGGGGTTACCACCCTCCCTCCCCCATTTTTTAACAGCGTTTTAACTACTAGCAGCGCGAAGCTTTTATCACCGGTTATAAACCCGCCTTTCTCATCGACGAATACCACACGATCCGCGTCACCGTCATGCGCTATACCTATATCCGCGCCTATTTCTTTAACGGTTTTTTTAAGAAGAGTCAAACTTTCATCGTTAGGTTCAGGTGATCTCCCAGGGAAGAACCCGTCTAAATTAGAGTTTATTGTAATAGTTTCACATCCGGCTAGTGTTGTAAGATAAGGTGTCACCAAGCCTCCGACACCGTTACCGGGGTCAACGACCACTTTTAAACCTGATTTTTTAATTAAATCCACGTTCACTTTTCGGATTATACTCTCCATATAATTTTTTAAAATATCTCCCCCTCTCTCATAGCCTCCTATAAGCCGCCAGTTAACGTTAACATAGTTATTCGAAAAATAGATTCTTTCAATCTCCTCCTCCTCTATTGTTGAAATCTCCACTCCATCAGATCCTACAACCTTCACGCCGTTAAATTCAGGTGGATTATGTGAAGCGGTTATGATAACAGCGCCGCGCGCATTTAACTCTCTAGCAGCGTATTGAATAGCCGGTGTAGGCGCTAACCCTACGTCGATGATATTCACTCCCGTTGATAGCAACCCTGAGATGACAGCGTTTTTTAGCATTAAACCGCCGGCTCTCCCATCTAAGCCTACTAGTATAGGCCCTGTTTTGAAATATGTTCCTATAGCTTTACCTATTTTAAGAGCGAATTCAGCTGTTATATCTATGTTCACTACACCGCGTATACCATTCGTTCCGAATAATCTGTTCAACCCTATCATCTCTAATCTGCTTTCGTTACATTTATATTTATTAAAATATTAATGCTTTTTCAGATGGAAGTATAATTATTATTAGAAAAATTTAAATTCGAAAAGTGAATGGTATTACCGGGGTAGTTTTATGCCGCATGAATTCACTTATAGAGGGTTTACTCTAGAAGAATTACAGAAAATGAGCATGGACCAGTTTATCACGTTACTCCCCAGCAGGTATAGGAGGAGTTTGAAAAGAGTATCTCAGCAGCAGAAAAAATTTTTAGAGAAGATAAGAAGGATCAAGTCTTCAGGTAAAGGCAATGTTAAAATAAGAACGCATATCAGGGAGGCTGTAATCCTACCGGAGATGGTGGGGTTAACTATTTACGTGCATAACGGTAAAGAGTTTCTCCCAGTTGAGATAACCCCTGATCATATAGGCCATTACCTCGGCGAGTTCGCGCCGACATGCAAGAAAGTGGTTCACGGTAATCCTGGTATAGGTGCAACCAAGTCCTCGCTGTACGTGCCTCTGAAATAGAGAATATTCTTCAACTATAAGCGAAGAATCTTCTATCATTTCTCTTCACTTTCAGCGGGTAGTTGAATAGCTCGCTTATATTCTCAGACGTTAACACCTCATCTATCAGACCAGCCTTCATAACTTCACCTTTCTTTAAAAGCAGCGCGTTAGTGAAGCTGGAAGGTATCTCTTCAAGATTGTGAACGACTAGAATAACCGTTACATCTAATCTTTCACGGCTTAGCTTATCTATTAAGTTAAGCATCCGCTCCCGGCTCGGTAGATCTAAGCCCTGGCACGGTTCATCTAATAATAGGAGGCTAGGGTTAGCCATTAAAGCTCTTCCGATAAGGCTTCTTTGCTGTTCCCCTCTTGAAAGATTATTAAATTTCTCATATTTTATTTTAGAGCAGTCTAGAAAGTCGATTATGCTCTCAGCGTATTCTAAATCCTCCCGTGAGGGTTTATCATATAAGCCGAAGCTTGCGAATTTACCTGATAATATAACTTGTAGGAAACTATTATTCTGGGGAATACACTGAAGCAGATCCGGTGATACGAAGCCTATTCTCTGTCGTAGAACTCTGAGATTAACTTCTCCGAATAAGTAGCCTAATACTTTAATCCTACCGCTAGAAGGCCAGATATACCCGGAGATCATTTTCAGTAATGTTGTTTTACCGGCTCCATTCTCGCCTAGAATAACCCATCTTTCACCCGGTAAAACCCGCCAAGATACGTTTCTAAGAATTACACGATCCCCTCTAATATAATATATGTTTTCAAATTCAACTGCACAGTTATTTGACAATTTAAGCACCGTGATAAAAAAATAAGGGGGTAAAGGTTAAGTGACTTCTATCGCTTCCACCGCGCAGCTTTCAGCGCCGTCTCTAGCACATTTTTCAAGCTCTTTCCCCACTTCTCCTATGCTATATTTATCAGACTGCTCCTTCAAGTATTTAGCTACTATCCTTGACTTCCCTTCGTCATCGCTTTCATAAACGTCGGGGCATATAGAATAACAGGTTCCGCATGCTATGCATAATTCACGGTCAACTTTTACTTTAACCACTAGTAAGCCTCCTAATAATATAGTTGTAAAATAATAGTAAGCGCAACATTTTTATATCTTACTATATTTTCTCAATGTAGCTAGACCTGACTTGCTGAAAAACTTTTAAAAGTTTACCAGCAATCATCGTTATAATAAAAAGTAGTGGATAATGTAGTAAAAGGTGCGAATATGCCTAAATTCCGTTACTCAATAATCGGGATAGACCCGGATACCACAGCTAAGGGTAGTGCACGCGAGGTTCACGCCTCACCTAAAGAGACGAGAGAGCTTTGCGCTGCTATTAAAAATATGAGGTTAAATGAGGCTAAACAATATCTTGAAGATGTTATAATGAAACGTAGACCTGTAGCATTTAGAAGATATAAGAAAAAGGTGCCTCATAAGCGGGGTCTAGATAAATGGTATGCGGGTCGTTACCCTGTTAAATCAGCTATCGAAGTATTGAAGGTTCTCCAGAATGTTGAAGCTAACGCTGAGGCTAAAGGACTTGACGTTGACGGTTTAAAGATAATTCACGCGGCTGTTCATAGAGGACGCTGTATTCGTAAAGCGATTCCAAGAGCTTTTGGAAGAGCTACACCCTATTATGAATGTTTAATTCACATAGAGATCGTAGCCTCCCAGCTCGGTGTAGGGGAGATAGAGGAGGTTTCATGAATATGCCTGCTAAAACACACTTTGTTCAAACCGGATTGAAGCATACTGAAATAGACGCTTTCCTCGCTAAAGAGTTAAGTAAAGCAGGTTACAGCGGTGTGGATATTCAGAAAACACCTTTAGGAGCTAGAGTTATAATATACGCTGAACGCCCTGGAATAGTTATCGGAAGATCTGGTAAGAATATAAAAGATTTAACAACTATTCTAGAGGAAAAATTCGGTCTTGAAAACCCTCAGATAGAGGTTAGTGAATTAGAAGTACCTGAACTTAAAGCACGGGTTGTGGCTAATCTACTAGTTCAGAGATTGGAGCGAGGAGACCATTTTAGAAGAGCCGCCTACGCTATCATGCGCAGGGTTATGGCTGCAGGTGCTAAAGGTGTTGAAATAAAGATTTCAGGTAAGCTTTCAAGCGAGAGAGCTAAATACCAGAAGTTCCGCGACGGTGTTGTCTGTAAAGCCGGTGAACCAGCCATGCGTTACGTAGATTACGCTGCTCTCCAAGCTTATCTTAAGCCTGGTATTATGGGTGTTCAAGTAAAAATAATGCCTCCTGACGTTGAGATGCCGGATGTTATTAAAATAAAACCGCGCGAGGAGCCTACGCCTGTTAAAGAGGGTCTTGAACCATCCCAGACTATTGAGGAACCTGTTAAATCTGAGAGCATGGAACCAGCAGCTTCCAAGAATGAAGTGCAAGCTGAGGGTTCAGAGGAGTCGGAGCCCCCTCAAGAGGCTAAACCTGAGTCTACTATTGAAGAATTAAAGGAGGAGTAGAATTGGCGATATACCGGATGAATCAAATCCGCGGCATGAGCGATGAAGAACTTGATAAAAAATTAGAGGAACTATACGCAGAACTATCGCAGCAGAGAGTTCTCATAGCAGGAGGAGGCGCTGTCGAAAATCCTAGTAGAATCAGATTGCTGAGAAGAACTATAGCTAAAATTTTAACAGTTAAAAACGAACGGTTAAAGAAACCGGAGGTCAAGTAAAGTGCGCGATGAAATCGCTCAAAAAAATATTTTAACGCTTATAGGCTCCGAGATTAAAATAGTCGGGTCTTCGGATAGAAGCCTTAAAGGTTTAACAGGTTTAGTGTTAGATGAGACTAAAAACATGATAATTATGAGAAAAAATACGCGGATCCTTAAGATTCCTAAAAAAGCGGTTAAAATCATGTTTAAACAGAAATCACAGCGTATAACAGTTAACGGCGCTCAGCTGATAGGATTACCGGAGAATAGGATAAAAAACTACTATGGGAGGGGTTAAATCTTGCGTAATATTGGTGTAGACGTTAAACCGCCTAAAAATGAATGCGATGATCCTAAATGTCCATTCCACGGCTCTCTTCCTATAAGAGGGAGAATAATGGAAGGCGTGGTGACAGGTGTAAAAATGATGGAGACGATAACAGTTAGACGCGATTATCTATGGTATGTTAAAAAATATAAAAGATATGAGAGACGTCACACTCAGATTTCAGCCCATCTACCAGGCTGCATTGAAGTTAAAGAAGGGGACCGTGTTAAAATAGCGGAGTGCCGTCCGCTCTCTAAAACTGTAAGTTTCGTTGTAATTGAGAAAATGGAGGATAACGCGAATGTCTAGTAAACCTGATAAAGCTCAGAAGAAAGCCCCGGTTACGAAAGCCGCTAAAGCCGGCGGGGCTAAAAGAGCTAGAAGAAAGATTGAATTAATTATTAAACCGAAGATATCCAGGGGTTTATCAGTAGGCTCCTATATAAAATGCGCTGATAATTCAGGCGCTAAACTATTAAAAATAATCAGCGTCCTCGGGTATAAAGGCCCAATCAACCGATTACCTAACGCTAGTGTAGGCGACATGGTCGTCGTCTCAGTTAAGCAGGGAACCCCTGAAATGAGAAGGCAGGTCTTAAACGCGGTTATCATCAGGCAGAGGAAACCATATAGACGGCCAACCGGCGAGTGGGTTCAATTCGAAGATAACGCCGCCGTCATAACCTCACCTGTAGGTGAACCTAAAGCCTCCGAGATCAGAGGCGCTATGGCTTTAGAGGCTGCTAGCAGGTGGCCTAGGCTCGCATCCGCGGCTAGCACTGTGGTTTAAGGAGTTTGATAGGATATGATATCTAGAAAACCGTCTAAGCAAAGAAAAATATTATTCGCGCTCCCCCATCATAGAAGAGTTAAGCTAATGGAGTGCAGGCTAAGCGATGAACTAGCTGAAGAGTTAGGTGTGAGAAGGCTTCCGATAAGGAAAGGAGACAGTGTAATGGTTATATCCGGGGAGTTTAAAGGCAGTGAGGGAACTGTTACAAGAGTTGATAGGAAAAACTACACTATCCGAGTTAAAGAACTTTCAATTGAGAAAGCTGACGGTGCTGAATACAATGTCCCCATCCACTACTCTAACGTAATTATTACGAAGATAGAGAAAGATAAATGGCGTTCAAAGATAATAGAGCGCCGCGCCGCTAAAGGAGGATAAGATTATGGGTAAACTCGGTCCTACACTCCACCTTAAAAGATTAAACGCTCCAAGACTATGGAGAATACCGCGTAAAACAGTTAAATTCGCAATAAAAACCACACCAGGCCCGCATAAAAAAGGCTTGTATCTACCTTTAGGAATGATTATTCGAGATATACTCGGCTACGCTAAAACATTGAAAGAAGTAAAATATATTTTAACGAATAAAATGGTTTTAATAAACGGTAAACCGCGTGTAAACTACAGGTTCCCTGTCGGATTAATGGATGTAATTGAAATACCGAAAACCAAGGAAGCATACAGAGTTTTAATCAACCCTAAAGGGTTCATACTACACCCTATACCTAAAAAAGAAGCTTCAGTAAGGTTATGCATGATAATGAATAAAACATCCGTTAAAGGCGGCCACATACAGCTTAATTTAAGCGACGGCTCTAATATTCTAATAAAAGTTAAAAACCCTGAGAAACCTGTTGAAGATAAATACCATACTAAAGACTCTCTTCTAATAAATAACGCTGATAATAAGATCAAAGAACACATCCCGTTAAAAGAGGGCTCTTATGTATTAATCTTCGCCGGTAAAAGCATGGGTTACACAGGGGTTGTTAAAAATATAACTAAGCATCCAGGCCCCTTCGCCAGCGTGGTAACCGTGTCAACAGAAAACCAGGGTGAAGTTACAACAGCTTTAGAATACGTATTCCCGATCGGCGTGGATAAACCTTTAATCTCCCTACCAGAGGTGTCAGCGAATGAGTGAGAGAGATATCTTAAACGATTGGAATAGTAATCCTATGAGGAAACCTAGATTAGCGAGTGTAACCGTTAATATAGGAGTCGGAATGTCAGGTGAAAAATTAAATAAAGCGTTAACAGTATTAGAGACTATAACAGGCCAGAAACCTGTAGCAACCTTAGCTAAAAAAAGTGTCCGAGACTTTTCTATTAAAGCCGGTGAAAGAATAGGCGCTAAGGTTACTCTGAGAGGCAGTAAAGCTGAAGAATTCTTGAAAAAAGCCCTCGAAGTTGTAGAGTATAAAATCCCTGAAAGCCACTTCGACCCTTATGGAAACGTTTCATTCGGGATAAAAGAGCATATTGAAATTCCAGGAGCTGAATATGATCCTGAAATCGGTATATTCGGCATGGATGTATGTATCACTATCGAGCGCCCAGGGTATAGAATTAAAAAACGGAGAGTCTTCAAAAGAAAGATACCGATCTCTCACCGGGTTAAGAGAGAGGAGGCTATCCTCTTCATGAAAGAAAAATTTGGAGTTAAAATAGAGTAAAGGTGAGTGAAGATGGCGGCGAAAACTTACGGTAAAGGTTCTAGAACATGTAAACTATGCGGAACCCATCAAGCGATTATTAGACGGTATGGTTTAAACATATGCCGTCGCTGCTTCAGAGAACAAGCTAAACAAATAGGCTTTAAAAAATACAGTTAGGTGAGGTTACTTGACGTTAATGGACCCGTTAGCTAACGCATTATCTAATATAATTAATAGAGAGCGGATAGGTAAAAAAGAGTGTATTATCGCGCCAGCCTCCAAGCTTATCGCAAACACTCTTAGAGTTATGCAGAAGACAGGTTACATAGGAGAATTCGAGTATGTTGACGACGGGAGAGCTGGCAAATTCCGTGTTCAATTATTAGGAAGAATAAATAAATGCGGTGTGATAAAACCCAGATACCCTGTTAAATACAGTGAGCTTGATAAATGGGAGAGTGAATTCCTCCCCTCAAAAGACTTCGGAATACTCCTCATCACAACACCTCAAGGCGTTATGAGCCACCTAGAAGCTAGAGAGAAAAAAATCGGCGGCAGACTATTAGCTTACGTATATTAGAGGGATCCTGATGGTTAAAGTAGATTATAGCGAGAAATTGATAAGTATCCCTGCCGGGGTTAACGTGAATATAGAAGGGAAGATTATCACAGCCACCGGTCCTAAAGGAACAGTGAAAAAAGACTTCACAGCCGCACCGTTCAAATTTGAAATAGTAGATAACGCTGTGAAAATTTATAAGAATAATTTAAATAAGAAAGAGCTTGCAATGCTAGGGACGCTAGCGTCACATGTGAAAAACATGTTTACCGGTGTAACTAAAGGTTATACGTATAAGATGAAAATAGTTTACGCGCACTTTCCTATAACTGTTAAAGTAGCTGGCCCAGATAAACTTCAAATCGAAAACTTCGGCGGGGAACGCTACCCTAGAATAGCTAAAATACTTGAAGGCGTCTCAGTTCGCGTTGAAGGAGATGATTTAATAATTACAGGCGCTGATAAAGAAGCAGTCTCACAGACAGCGGCTAATATTCAACAAACCTGTAAGATCAGAGATAAGGATCCGAGAGTCTTCATGGATGGCATATACGTATACCAGAAACTTGAAGGTGATGAAATCTTCTGGAAGCTTATCTAACGGTGAAATAATATGAGTGAAATTAGCAAACTTATTAAACTTAGAGCGAAAATTAAAAGCCGTAAGCCGGCTTTCATAAGACAGGAGAGCTGGAAGTATAAGAGGCTAAGCGAAGCATGGCGGAGACCGCGTGGTTTAGACAACAAGGTTAGAAAATGTAAAAAAGGTTATATTAAAATGCCTAACATAGGCTACCGGTCTCCTAGAAAGGTTAGAGGTTACCATCCTACGGGTAGAGTTGAAGTTCTGGTTGAAAACATTAAGCAGCTTGATCTCCTAGACCCGGCTAAACATATTATCAGGCTTTCATCAAAGCTAGGGATGCGTAAGAAAACCGAGATAGTTCAATTAGCTCAAGAGAAAGGGTTACCGATAACAAATCTACCTTTAAAGAGAGCTGAAACCCCTGAAAAATGGGAGAAGCTGACAGAGCTTGAAACAGAGGAGTTAAAACCGGAGCTAGATGAAAAATACGTGGAGGAGCTTGAAGCGGAAGGAGCGCTTGAAGGCCTACCTGAATACGAAGTTGAAGAAAAAGAGAAAGCCGGTAAACCTGAGAAAACCGCTAGGAAAACCAAGGCTTCTAGGAAGAAAGAGGAAGCTAAATCTAATCTTAAAGAAGGAGAGCAGAGTAAGACAGGTAAAAAATTAAAGCGAACTGTGAAAAAGGTTGATGAAAAATGAGTCTTAGACCTCAGAAAGAGCTTGCAGCTAAAATATTAAAAGTTGGTAAAAGCAGGGTTTGGATCGACCCTAATAGAATCGACGACGTTATGATCGCTATAAGAAGACAGGATATTAAGAAGCTAATACATGAAAAAGTAATAGCTAAGAAACCTGCTACAAGCATAAGCAGAGGTAGAGTTAGAGTAAACTTAGAGAAGAAGAGGAAAGGGCTTAGAGTAGGTCCAGGTTCTAGAAAAGGCGGTAAATTATCAACTATACCAGAGAAAAGAATATGGATTTATAGAATAAGAAAACAGCGTGAATATCTTAAACAGCTTAGAGACAGGCGGCTGCTATCCACTTCTAATTATAGAATGCTATATTTAAGAGCTAAGGGCGGGGAGTTTAAGTCACTAGCCCAGCTTAAAGCATTCATCACACAAAACAAGCTTTTAAGGAGATAGAAATATGGCTAAAGGTCCAGAATACCGTGTTCAATTCAGACGGAGAAGAGAAGGTAGAACAAACTATTATCTCCGTAGAAGATTATTAATGTCAAGGTTAACTAGATTCGTTGTCAGAAAAAGTTTAAACCATTTAATAGTTCAGTTGATAACCCCTAAAATCGGCGGAGACCAAACCGTGGTGACCGTTAACACTAAAGAGCTTCAGACAAGATACGGCTGGAAGGCTGGAACAGGGAATCTGCCCGCAGCTTATTTAGCAGGATATCTAGCAGGTAAAAGAGCTCTCGCTAAAGGTGTTGAAAAAGCGATACTTGACATCGGATTATACCCCTGCGTGAAAGGTTCTAGAATCCTCGCAGCGCTTAAAGGAGCTTTACAAGCCGGTTTGAAAATACCTGTAGCCGAAGAGATTCTACCAAGCGATGAGAGAGTTAAAGGAGTTCATATTAAAGAGTACTATGAGAAAATAGTCGGCAACCAGTTGAAAGCTGGTAAAAACCAGTTTGCTAAAATCTTAGCCGCCGGCGTCGATCTTTTAAAATTACCTGAACATTTTGAAGAAGTACTTAAAAATATTGATCAAAGTTTTCAAATAGAGAAAACCACCAGTGGAAAGACTTCTAAAAAAACTGTTAAAATCTCTAAGGGAGGTCGTAGCTGAATGTCAAACCTCGATGAATGGCAGCCGAAAACAAGGCTTGGAAGAATGGTGAAGGAAGGTAAGATTACAAATATAGAAGAGGTTTTCAGACTCTGCCAACCGATTAAAGAAGTGGAAATAGTAGACTCCCTCCTACCTAATCTTCAAGAAGAGGTTATAGACCTCAACTTAGTTCAGAGGCAAACCGACGCCGGTGAAATAGGGCGTTTTAAAGCTTCAGTGATTGTTGGAAACGGGGACGGCTACATCGGGTTCGGTGAAGCTAAAGCTAAAGAAGTTGGACCGGCTATAAGACTTGCAATAATTAAAGCTAAGCTTAATATCAGACCTGTGAGAAGAGGATGCGGAAGCTGGGAATGCGGATGCGGGACACCTCACTCTCTACCTTTTAAAACCGAGGGGAGGGCTGGAAGTGTAAGACTTACTTTAAAGCCGGCTCCTAAAGGTGTCGGCCTCGTAGTAGCTGACAGCATTAAACTGGTATTAAGACTGGCTGGAATAAAAGACGTGTGGTGCTGGAGTAAAGGTCATACTAGAACCACTTTCAACTTCGCTAAAGCAGCTTACGATGCTTTAAAAAACACGTATAATATTATGACGCCTAAAGAATGGGAGCGTGCGTGAAACTATGGAAGCTAATAAAATTTTATCCGTCATACGTATAAGGGGAACAGTCGACGTGAACTATGAAATAGAGGATACGCTGAAAATGCTTCGCCTACATAAACCGAATCACCTTGTTTTAATAGACAACAGACCTTCCTATGTGAAAATGCTTCATAAAGTAAATAATTATGTAGCATGGGGGGAAGTCTCAGCGGAGATGATTGAAAAACTTCTAAGAGAAAAAGGGAGATTGAAAGGTAATAAACCGTTAACCGACGAGTATTTAAAAAATAATTCAGAATTTAACTCGATAAATGAGCTGGCTAGAAAAATCTACGAGCTTAAAGCGAAAATCACTGATGTAAAGGATTTAAAACCCGTGTTCAGATTACACCCGCCTACAGGCGGCTTTAAAAACTCTAAGAAAAAACCTTATAATTTAGGCGGCGTCTTAGGTTACCATGGGAAAGATATAGAAACCCTGATAAATAGAATGATATAGCGTAAATCGAGGTAGAGGATATTGTCTGAGAATGACGAAGATAGGAGAAAAAAGAAGAGATGGTGGGAGGAAGACTCTTTTGACGAATTCGAAGACGTAGATGAATTATTCAAGAAGCTAGCTGAAGGATTCTTCAACCTGCCTAAATTAAGTGAAATGATCGAAAGCATTCTAAAAGAATTCGAACAGGATAAAGAGAAATTCATGAATTTAAAGGAACCCCTCTTCTGGGGTTTTTCCATAACCAGAGGCCCGGATAATAAGCCGGTTATAAGAAAACTCGGTAATATAGAGCCTGGTGAAGAGAAAGCTATTGTTAAAGAAGAGCGGGAGCCCCTCGTAGATATATTAAGCGAGGGCAAAGAAATAGTGGTGATCGCTGAACTACCCGGCGTTGAAAAAGATCAGATAAATCTGAAAGCTACAGATAACTATCTTATATTAAATGCAACCGCACCGCAGAGGAAATATTATAAGAAAATAGATTTCAAAGAGAGAATAGACCCGAGCAGCGCTAAAGCGGTTTATAAGAATGGCGTGCTAGAAGTTAGATTCAAAAAACTCGACGCTTCAAACACTTCCGGAGCTGAAATAAAAATACAATAGAAGATTAGAGGAGGTTTCTATGGCGCTTAGATTCACTAAGAAAGTTAGAAAATATCGTGGTGGAAGAACCTACGGTTATGGTAGAGTCGGACAGCATAGGAAAAGCGGTATGAAAGGCGGTAAAGGATTCGCTGGAATGAAAAAACATGGTAAAAGCTGGATATTAGCTTATATGCCGGACTACTTCGGTAAACGCGGATTCAAAGCCCCATCCACTATGACCTCTATAGTTAAACCGATAACACTTAGAGAACTAGACTACCTTGTAAAACGTTTAGGTGTCAGCTCAACCTCTAAAACTCAGCTTCCCACTATAAATCTTAAAGAACACGGATATAACAAGCTTCTATCAACAGGCTACCTGTCAACTCCGCTAGAGATCATTGTTGAAAAAGCGACAGCTAAAGCTGTAAGCAAAGTTGAATCAATAGGCGGCAGAGTCATAATAACCGCTGGAAGATAGAAAATACTTAGTTAAATAAAATATTAAGCCTAACGCTTCAATTTCAAAGCGCACGGGTTGAACTCTAATGGTTAGATTCCTTGAAGTCTTCAAACCTTTAATGCGAATAATGCCGGAGGTTAAACTCCCTGAGCGTAAAGTATCTTTTAAAATGAAGATACTTTACACCATTCTCATCTTGATAATCTATCTTATAATGTCGAATATCCCTTTATGGGGGATCCCTGTAGGAACAGGATCTGATTATTTCTATTACTGGCGGATATTATTCGCTTCAAACCGTGGAACGCTCACAGAGCTGGGTATAGG
>JAHQXC010000020.1 GCA_029856525.1 Candidatus Odinarchaeia archaeon
AAACTCTGTTATGTGGCCTTAGACCCTGAGAAAGAGCTGAAATTAGCACAGAAAGTCAGTGAAATGGAGAAAACCTATATGCTACCAGACGGAGCTCCTCTAACAATAGGGGCTGAAAGATTCCTAGCACCGGAAGTCTTCTTCAACCCTGGAGTAATAGGGCTTGAAGCTCAACCTTTAGATGAAGTAATAGTGCAAACAATCGAAAAATGCGATGTAGATCTGAGACGCGATTTATACAGTAACATAGTCCTATCAGGCGGTTCAACAATGTTCCCAGGGTTAAAGGAAAGGCTAACCAAAGAAATTAAAGAAATGATCCCGGAGTCAGTGGATGTGAAAATAATAGCTCCGCCTGAGAGAATGTACTCGGTGTGGATCGGTGGTAGCATACTAGCCTCACTGAAAACATTCCAGAAACTATGGGTAACTAGAAAAGAGTATCAGGATGCGGGGGCTGGTATAATACACCGCTGCTTCTAAAAAGCGGAATAACTCGATTCAAAATCTTCCTCTATTTTTTAATTTTTAACTGAGATCTAATTCAGAATTTTGTTTATTATAGATGAATGGCTGAAGCTGTTAATCTTCTATGCTAATATTTTGAACGCTGAAATAATATCTATTTCACCATATTTATGAACAGGGTCTTCTGAAGGCTTTCAAAGCTTTCAAATTATAAAACAGGTTTCGAGAAAAATAGGATTACTAATTTTCACCTTCACTTTTGAACACCTAGATTTAAGCCCGCGTTTTATTCACTGTAATAGTGAAAAAAATTATAGCCGGGTTGCTGATATTTTAAGATTTCCGTCCACTGTTAGAAGCGTATTGTTCTCTATAGGCGTCCAGTTTTCTTCACTTGTCAGTTTTTCAGAGCATATTATTATCGCTTTCTCCTCGTTTAGCAGCTTTGAAAGAATAAGCTGGCGGGTTTGCTTAGATTTATATTCAAACATCTCTCCGCGCTCAGGGTCGCGTGAAAGATAGTAGAGCGAATAATAATCCGGGTTTACGCGCGCCTTCCTTAAAGCGTATAATTTCGATCCGTCTGTTAACAGAAAGTTTAAGCTAGTGTAACTTAAACACTCCTCTATAAATTTTAAACCCGCTTTTAAACCATCGATGACTCCGTTTAACTCTATGTTTTGCATCAGCCAGATAAATAATGTTTCAGAATCAGTCTCCCCTTGAATAAGCTGCATGTACTCTGGGGTGATAGCTTTTCTAAGACTCTCGATATTATCAATAATGCTGCCGTTATGAGCGAACAGCCAGTTCTTATACTGGAATGGATGAGAGTTCTCAAATCTGCGACTGCCACTAGTAGCCTTTCTAACATGGGAGATTATAATATTTGATATACAGTATTTTGAAATCTCTTCTATCTTCGAGCTTTTATCTATCCGCTGCGGTTCTTTGAATACTTTACTTATTTTATTCTCATAGTAGCCGATCCCCCAGCCGTCACGATTTTCAGACCCTAGATCTTTAAAAGGCTTATCGGCTTTTAAAAAACTGAACTCAACATCTACAGGTTTATTCGCGATTAAACCGAATAGTCTACACAATTTTAACCGTCTCCTCCACTAATTTTATATTTTAATAAGATAGAGTTTAATACTCGCTGCGGTTAAAATCCAGTCTTCAAGCCACCTTAAGAAGACCCGGTTATACCGATTTCAAATCACCGCGAGGTAAAAGGTGTCTTCTCCACAGGCTTCTCAGACGGCTTAGCATCGCATCCTTACTATTATATTGGAGCTCTATCTTTATAAAGACTGTCAGCTTTCACCCGGCTAAGTCGAATATTCTGTTATAAAAATGTTAGAATCTTTTTGCAGGATTCTTTTAATAACTGGCAGTGTAATTTTTTCTTCATGCCTTGTCATTACTGGGAAACCATAATTGCGGTTAAAGTATTTCAGCGGGCCGTGTACTTCAATATATTTTTGGATGAAATCGACGTGTCTGCGCAGTCTCTCCTTAATATAATCGTTCAGTAGGCTAGTGGAGGATAATATTTTTTTAATTATATGGTTTCTAAAACAGGGATCTAATTCAACCCCTATACTGTTACGCTGAGATGCTATAGCGGCTAATATCGTTGTCCCGGTTCCGAGGAAAGGGTCTAAAACAGTGTCGTTTTTAACAGAGAACATGTTTATTAAACGGTAGGCTAACTCGAAAGGATAGGCTGCGCTTCTACTTCTAAGCTCCCCGCCGCTTAAATTTTGTTTAACACCTTTAAGATCCATCCAGATGTCTGAAAACCAGTTGTTACGCTCCTCCCAGAAGAAAGCGCTTTCAACACGGTTTAACTTCTCATCAACTGATTTGAATTCACGTTTCCCGGTTTTCTTGAATATGAGAATGTATTCATGCTCTAAGGTCACGTAAGCGGTTGGAGGTAGCATACCTGAACCCATAAACTTGTTAGGCGCGTTTGACTGTTTACGCCATATAATAGACGGTAAAGCTTTAAACCCTAAGCTTAAACATGAGGATGTGATTCTAGAATGTGATGGAAATAGTTGGAATACGCCGTTTACGGTTCTAGTCGCATCCCCGATTACAATGCACGCTAAACCCCCCGGTTTTAAAACACGGTGGCATTCACTCCAAACCTTATCTAGTTCTTTATGCATTAACTCGAATACTAAACCGTCATCCCCGGCTTTAATAAGATTTGAAATCTCAGCGTTTAAAGACGCGAATAAACTATCCCACATATCAATCATAGGGTAAGGCGGCGAGGTTACAATTAAATCTACAGAGTTACTGTCAATATTACTTAGATTCCGTGAATCCTGAAATAATAAGCTGTGAGCTGTCTCCATTCTAAAACCACTCGTTAAATCTTTAAGTTAAAAAATCTTTTTGAATAAGTCTAATACGTTTACATCTAGCATTAGAAACACCTGCTATCAGTATTTAATTTTTAACCATATATTATGATATCTACCCTAACTAATATATGCTGATTTAACACCAATAATATTAAGGTGGGGTTATGCTAATTCTATTCGGGGAGGATGTAATTAATTTCATTAAAAGCAGGCTTCCTTCATTAGATGAGAATCTTGTTGAAATAATTGTTTTCGGAAGCTTCGCTCGCGGAGATTACACTCCGCAAAGCGACATCGACTTATTGTTAATCACTAAAAATATTAAAGTAACGGAAAAAATTTTCTCAGATTTAAGAATAAACATACTGCTGAATTTTGAAATCGCTGTCTCCGCTATATATTATACGCCTGAGGAATTCGAGAAATTATTCGAGAAAGGTGATCCGTTAATAAACACGATTTTAAAGGAGGGTAAAACAGTTTGGAGAAGAAGAGCAACCTAGTGGAGATATCGTTTACTCTACTAGAGAAAGCTGAGAGAAAACTCAGAAGCAGCAAAATACTTTTAGAACATGATCTTATCGAGGATTCTGTGAGCAGAGCCTACTATGGCGCTTTTTTAGCTGCTAAAGCAGCTTTACTTATTATAGGAGAGGACCCTAAAACGCATCAGGGTACTTTGACGTTATTCGGGCTGAAACTAGTTAAAAAAGGTTTACTGCCTGAAATACTGGGGAGATATTTATCCGATTTACTAGAAAAAAGACAGGCTGCGGATTACGCTGCTATAACATATCTTTCAAGAGAAGACGCTCAAGAGTTGATATTTAAAGCTGAGAAAATTATTCAAGAAATAACTAAATTTCTTAACTTGAACATAAAAAAGTAAATATTACAGAATTTCTAACAATATTCTTTAGCCTATACTCGTCAGGGAATCGCCTTCAGATTATCATTTAGCTTAAAAGTTAAATATTTTTAAATAGTTGATTTCTTAGTTTAGAGTAATTAGTGTAAGCGATTGGGCGGGTAGTCTAGTTTGGCTATAGGTTTAACCGGCTAGGATTCCGGTTTCGGGAACCGGAGGTCAGGGGTTCAAAAGTATATTTATACTGAAAATCCCTTCCCGCCCACCAATAAATCACTTTGAATGCTTGTTTAATATACCGCGGGCTGCTATTATACCTGTAGCGGCTGCTTGAACAAGCCCCCTTGAAAGGCCGACACCGTCGCCTGCTACGAATAGATCCTCGACGGTTGTCTCCAGGTTAGAGTCTACAGGAAACCTGTTAGCTGAGAATTTTATTTCAGGAGCGTATAATAATGTAGTCGGGCTGTCCACGCCGGGCATAACGGCGTCTAATTTTTCAAGTCCCTCGGTTATATCCGTTAAAATTCGATGAGGAAGCGCCATAGCGATATCACCGGGTGTGACTGAAGTCATAGTAGGTTTAACGTTACTCCGCCTGATTCTCTCCCATGTGGAACGGTTACCGTGTTTCAGGTCGCCTAATCTTTGGAGTATAGGACGTTTGCCTCCAAGTATTGAAGCTTGATGAGCTATAGATAAAGCGTATGCTGTTGTATCCTCTAAAGGCTCTGTTAAAGCAACGCGGACTAGAAAAGCGAAGTTACTGTTAGATGATTTTTGTCCTACCATCGCATGGCCGTTAACGCCTACGAATCCGTCGTATACTTCTTCTACAACGAAGCCTCGATGGTTTACGCAGAAGGTTCTAACAAAGTCATCATATGTATCGGTGTAAATATGGAATTTAGGGTCACGCGCGATATTATAGATAGGCGCTAATACGACAGCTGGGATTTCCACTCTAACACCGACGTCGATCGGCATGTGACTGGTGTGGATGCCGAGGTTTTTACCCTGCTGCTTCATCCATTCAGCGCCAACTCTGCCAGGAGCGGCTAGAATATATTTACATGTTAATTGTTCACCTGATTTTAAAGTAACCTTGTGAGGTTCTATAGAGGTGACCTCGGTTTTCAGCATGAAGCGGACGCCTTTCTCGACAAGATAATTTTTCATATTCTTGATAACTTCAGGGGATTTATCTGTACCCATATGTCTTTGCGGGATTGGAACGAATTCTATTCCAACAGCTGCAGCCTTCCTGGAGAGCTCTTCAACATCCTTAGGGCTGGGCTCGTATATTTCAGTCGGGGCTCCGAATGAAAGGAAGATATCGTCAACGTATTTTACAAGTTTATAGGCTTCCTCTTCGTCTCTTACAAGGCTTGTAATATCCCCGCCTATATCCGGTCTCAGATTAAGCAGACCGCTAGATAGTGTTCCAGCTCCACCTACACCAGCCATTACATTACAGGGATTACATTTAGTACACAAAGAGTATGTTGAAATAGGGCATTTCCTCTTATCAACATCGTAGCCGCGGTCTATTATAAGAGTTTTCAGATTAGAGTTTTTAGCCAGTTCATAAGCAGCGAACATTCCGGCAGGGCCCGCTCCGATAATAATAACATCATAATCCAAAAGCCCATCACCTATTAATCATGTAAAAGAGAAAACCATTAAGTATTTAATAGATTAAAATATAAACTTTACTTTTTCAACTTTTAACATGGATTCTCCGCTAAACCAGGTATATCTATAAATGCTTAGATAGTATTTGATGAATAGGGGCTTAACTGAAAACGACTCTTTTTTATAAAAATAAAAGTGAAGAGAAAAATACTTGAAGCTTTAAAGTTAAGTAGGCAAAAATATAGGTTATTTAAATATTCTCTATATAAGAATAGATTAGATTGGATGCTTTCAGTTTAATCTAAAGTGAAGCCTATGTTCTTTAAGGTGGTCTCATGAGCGGTGAATGTGAGAGATATTTCGCGGAGCTGGCTCAGAGAAAGGTTTTAACCGGGCGGATGCTTAAATTTTTCTCAGAGAACTTCGGTGAAAGATTCTGGAAGGCTCTTAAAGCGGTAGCTGATGGATTAATAAAAAAATATGTTTTCACACCTAGTAACAGAGTTGAATGGGTGATAGTAGGTAAAAAAAGAGATTATTTAATTGTCTCAGAGCTTTACTGTGGATGTGAGGATTTCTATATAAACGTGGTTTTAAGAAAAAACACGTTAATCTGCTATCACCTGCTTGCTAGAAAACTGGCTGAAGCGTTAGACTGCTTCGAGGAGATTAGAGTTGAAGACGATAAGTACGAAAAATTTATGTGCGAGTGGAGAGAGATTGAAGATAGTTGAGTGGTGGATATGATCCCGCTTAATGTAGTACAGGATATAGTGGTAGGTTTAGGTGTTGTATTGATAATTTTACTATTAGTCTACCTTGTTCTAGCTAGAAAAGAAGAAGAATAAATGATACTCTTATACTTGGTTAAAAGCCTCTCTCAACTTATTAAAAGTAGTCTTATTCTCGCACACGAGATTATATTTGTGAATGCTCTCCTCGCTTTCAACTCTGATGTGAATAATAAAATCATCCGGCATATACGGGAAGCGTTTAACTAAATTATAGGATATCTCTCTTAAAACGTCTTCAACGAACATAGCTCGGCTGGCCGCCTTCTTAATTAGGTGAAGCTCATCCTCTCTTTTCAGTATAGAGAAGGTTGCAGCACTCGGAGATGAAATTAAGATCTCAATTAAATCATCTAGATCAATATGCGCTTTATTAGATGTCTCTATGAGAGCGTAAACCCTACACCTCTGGTTATGGGAGGCTAGAGGAGTGGTTTCAACGATGCGGCGGGTTAAATCTTCGTTTAAGTTAAACTCGTTTAAAAGGCGGGAGCGAAACTCCTCTCTCAAACCCTCCATTAAACAGGGGCAGTATGTTAATCCTACTATTTCCGCGCCGATGAAGCGTCTGCCTTTCACTCCGCTCTCTAATCTTTCCGCTGAAGCTGAAGCGTAAATCTTACAATACTCATCTGACACGTTATCTGTCAGAGGCGCGCGGCGGGAAATATAATAGTCTGAGCTTAAATAAACCTCTGCTAGTGTTGAGTATTCGTGTTTTTTTAGAAGAGCTGTAGCTATCTTGAAACAGAATCCTTCAAGATAGCGGACAGGTTTATTCTTAAAATCAGCTAAAACATCGTAAATCGAAGTTAAACTTCTAGATATATGCGCGCCCTTCATATAGAAAGGGAGATTAACATAGAGATTTATAGAAGGGTAAAGAACGTTAATCGCGCCTATCCTCTTCGTTTTTAATATCAGCCGAATTGATTCCGCGCCAACCCTATTAATATCTGTTTTAAATTTAGGTGAAGCGTCGTGGATATCCAAGACAACACCACCTCTCAATAATATGAAAAATAGGCTAATACTCTTACTTAATAAAGATATAGAGTTAAATATTAATATCCGTTTAACTTTAATATTTGATGTGGAAGATAACCTGTAATTTTAAATAATGAAGTGGGGGTCGGCTTGAAAAAACTAATTCTCCCTGTGCTGGTCTGCACGCTGATAGCGTTCACGTTCACATCTTTCTCATTTCAGACATCAAACGTAATAAATGCACAGGATAATATAGTTCAACCGGTTATTGATAATCAGGGTAACATTATCGTCAACCAGTCTAGTGTAGAGAATGAGACAGACATCATATTCAATGAACCCGGTGTAGTTGCAGGTGAAGGTGTCATAGAGCCTGGCGGTAATCTTACGTTATGGTTTAAAGCCTCAGGCGGCGGTTACATATATGAAAACGGCTACAAGAATAATTTCGGGTTTAATATATGCTATAATAATACTCTTGAAGGGCATGTGAATTACGTTGACAGAGCTGGAGGATACCATTTCAAAAGTATAATAATCGAGAATGCTAGCGTTGAGGTTAAAGACGGCGGATACTTAATAAAAGCTTACGGGGTTGGAGAGATCCAGGGTCAGAGATATTTATTCAGATTAGAGGCGGCGGATAAAGGGGAGCCGGGGGTGAGCGATACCTTTAATATATCGATATATATGGAGAGCGGGTTTTTATATGATTGCAGTGGCGGTGTTATAGGCGGAGGCAACATTAATATTAATATTTAACGGTGAAATATTTTCATCATATTCTCTATATAGACACGGATTTTATTTAAGCATTCAATACAAAATGAGGCAGGCTTCAAGTCTGTTTCAATAATAGTGTTAGAGAACCGCATAACACACTTCTTCACGCAGTGATCTAAGGTTAAAGTATGGCCTAATTCGTGAACCGCTTCTTTCAGTAAACGTGTCTTAAATACTCTAGATTTGAGGTCGGCTAACCCGGTTGTAAGTCTATTAGTGGATACTAAAGCGGTTAAAGATGTTTCATCGAATGGATTGAGAGGTTTCTGAGCTAAGCCGAAAACGAAGTTTAACCCCTCCACGTAGATATCCTCGTTTGTTAACGCTAATACACGGAAGAAACCGGTGTTTTTAAACATAGTTGAGAGGCTGCTGAGAATACCGTAAGCATTGAATTGGAGGCGTTTAGTGTTATAATACGATGAAGATAACGGTAGATTTACCTCCGAGACTTCGAATATAATCTGGGGAGGAATATAGGATGGTAGACTCTGCTGCAGCCAGTTTAATAATTCCGTTTCAAAGCCGCCTAAACCCTGCAATAATATTTTCAGCAATCAACCACCATATAAACCGTTCTAAAAATGAAATTAACGTGATAGTTTACTGATAGGTTAAGAGGAGAGGCGTTTATGAGCTTCTCTGATAAGTTTCCTGATAGGCAGCTTATAAGGACATCTCTCCTCGCAGAGACCGCATTCAGTGCATTTTTCAGGTGTCACGTCTACAAGACTCTTATATCTATCTTTAGCCCAGTCTGGTAGCCTGTATCTCTGATAGTAGGCGTCTAAAAGCAGGATAACCGGGATTTTAATACCTTGAGGGCATGGCTGACAGTATTCGCAGCGACGGCATATCTGTTTATCAATCATCTTCAACTCTTGTTTTAAAGCTTTAAGCTCCTCCTCTGTTAGAGGAGAGCCTAGGATACTAAGATTATACTCAACTTGCTGAATACTATCCATTCCAGGGATAACCACCGAGACATCGTGTTGAAGAATCCATTTTAAAGCTGCACCTGAATTATAGAATGCTCCTCCAGCTAAAGGCTTCATAATAATAGTTCCCACGTCGTAATCTCTAGCTGTTTTAATAAGCTCTAAACCCTCTGTTTCAAGCGGGTTAAATGGGAATTGAATTGTATCAAATAAGTCGCTGGCTAAAACCTTTTTTAATAGTGAGTGAACGTGGCTGGTTATGCCAATATATTTTATTAAACCTGTTTCCTGCGCTTCTTTTAAAGCGGCTATAGCGCCGTCCGGTTGAAGAGCGCGATTATAACTTTCAAGATCGCTTATATTATGTAACTGGTATAAGTCTATTCGCTTCAAGTTTAAATTACTGAGACTTAACTTTATATCATTCTCCATTTCAAGCTTAGTTAAAGCTCTTGACTTAGAGGCTACGATGCAGCCGTTACTATGATCTTTTAAAGCTAACCCTATTTTAAACTCGCTGTCCGTGTAAACTCTAGCTGTATCTATGAAGTTAACGCCTAATTGTAAAGCCCGGCGGATAATGTGCACAGCATCCTCTACACTAACCCTTTGAATAGGGATGCCCCCGAACCCGATCGCTGAGACCTTGAGCCCTGTTCTTCCAAGCCTTCTCTTAAACATAAAAGAATAGTATTAAAAATAAGGTATTAAGGTTTTAGCCTATTATTAAAGTGAAAGTTTATAAGTTTAAAAAACACTTAGATGTATTGTAACATATATTACTATTTTTGTATAGTAGTATATGTTATTATAATTAAAGGAGTAGATTAGGTTTTGAGAAGATCAGGTGGAGGTTTCAGAGGCAGCTCTGAGCCTCGTCAAATGTATAAGGCTATCTGCTCAGAGTGCGGTGCTGAATGCGAAGTCCCGTTTAAACCCGCTGAGGGCAGGCCTGTATACTGTAGAGAATGCTTCGCTAAGAGGAGAAGGTAAGCTGATAAGCTTTTCACACACCTTTCCCCTTGAATTTTTTATATTTAAATCTCGATTACGCGGGGGAGCCGTAACAGTAGTCACAGCTATGTTTACATGAGAAGAAACCTTTATAGCCACCTATATCAATCGACCTGTGGCATGCGCACTCCTCACGCTGACCTTTATCTTTAACTTTAGGGAGAGTTATCCCTGTTAAGCGCTCCATTTTAGAAGCGTCGATGCATCTAGAACCCGTAACACCTGGGATTCGAAGCAGCTCAGGTTGGCAGCAGGCTCTTAAAATTATATTATAACGGTTGCAGATTTCAACTAGCCGGGTGACTATAAGTTTTTTCTCATCTATTGACAGGTTAACAGGTATTCTACCTCTTGAAATCATCCGTGAAACAACCTTAGGGTATAATGAGATAAAAGAGAAGACGATTTCAGTTATATTTAAATCAGCGGCTTTTTTAACAATATATTCAAAAGCGGCTAGATTATTTTTAATCCGTGTTGAACCCGGTGTCTTATAAAAGACTATAGGGTCGAATCTAAGTGTTACAGCCTGGGGGGTGAACTCTTCTACTAAAAATTTAAGTTGAGAAAGACGCTCCCCTAGACTCGGCTTAACACCCGGCTCAAGCTCGCATGGAGTGTTAATAGTAAACTGGAAGAAATGCCCTTTATAAGCGTTGAAAACCTCCGGGGTCTCGTAAAAGCTTTTAATCCATGCGCTGAAATCTTTAGACCACCAAACCCAGCATTTAACAACTGATGGTTTAAGCGTAACCCTGGAGACTATGCTAGGATTGAAAGGATTTCTAACATCAACGTAACCTGTCTTAATCCTATCTAAAACCCAGCTCATATGATGAGCTGGTATATCAGTTCTACGTGAACATGAGATCACAGGGTATTCTATAACCCTCATTTTATTCGAAGACAGCAGCATTCCAACCACTTACCCTGTGAAATTTTTACAGTAGGCGTTAACCGGGCAGTTAGAGCATCTCCTCCGCTTACAGAATTCAATATAAAGCCTCATCAAAGAAGCTTCATATTTCTCAGCGTCTTTAACGTCAAGCAAAGCCGCCATTTTTAATGCTATAGGAGACGGAGACGGCTTCGCTTTAACCCAGATGCCTCTCAGCTCTCTTAAAAAAATATTAACGCAGACAGGTCCGACTCCTTTAAACTCCATTAACCGTTTCTCTAAATCCATTGAGTTAGCAGCCTGCTCGTGAATATTCTCTAGATCACCGTATTTTTTCAAAATATTCTCTGAGAGTAGAAGCAGATTAGAAGCTGTAGAGTAGTCGTAACGCACATAGCCGCCTCTGTCAAGCACATCCACTAGTTTATGCCAGCCTGCTTTAATTAAGCGCTCAGGGGTTACAAGGTCTTCGGATATAAAACAGCGAATAGTTTTTTTCGCAACCTCCACTGAAATACGTTTAGCGAAGAGAAAAGAGGCTAAAAACCATTTAAAACGGTCTCCGGGGTCATGTAGATTTAACCCTAATTCTTCAGCGTAGCCGGGGATACTCGCTAAAATAGTTTCCACACCAGTCATTTAATATAAACCTCTACAAGGTGTTTCAGAGATTAGTAAAACTAAGATACACGTTTTTAAGATTCAGCTCAAACATATTTTAAATCAGTATACCGCGTGTCTATAAGTGATTATACGGGAGTGTATTATATAAAACTTGCCCGGCTTATACGCCGCCAAGCCCCCTTACGACTAATATTCGAATCCCTGTATTAAGCGAGTATGCTGATAGTCTACTTTTCGCATAGGATTCAATCAGAATGATAATGTAGTGTTTACTTCTCGAATCATTAAAGTTATTCTTTAACCACGGGTTTAATGAAATCTGAGAGGCGTTTTAACATGTGAAGTTTATCTTTATTATTTATCTTCGCCTCTTCAACGACGCTCTTCAAAAAATTGGCTGACTCCGTCATGAGTGAGCGATTCACAGGATAGGGGACACCGTCCTTGCCTCCATGAGCGAAGGAGAACTTAGCCGGATCCCTCCAGCTTGGTGAAGCACCCCAGATTAGCTGGGAGATTAAAGCTAAAGCGCGGACTGCAGCCGGGCCTATGCCTTGAATAAGGAGAAGATCCTCGTAGCTGTCGGGTTGAAGCTCGTAAGCTTGCTGAAGCGCATCCCAGTCGATTCTACGAGGCATGTTTAAAATTTGAAGGTTATGGTTTAAATTAAGAGGATAATCTGTTAAAGATTTTTGAGCCGGGTCTTTTAGACTGTTAAAAACTTTTTTTAAGCGGTGAGGGTTATCTTTCACAAGATCCAGGCTTGTTCTCCGGCATTCCTCGCTTTCCCTAGCACACATATCTAGGACTTGATCGCGGATAACATCGCTTACAATGCCTGTATGAGGTTCAACTATTAAATTTTTTGAATGCTTTGAAAACCAGTGGTAGCGTCTAGCATATAGATTGATTTTATCCATCCCCTGCTGGATAACCGCCCAGTTTTTTCTACTTATAATCATACTATGATGGTATAGTTGAAAACCGTCTTGAATAGCAGCGTTATCGACTTTAGCTGTTAGCCGGCTGATTTTTTTAAGCTTTTTAACATCGCTTTCACTGAGGTTTAAGCTTTCAGCTATTTTTTCAATTTCATCAGGGGCCCGCCGGCTTACAGCGCCTTTGCCGCCTACTACAGCTAAACCGTGGTCAACAGGGTTTAAAAAAGATTTAAGCACGCCTATAGTGACGGTTGTTGTACCGCTGCTGTGCCAGTCGTAGCCTAGAATACATGAAAGACATTGAAACCAAAACGGGTCTGAAAGCCTTCTTAAAATCTCCTCTTCCCCGTACTCTAAGAGCATAACTGAGAAAACAGCTTTACCTAACTCGATCATTTTAGCTATAAGCCAGGGTGGGGCTTTCCCGCCGTGGAGAGGTAGATTAGCTAAACCTGTTCGAAGCATAAATATCTCAACTTGGCTTAGTATTAATCTAAAATTGAAGCTGACTCTCAAGAATAATAAATTAAAATTCAGCTAATAAACTTATAGAGAACATATCTTATAAGAATTATTTGACGTTCACCATGGTTAAAGCCTTGATTCTAAGCTTTCAACTATAATCTCTCTTAGGCTGTAAGCTTAAGCTGAGCTTGTAAGATTTCATCTTATTAGAGATTGTAAAACTTTTTTAGATAGATTATTTAAAATAGTATTTTTATAAAATAAAAATTTGCTATTAGATTAATCTCATAGTCGACAAGTCTAGAAGAGGGAGCTGAGTGGTAACATGGATATTAATAGCGATTTTAATATTAGTTAACATATTGCTCGCGTTTCAACGTGTTTCAAACGCTTTAGTCGGTTTGCTTGGGGCTATTTTAGTTATAATAGTAGGGTATCTTTCAGGATTATTCAATTTTATAGATGCTTTAAGCTTCGTCGATTTCAACGCTATATTCCTAATACTAGGTTTATTTATACTAATCCAGGTTACTAAGGATAGCGGTTTATTCCAGTTTATAACGCTTAGAATAGTTAAAAAAACAGGGGGGAGAGTTTACCCGCTTTACATATCGTTTATTATATTAACCTTCCTGTTAGCTGGTTTAATTGGGAGTATAACTACGATGATGATAATCGGGTCTATGACGGTTATAACCAGTTCAACCTGCGACTACGATCCTGTGCCCTTCTTAATAATTGAATCTTTTATAGCTGATATGGCTGGGACCACGCTGGTAAGCGGCTCCGTCTCTATAATAGTAGCCTCCCAGCTACTAGGAATCTCATACGCAGAGTGGGCGTCCATAGCCTACCCGATGGGTTTAGTGTTTTTAGGTTTTTCTATTCTAATAGCGCCTAAGCTTCAAAGAAGAAAGATGGCGGTGCAAAAAACTTCTACGGAGATATTATATGAATTAGAGTTAATTGACCCTTGGAGTGTTGTTTATAAGAGGAGTGTGTTTTATGCAACTGCAGGTGTGCTAGCGTTCACGTTTATAATGTTTTTTCTAAGCAGTTTTATAGGTGTTAGCTTAGGGTTTATCGCTTTACTAGCAGCGACGATCATGTTGATTATTAATCGAGCTGATTTACAGCATGTCTTCCAAAAAACAGACTGGGAGACATTAATATATATAATCGGTATCTCTATTACGATAGGCGGTGTAAGTGAAAGCGGTATTCTAAACGCGCTCGGGGAATCTCTGTCACTTTTAATAGGTGGAAGCGCTATCTTAGGGTTAATTATTATTCTATGGGTTGTATCAGCTCTAACAGGGTTTATAGATAATTTAGCTGTCACTCTAATGTTTATACCTACTGTTAGAATCCTCTCAGCGACTGCGCCTCTTCTACCTATGGCTTACGCGCTCTTACTAGGCGCTGATATAGGTATCACATTTCTACCATGGGCTACCACTTCAGGTTTAATAGCTATGAGCTTGGCGAAGGAGGCTGGCGCTAAAATTAAAGTAAGAGACTACGCTAAAGTAGGGTTATTAAATCTCGGCTATCTTTCAATAGCCACTCTGTTCTTGACTATATTAACTGTTATATAAGCCTGTAAATGAAGTCTTAAAAATTAATTATAAAGAGATGTTTTTTCAGATGAGTGTTACCTGTGTAAACGCTTATAGAGCTTCGGTTACAGTAGCCTTATGTTAGCGTTTAACTGAGCTTCCCGTCTTATTTATTAAGACAGGCTTATACTAATTTTAAGCGGATTTCACTATTATAGTAGCGCTTAAAAATAAAGCTGCGAGTATAAGGGAGCCTGCTACATAAAATGGGGCTGGGATTGCAAGCTGGTAGGCTAATCCTGCGATAATAGGCCCAGGTATCCTAGCGATACTGCTAACCGACTCAGAGACCCCTAAAGTAACCCCGTAGTCTTCAGGGTTCGTTTTCTTAGATAAAAAGCTGCAGATAGCCACGTCGACTAAGAATACGCCGACTGAGATTATTGTCACAGATGTCATAAAAAGTATTATAGATGGAAGAAGCGGCATTGTGAAAACTCCTATAAGTGTTAGAAATATTCCGGTTAAAATAATAAGCTCGTCTTTAACGCTTTTAGAGATCCTCCCGATAAGTATGAATTGAATTATAAATCCGATCACACCTATATAAGCGAAGAATACGCCTACAGCCGCCTCCCCTAAACCGAAGACATCCCAGCTGTAAAGCGGTAAAACAACAGGCATAGCGGCGAATGCGAAACCCATAGCGAAGACTATTCCTAGAGCTAACTGTATGATAGGGGATTTAACTATGAGAGCGATGTCTTTAATATAGGAGAGAGGTGTGGAGTTTTCGCAGTTGACGCTAGTGTTTTTTAATTTAACTGTTTCCGGTAGAAAAAAGTATACGAGCATCAGGTTTAAAATTGTTAACGCTATTGCGGTTAAACCTGGAAGCCAGAAACGGCCGTAAATGTTTACAAAACCGCCTAAAACCGGTCCAAGTATTATACCAATATTAGAGGCGGCTCCAACCTTCCCTATAGCTGAAGTTCTAGATCTCTCCCCTGTTAGATCGGAGATGTAAGCGTAGGCGACACCATACTCTGTAGCCATCCCAGCTATTATCCTGGAGATTAACAGCATTATGAATGAGAACGAGGCTGTGAAGATGATAAAGCTTATCGCGGAGAAGAGAAGCGAGTATATTAGTATTCTCCGCCGCCCAACTTTATCTGAAAGACGCCCTAGTAGAGGTGCGAAAAAGAATTGCATTAAAGCGAAAACTGCGACCAGTAATCCTAAAAGCGTTGAACTGGCTCCGAATTCTAAAGCGTAAAAAGGGATTAAAGGAATGACTAAACCGTATCCTATAGAGTCTATGAGTAGAGTGATGAAGATGATAGTTAACGGGGGGATACGCCGGCTACCTTGCAGATTATCCTCCTCCCATTCCCCGCTCATCTCAACCACTAATCCTATGCTTACCTGAAAATTTTGCGAAGAATATTGAAAAATATTATATTATTTACTCCACCGGATTACAGGACGTTCACCGATGCAGAAGGCGTCTCCTATAGGACCGGTTGACCCGTAATACTTTGAGTCTATAGGTGAATAAAGGAATGGTAATATCTTACCCCATTCAGGTAATCCTTTCTCATTGAGAGCTGTTTCATCAGCTTTAATATCAATTATTTCTCCAATAAACATGGTGTGAATACCGATTTCATACGTTTGAATAAGCTTACACTCAGCTATGAGAGGGAATTCTTTTATGAAAGGAGCGTCTACTAAAACACTTTTAACAGGTGTGAGGCCTGTGCTCGCGAATTTATCAACCTCTTTACCTGAGAATATGCCTGTGAAATCCGACTGCCATAGAAAATCCTTTGATGGAACGTTCACGGTGAACGCTCTTCTACTCATAATATTATGGTAAGTGTAGGTTGCCTTCCTAATCGAGATGTTAACACATGGAGGTTTAGACGAGCATATTCCACCCCACGCAACCGCCATAATATTAGGTTTACCCTCCGAGTCGTATGATCCTATAAGCCAAACAGGTGTAGGGATTAGAAAAGGCTTAGCTCCAAGAGACTTCTTCATTTTAACCCCTCATCTAGAAATATACCTAATCTTATAATTAAAGCTTATATTTAAAATAAGCTAGTTTTCGCTGACAATGAATAAATTAACGTCAAGCCGCCTTATTTTCAACGAGTTATCAAGCTCTTTTAAATCCTTTTTAGCTATGAGAAAGTTTTCACCATCCTCGTTTTTAAAAAAATAAGTATTATAGCCGAATATCAATTTAAGCAGCGGGTTCACTAAAAATAAAGGTGTGGACACATAAATATACGCTATAATAGAGTACACTACTATTAAAGCTATTAATGTAGCTGTATCTATGAATGTGAGAAACGGTATAAGATAAGTTAATATGAAGGCCGTGTACTCGAATCCGCGTGGTTTTTCAACGGCCAAGCCGGTTAATTCAGAGACTTCTCCATGCGGTATTAAAAACCTTCTTAAAATTAATATGAAAAGCGCGGCGAACACTATGAAACCTAATATTGTAAATAGGTTGAAACTGAAACGGATAATAATCGTGAAAAACAACGGGAGATAAGCTAACATGTAAAGAAGATATTTTAAATACTTATACAATCTCTCATACCGCCTTCCATACTCTAATAAGATTAAATGAATTTATATAAGTGTTAATCTTCTTTTTCACTCTTTTTAAGACCTTTCTTTAAACCTCTGCCTGCTGATTTAGCTACACTCCAACCCTTTTTTAAACCTTCTCCAACGGTTTCCCCGACTTTCTCAGCTTTACTCTTCTTCTCTTTACCCTCGCTCATATAGTTCACCTATAATAATATGTTCTATTTAATTTTTTAATTAATATTTTATTTTTTCAACTGAGTAATAAATTTAGCTTGAAGTAATATTAACCTGTTTAAAATTTAGCGTTTTAACTTAATTTAACTAACTAAATGTTAGGTTAAATTTAAATAATATTTCAACCTATGTTTACTTATGGCTAAGCTTAAACCTGTATTTGAAGAAGAGCGGGTAAATAGCTTTCTAAACTTTTTTAAAGGTAAAACAGAGAAAGCTTATAGAACTGCGTTAAAAATCTTCTTAGACTTCTATAGGGAAAAACACGGGGATAAAGCTACGATAAGTGAATTCTTGAAAGCAATATATGAAGATTGGAGGAGAGACATTTCACAGCAGGAGAGAATCGCTGAGAACACTCTTCAACAATTCATAAACTATCTAAGCGAGAAAGGTAAATCCCCTAAGACTATCAGCACTTATATCGGGGGAATACAAAGCTTCCTAAAATACTGTAACATACCCGTATCAACAAGGTTTATTAAAAAACCTTACCCGGTGCCGTTAAAAAAGAATAGTAAAATAGTTTGGTCGATACCTAAATTGAAAAAATTCGTTGAATCAGCTTCAAACTACAGGGATAAAGCTATAATCATGTGCTTGTTCCAGTCAGGGCTTGGTGTAAATGAATTGTGTTCTTTAAACTATGGGGATATAAAGGAGGAATATGAAGCCGGTGTTTTACCTTTATGCGTTAACATAACCCGTAAAAAATCCGGAGTTCAACATTACACGTTCTTCGGTAGAGACGCTGTCTTCTACCTGAGAAGATATCTTGAAACCAGGGGTAAAATAGAATATGATGAACCTTTATTCCTAGCTAAGAAAAATGAACGTATAACCCCTGCAAGTGTTGAGATGATGTTCAAACGGTTAGCTAAAAGATGCGACTTCATACCGAAAGAGCAATTAGAAGACGGCTATAACCCTGCTAGACCCCACAGTTTAAGAACAGCGTTTAGAACAATACTCAGCGACGCCGGGTTAAACGAAAACTACATAGAGTTTTTCATGGGTCACGCTATACCTGAACAGAAAAAAGCTTATTTAAACAAGTCTATAGACTCATGGAGAGAAACATACCAGAAATTCGAAGAATATCTTAGCATAGAGAAGACAAGCAGAGAAGAAAGCCTTGAAACGATAGACCAAGTTATGAATTATATAGCGCAGGACCCTAGGTTCCAGCAAGTAGTAAAAGAAATATTAGAAGAGAAAGGATACAAGAAAATATTAAATAATGTTTCAAATTAAGATTACAGCTTTAAACTAATATGGTTTGTAACGAGTGTAACGAATGTAACACTTTTTCTCTCTTGGAGGGTAGTGTATTTATCCATGGTTTGTAACACTTGTAACAGATGTAACACTTTCTTCTCTCTGGGGGGTGAATTCTATAAGTGAAGTGGAAAATGGAAGCCCCTATTTTATCTCCTACCATCCTAAACCTGTTAAGCGCTACTGCCCCACGTGGGGCAGGAGTTGTTATTTTCAAACTAGAAGGATAACAAGAATATTTTCCGTTTAA
>JAHQXC010000021.1 GCA_029856525.1 Candidatus Odinarchaeia archaeon
GCTCGTGTTTCACCTAAACATAAAATGCTGATTGTTAAAGCGTTAAAGAAGAAGGGTAGTATTCTAGCCATGACAGGTGACGGTGTTAATGACGCACCGGCTTTAAAGTCTTCGGATATAGGTGTCGCCATGGGAATCGCCGGCACAGATGTAGCTAAAGAAGCCTCTGATATGGTTCTAGCCGACGATAACTTTTCAACTATAGTTGCAGCTGTTGAAGAGGGTAGAATGGTTTACGATAATATTAAGAAGGTTGTTAAATATCTTATTTCAACTAATTTCGGAGAGATTCTCACCATTTTCGTAGCTATTATTATAGGGTTACCTCTTCCTATATTAGCTCTTCAAATACTTTGGATAAATCTTGTAACTGACGGTTTGCCTGCTTTAGCTTTAGGTGTTGAACCTGCTGAAGGTGATCTTATGGAGAGGAAGCCGAGAGATCCTAATGAAAACATATTATCTAAGGAGACTCTCGTAAACGCTTTAATTTACGGTGGTATAATGTGCGCGGGTGCGTTAGCTTTATATGTTTTCGAATTATTCTCATTAGATTACTGGGGGTTTTTAGCTACTAATCCTACACCTGAGCAGATTGATATCTTTTTAACAAGGCCTAGAACAGTGGTTTTCACAATTGTTATGCTTTTTCAAATGGTGAGCGTGTTCACTTTTAGATCTGAGAAAACATCTATTTTCAGAATGAAATTTTTCGGAAACAAGTATTTAGTTATATCTGTAGCGATCTCAGTGGCTCTTCAACTGCTTGTAGTATATATACCGGTTATGCAGGTTCCTTTCAAAACGATCTCCTTGAATCCGGTTGACTGGTTGCTAATTATTTCTATAACGCTGAGTCTCTTACTCTACTCTGAACTCCGTAAATGGTATATTCGGCGGAACATATAAATATATATTTGACTGTAAATTATTGAATTTCTATATATTATTGATAGAATTTTTAGATTATGATATAAATATTTAAATAATTACAGTCAGAGACATAATCTGATCGTTATGCTAAAAAGTTTATACAGAAAAATATCATTCAGTAAGCTGATACCTTTAAACAAAAATCTCTTAGACGAATCTACCGCAAGTATACTTGAAGCAGGCTTTAAAAAGATAAGCCCTCCATCATATAATAAGATAGCTGTGTTCACATCCGAAAGCGAGCTCTCTGAAGCAACTGATATAGTCGTGTTGAATCTTAATATTTACAGCATATTTTCAAAAGATTATACTTTAGATGAATACTCAATTAAAATTTTATCAAGCCTTTTCAGAATATTAGCTAAAGAAGATAGGGAGGTCTTGAAGCCAATAGCTTTCATCATCTGCACTAACCCGTTTACTTTAACCGAATATTTTGAAAGAGAAAAGATCAGGTTAGACAGGAATACGCGTGTCTTACATATAGCACCTACAAGCCTTTATTTTAGCCTTTATCAAAAAAATATAACTTACCTCATATTAGAGTATAATAGCCGATTCGTTAACAAGCATGCCTATGATAAAATATTCAGAGAGATAGTTAACACTAATATTCTACTAAACAAATCTAATAATTACCTTACCGACTACGTTATTAAAGAAGGCTTCTACGATGTGTTCACTATAGGGGGTCCTCTGCTGAAAGCTTATACACTAAAAGAAGGCGACGATAGTTTTAAAACTCCGATTTTAGTCTCTCTGGAAACCCCGCCGTTTATAGACTCTCAACAGATAATAAGAGATTTACGGGAATCACTTAATAAAATAGATGTGACTGTAAAAGATTTTTTAGAATTTAGCAGCGTTCACATTAAACCCTTTAACTCACTTCACATAATTTTAGAGAAGGCTTACACAGAGATCATAGGAGAGCAACCGTATATTGATTGGTTTACAATACCCTCCACGGTCGAAGTTTTTAATAAGTTTTTTAAAACTGTAAACCAGCTTATATTCGGCCCGGGTGTGTTAACTAAACCAGACGGAGGGGTGTTCAGACAGCAATTATCAATTTTTCTTAAAATATTCAATAATTTCTTAAAAATTAAAGGTGGTGGTTTAAATGAAGGAGAACAGGGTTATTAGCAATCCTGCTTTCAAAATAGTTTTAACCGCTTTAAACATGGGCTTATACGCGGCAGTCGGTTTACTCACATATTTCGGGATCACGGTTGGTGGAATAAAATTCTGGCCGGCTGTGATCGTGCCTGCAACGTTCAGTGTATTATTTGGGCCTTTTATAGGAGGAGTGGGCGCTGCAGGGGGTATATTCATCGCCGATCTTTTAACACACGGGGATGCGTTGCTCAGTTTAAGTGTAGGTGTCACCGCTAATTTCACAGCCTTCTTTATTCTAGGCTGGCTAACCTATAACAAGTACACTTTAAAAAGATACCTGGTGTCCGCAACAGGGAGCCTTCTTATTGGAAGCGGAATAATCGGATTCGGCTTATTTTTATGGACTCAGATCTTCACGCTTCCAGGGCAGCCCTTCGCTCCATGGACTTGGATAGCCGCTTTAACATATTTCGGCTGGACTTTTCTCAGTGAAATCCCCTTCCTTTTGTTAGTAGTACCCCCTATAATAAAGACTGTGAAACATTCTCTACCAGGTATTTTCTCATCTGAAGTGTGAGGGAAGGGTTAACAGTGTTTAAGGTAACTTTAACCAATCCTTTAAAAATAGGGTTACTCGAATTTAAACCAAATTTCGACGGTACAGGAATAACAGTTAACGGCATCCCGGTTAAACCTTCATATATCATTCATAGCCGTGATAGAATAGATATACGGGAAGGTGAGCGCATAGTCTACTTAATAGAGCATCATATAGCAGCTTTAACTTTAACCGGCATAACAGACGCGCATATAATCTCGCATCGAAGTGACTGGAATTTCTATAGGCCTGAGGATCGTGCAGCGTATTCGACTAACGCGGAGCCTTCTATGGTTCTCGGCGATCCTAACGGAGTTATCGGCGCTGAACTAGTGGAATCCCTTTTAAAAGCGCCGAAAACCACCATTAGAAAACTACACGAGTACACTAAGCCTGGAAAACCTGTAGAAGTGGAGCTTGAAGAAAGCGGGGTTATCCGCGTTAAACCATTAGAAGAAGATTACATCGCTATTATAAAATTATTTTTCAAAGGCTTTAAAATTAAAACAATTTTTAAAACCACGCCGCCGAATATAAGTAAACCGTTGCTTCACAAGATTTCTAATTCTATAACGCCGTTTTTATCTGACAGTGAAAATACAGTCTACCATGTTCTAGGCGATTTAATAGGTGATTTAATAGGGTTAGGCGGAATTATAGGCGTTGAAATTCAGGCCTTCTTGAAGAAGTCATATCACGCGCTAACTTTTAAACTAATTCAAAAAATTCTGTCAACTTTATCTTAACTATACAAGAGGAACTTATCGGTAGACTTGAGGTTTGAGTGAAGTTAATCTTAAATATCATAGAATAATATTTAGAATCCGCTGCATGGTTGAATGTTCAGTCCAGTATTTCACGTTGACTTCAAGCAAAAGCTATTCCCGCTTACAGTTCAACGCGAATCAACGGAGCTGGCTTAAACCAGCTTATATTTAAAATAGTAAGTTTTTTTAAGCAGTAGAATAGATTAACGTTTTAATGTTTAAAGGAGAAGAAAACATGGCGGTGAGATTAGCTTTCATCTTAATAAGAGCTCAAGGCGGCTTAGAATCTGAAATACTGGATCAACTTAAAACGTTTAAGCAAATAACTCAAAGCTATATGATATACGGGGAATGGGATATAATCGCAATAGCCGAATACGAGAAACTCCCAGAGCTTAATACTTTAGTTCTGCAAATTAGAGGTATTCCAGGAGTTCAACAAACGTCAACTTTAGTGGTGTCGTAGATTAAGATGAACACTGACCTGAAAAATAATATTAGAGTATTTGTACCTGGGAGAATCTCCGGGTTCTTTAAAATCCTATATACACGGAAGGATTCTAAAATTAGCTTTTACGGTTCTCTAGGAGCCGGGCCTAATCTGGAGGTAGGCGGATGGACCTCTATTAAAATATTAGATGATACGCGTAAAAAAATAAGCGTATTCATTAACGGTAGACTTGACGAAAACGCGGCGACGAGTTTAAACGTGGTGAAGCTTCTATTACCAGCCGGATTCGAAAAATCCATAGAAGTATATCATGATATTGATGTACCTGTCGGCTGCGGCTATGGTGCGAGCGGTATAGGCGCTTTAGGATTAGCTGCGGTGTTAAACATTGTTTTAGACTTGAAGCTAACCTATAACCGTGTTGGTGAGATCGCTCATAACGCGGAAATAATGGCTAGAACAGGACTGGGGACTGTTGGACCTCAGCTGTTAGGCGGATTCACTATTACTAGAAGAGGGGGGCCTCCCGGTAAAAATATAATCGATAAAATTTTTCTTCCAGAAGATTATACTATTATATCCGCTTCTTTCGGGCCTATAAGCACGAAGAGTATTCTAAGCAGAGAAGATATTTTCGACGATATTAATCTATACGGCGGGAAGTGTTTGAGGAAACTATTGAAATCTCCTTCAATAATCAATTTTCTTAGGCTTTCAAGAGACTTCGCTGAGCGATTAGATTTTATCACTCCCAGAGTCTCCGAGGTGTTAGCGAAACTAGATGAGATAAACGTTAATTCAAGTATGTGTATGATAGGTGAAACTGTTTTCACAATTGTAGAGAAAAATTTAGAATCACAGGTTGTTAATGTTTTAGAGAATTTTTTTGAAAGAAAAAATATTATTTTAACATCAGTTAATAACACTGGTTTACGTGTTCATTACGGTGGTAGAGATGATAAAAGAATTTCAAGGTAAAGCTCCTAGAATAGCTGAAAAAACTTTTATCTCGGAGAGCGCGCTAATAGTGGGGGCTGTAACGATAGGAGAATATTCTAGTATCTGGCCTAATGCTGTTCTAAGAGGGGATGAAGGGGAAATCACAATAGGATGTTACTCAAATATTCAGGATAACGCTGTAGTTCACTCGGACATGAACGGCCGAGTTGAAATCGGCGACTACGTGACTGTAGGGCACGGCGCGATCATACACGGTTGTAAAATTAAAAACTATGTGATAGTGGGCATGGGAGCGGTGGTATTAAACAACGCGGTGATAGGGGAGAACTGTATTATTGGCGCTGGAGCTGTAGTTCTCGAGAACACTGTCATCCCTGATAATAGTCTAGTGGTAGGCGTTCCTGCTGTAGTTAAAAGTGTTGTATCAGGGGAGAAATCAGCTGTTATTAAAGATAATGCATTATTATACTGGAGGCTAGCTGAAGAATACTTATCTGAAAAATAATCTATATATTCTAAATATTTTATATGTAAAACTATTTAGCTATATATCTTATAAACAAAAAGTATATAGACACTCAGTTATCCCTATATTTAAAGGTGACATAGTTGCTTTCAACCAGTCATATATCGAAAGATATTATCGGAAGTAAAAGCACTATTTTGAAGAATAAGAAAATAGCGCTTTGCATCACTGGAAGCGTAGCTGCGATCCAATGTCCTATACTAGCAAGAGAGTTAATGAGAAATGGTGCAGAGGTTTTCGCGGTAATGACACCTAGTGCCTTAAACATTATCAGCGCGGATTTAATGCAGTGGGCTACGGGTAATAGGGTAGTGACTAAACTGAGCGGTTTACTTGAACACGTAGAATTAGCTGGAACACATATAGGTCACGTTGATCTGGTTTTAATAGCCCCCTGCACCGCTAACACGATAAGTAAAATCGCATGCGGAATAGATGATACAACTGTAACTACAGTTGTTAGCACAGCTTTCGGAGCCGGGATACCGATAGCTATAGTCCCGGCTATGCATGAAAGCATGTATAATCATCCTATTGTGAAGGAGAATATTGAAAAGCTTAAAAAACTCGGTGTAATCTTCATCAGCCCTAGATTAGAGGAAGGTAAGGCTAAAATCGCTACTATTGAAAGTATAGTTGCGAGAACAATTAACATTTTAACTAAGCGAAACGACTACGAGGGTATTAGGGTATTAGTAACCGCAGGTGGAACTAGAGAATACATAGATCCAATCCGGTTTATAGGAAACGCGAGCTCAGGTCGCACAGGCGTTGAAATAGCGTTAGAAGCTGAGGCTAGAGGAGCCGATGTAACATTAATCTACGGGGTTGGGACCGTGGAGGCTCCTGAACATATTAAAACTATAAGAGTTGAGACAGGAGAGGAGATGCTTCAAGCGATATTAAATGAGATCACAAAAAATAAGTATGACATTATAATTCACCCTGCCGCTGTATCAGATTACGGTCCTATTAACACTGAAAAATTTAAGATACCTACAGGTAAAACCGAGCTCTCAGTTCCGTTGAAACCTTTACCTAAAATAATTAACGAGATAAGAAAAGTAGATCAAAAAGTGTTTTTAGTCGGTTTTAAAGCTGAAACAGGTTTAAGTGAAGAGGAGCTTATAAGAAGAGCATACAATAAGCTTAGGGAATCTGACTTAGATTTAATAGCGGCGAACGATGTTTCAAAAGAGGGGAGAGGCTTCAAGTCTTTAACCAATGAGTTATATGTTGTCGACCGCGAGATGAAGGTTCATCACATTCCCTTAAGCCATAAAAGAGAGGTTGCAGCTAAACTTATGGATATAATTTTAGACTATTTTAAAAGAAGAAAGGAGAGCGACTGGTAGACTGCAACAACCATAATATTTTTCTATTTTAATTTTTAATTCACCAGCGTAGTGTTTTATTAAAGTTGAAGGCGATGTGATTCTATTAAACCCTGAACGCAACGCCGCTGCTTCCATCTCTTTTTTTAAAACCCCCCTAGGTCTCATGCAGCCTAAGCTTAACTCTGTTTCTGGAAATACAAGTCTAAGTATTGATAGAAAACGCTGTATACTATCACTGGAAGGCGGCTTAATATTTTGAAGAGGAGTACCCTTTGTGGGCGTGAATATTATAATCACTATTAAACTTAGATTATAAGGTTCTAGTATCTTTAACGCTTTAAACTCGTTTCCTATCACGCCTTTATTTAATCCAACGCATATATGAGGTACAATATTTTTTAACCCAGAGTTTTTTAAAGCTTTAAAAGTGTTCTGATAATCAATAGAGGATTTATTTAAGTGGTAAACGTTTCGAATAACTTCATCATCCCCGGTTACATCGAAGGAGACAACGTCGACGCCTGTTTTTGAAAGCTCTCTTATCAGGCTATTTTTTATTAAACCAGTATGCACGTTTACAACAAGTTTAGTTTCCTGTTTTATTCTAGTTAAGTCGTCTATGAAATCTTCTAAAGGCACACTTCCCTCACTGTCACAGCCGCCGCTTACTAGAATCCCTAACGCTCCTTTATCCTCCATTTTTTTAGCGAATTCGAATAGTGACCTATATTCTGATATGCAATTCATATGCTCAAGATACTTAAGATTACAGTGATCGCATTTAAGCTCGCAGGAGTGGTTTGTTAAAGATATTACAGGGAATTTTAAACCTGGGTAGAATAGTTTAACCGTGTTTTCAAAATTCTTCTTAAAATTTTTTACCGCTGTTTCACTTAAAAGCTCATTTGACACTTCACCTTGGCGAAAGATCTTCTCTGCTTCTGATACGCTGAGCGGTTTAACTAGTTCATCCGGGTTATAAATCGTCTCCAACTTCATTTATAAGCCTCTAAACAGCTAAGCGTGACTTTAACAAAGTCTTCAGGCGAGGCGCCTATAAGTGTTATCTCCGGTTTTTTGAAAAATTCTTCTATTATATTCTTAATAATCTCCGTTGAGGCGGCTGCGCCTGTTAGCGAATTTTCCAGTTTTTCAATATACTCTTCCGGGTGGAGGAAGAAGTCCCCTGTATATTTTATATTTTTTATATAGCCTTCTTCAACATCTAATCTACATTTAACAAGCTTTCCGCCTTTAACTTTAAGTTCAGCTTTACTCATTCTCCTACCTTCTGAAAACCCATTCTCTATTACTGAACTGCTTTTCATCGTATTCTCTTGTAAGCTTCTCCTCTATAGGAGTTAAACCATTAAACGTGTAATTGAATTTTAGACTTTCTGAAAAACCTTTAATAAGCAGCTGGGATATTTTCGCGAAATCAGGTTTCACACCTGTTATACTAGTTATAGAGGTCACACGCTCCTCAACTGATTTTATAAGTTTATCTGAAATCTTCTCTTTTGACACTTTAAGGAAATTGAACATTTCTTTTATATTTAAATCTAATAATATGGTTCCATGCTGTAATATTACTCCTTTCCTTCTAGTCTGAGCGTTACCTGATATTTTCTTCCCTTCAACCGTTATATCATTCACGGGTTTAAATTCAGCTTTTAAGCCAAGCCAGTTTAAGGCTTTGATTATTCCACCGCATATAAGCTCATAAGAGCTTATTATATCTTTAGGCATCCCCTCGTAGTCTTCAGGGATAATTACACTATAAGTTATCTCCCCTTCATATGAATGATATACAGCCCCTCCGCCAGTTATTCTTCTAACTACATCCACCCCCATTTCTCTGCACGCTTCGATGTTAACCTCATCGTTTACGCTTTGAAAATAGCCTACGGAAACCGCTGACGGCTTCCATCTATATAATCTTAGTGTAGGGGGGCTTCTCCCAGCTGAAACTTCATCTAGTATAGCGCTGTCAACAGCCATATTAACAGAGGCCTTATTTACTGTAAGAGGTATCACTCTCCAAATCATTCAGTAATCCCCTTAACTCTCTTCTAATTTTTTGAATATCCTTCTTCACAAGCTCTATTGAAGGATAGTTGTAGATCGGCCCTGAAACTTTTTCATTGTAAAACGGTCTATTGCAACCATGGCATCCCGAGGTTAAGAAAGGTTCACCTGACTGGATTATTCTATTAAATTTCTTCGCAGGTATTAATATTTTTTTTATCTGTTTATCTCCGTTAAATATAAAATAGCTTATATCAGCGTTTTCGTTGAAAATGATATGTCTGGCTAATTGAAGTCTTCTATAAGCTTCTATTAAAGGAGGTTTTGAATCTTCTAATTTCGTTCCTTTTAACGGAGTTAACGCGAATAAACCTACGTTAACCCCTATCTCTCTCATTCTTATCATGAAGTCCACAGCCTCTCGCTCACTTTCACCTAAACCTATTATCAGATGTGTTGTCACATTGTATTCCCCGAATATTTTCACAGCGTTTTCTAAACAGCTTAACTGTTTTTCAAAACTATACGGCCCGTTCACTTCTAATCCTTTAAACATGTTAAATAATCGTGGTGTCGCCGCATCTATTGGGAAACAAATTTTTTCAACTCCTTCATCTGAAAGTGTCTTCATCTCACTTTCTTCTAAAGGTTTTATAGAAAGCGAAATAGGTAGCTTCGAAATTTTCTTTAAATATCTTACTATTTTTAACACATCTAAAAACACGTTTTCATAATTTACGGCTTGTACACAGATTCTCTTCAAAGATTTGAAATCCATGTCACTGTAGCCTTCAAATAATTTTTCTAACTCGAATTCAGGCCATGCTACGCGTGAAAGTTTTTCAATATTAGCTGAACTTGAACGCGCCTGGGTGCAAAAAGCACAGTTTGCTGTACACTTATTTTTATAGTATGTCATAAGATAGATGGTGGTGGGCTCTGCTGCTAGTCTCCCCTGTATTTTTTTAAGTTTTATAGCACTGCCTAGTGAGACTCTCACCTTCATACCTACACCTTGAAGGCTGCTTTAACTGTTTTATAATAGCCTATATATTATTCGAGTTATTTTCGTTTTTATACCCTAAGCTTATTTTTGAAGCTTTAATCCTGTATTTAGTAGCTGAGATGAAATAATCGGTGGCTGTAGCCATATCTTTAAACCATTTCTTGTAGATTTTTCCTATACACTCTGAGCATTGAGCGGCTTCAACTAGCCTTTTAGCTTTATCATATTCTGCTATGCTTTTAATATAATATTTCACCGCTAATTTGAAGAAATTTAAAGCTGTTTTAGCATCTGTTTTGTAAAGCATTCTACCTAGTTTCTCATAGATTGAGGCAGCCTCATAATATTTTCTTAAGTTAACATTTCTTCTAGCCTCAAGGGTATAGCGGGAAATTTCACTCAACGAACCACCTTAACTATTTTTAATATTCTCCTAGTGTTAATATGGTTAACATGTTTTTAAGTTTCATCTTATTTTTTAGTTTCCTGCAGATTTCTTGAATTGTTTTGTAGTCATAATACAAAAAATTTAATAATATCTTAAGGAATAATTTTAATAAATATTATTTAGGAGGGGGTTTTATGAAAATCTTCCAGGTGACTCAGAGCGGGCTTAATGAGATTGAACGGAAACCTGACACATGCTCTACTGCGATAATCATAGACGAAGACGCTAAGAAGATCTGGATATGGAAGGGGAACGGTTCTTCACCAAGCGATTTGTATAAGGCTAGCGCGATGGCGGTGACTCTTAGACGTGAATTTAAACTATTTAACGCTAAGCCGGTTATCGTAGAGGAAGGGAATGAGCCGAGTGAGCTTAAGTTTAAATAATAAACCTACTTGTTTATTTAAACAGATTGACTGTAATTTCACTCTTATTTATTTTTATCCAAACCATTTTATACTGATTGATCTTTTTAAAAATGAGATGAGAATATATTATAGGAGTAAGTGAATACCATGGCTTCAAACTCTGAAGGTGTTATTAAAGAAGGTAGCATAGCTCAATTTATGAGGAAGAGAACCCAGCTAGTCGGGTTCTCTATAGAGCGGCATAAACATACACAATATGTAGCTGAATTCCTAGATAACGCGTTAGACGCTATTGAAACAGCTCAATGGGAGTTTAACGTTTTTAAAAATTTAAGCTCGGAAACACCTAATATAAATTATCGTTTCGAGCCTTGGGGTAACACGCTTAATAAAACTAAGCCTGAAGAGATTCTTTTAAGATTAAACAAGATTATCGCACCGTTAAAAGACTTAATAAACCGGGAACCCGTCGCGTTAATCATATTGCAAAGAGTTGAGAAACCTGAAATACTCCCTGATGACATCCAGGGATCGGATATAGAGATGTACTGTTTCGAAGTCTTCGACAACGGCGTTGGAATGAAACCTGTCGACGTTGAGAAATTCGGGATATATTTAGCTTCCAGTAAATCTGAGAAGCTGAAGCAGACACGAGGGAGTCAAGGTTTCGGGGCTCCAAGCGCTTTCAGCGACGCTCAGAACACTACAGGTAAACCTATAACAGTTATAACTAAACACGTTAAAGAGAAAAAAGGTGTTCTCCAAGTTTTTTACACTACAGGTGAAAATAAGAAGAAGTACACGGTGCCCTCCATGCAAGTTTCTCTTCCATTCAACCACGGCACATACGTTCAATTATGGTATCTTAACGTGAAATATGTGAAAGGTTACGCTGACGAATATGTGAAGCAGTCTGCGTTACTTAACAGTCATGTGAATTTAATATTCGTCGACCCTAACGGCGAGGTATGGATTTATCCTAGAAAAGTATCAGTGTTCCCCCCTGAACCTGTTTACACTGAACCTCACCCTGAGTCTACTAGTATAGGAGACTTTCAGGAGGCTATCCGAAACACACAGGCGGTTAAGATAACAGAGTTTCTGACGAAATCATTCTGCAGGATCGGTGAGAAGAGAGCTGAAGAGATAGTTAGACTAGCTAATAAATCGCTTAAATCTAAGATCACGCCTTCCACACCAGTTAAATCTTTAACAGACGACCAGATAAACGCGTTATATAAAGCGTTTATAAGCATAAAATACCCGGCGCCTCCTGTGAACACAGTGGTTCCAGTTGGAAGTGATGTTTTAGTGGATGTGTTAAAAAAGAGTTTAAACGTTGAGTTTGTAGCGGCGGTTACGCGTAAACCTACTAGCAGTAAGGGTTTAGCGTTCGTAGTTGAAGCTGCTATAGCATATGACCCGAATAAACCTGAGTTAAGTGAAAACTCTGTTCTCTACCGGTTTACTAATAGAACTCCTAAACTTCGAGATAACTCTGACTGTGCGATATGGAAGGCTGCGAGCAGCGTAAACTGGAAAAATTATAAGCTAGATAGATATGATAACGGTCTTCCTAAAGGTCCTGTTAAACTCTTTGTAAACGTCAGCGGCCCATTCGTTCACGTTATGTTTAAGGCTCAAAGCAAACAGGCTTTAGCTGCAGACGACATACTGGTTAAAGAAATCAAGCTAGCCTTAGAAGAGCTTGGTCGAAAGCTTAAAGCCTATATTATCAAACACGAAACTGAGATAAGAAAGAAGGAGCGCTCTGAAAAACTTCTTCAACACGCTAAATTATTCACTAAATCGCTAACCGCTATTATCAACACAGATAATGAATTGGCTGAGAAACCAAGCTTCGAAGAATTATATAGTATAATAAGAGAACTGGTTGAAGGCGGTAAATCTTCCACTAAAATTCTCAGCCAGCCTGTTAAAACTGAAAATAAAGCAGTCCAGTTAACTTTAAAGAATTATTAGACGGGAAACAGTATTAGAGAATGATTTGAACTGGAAAAGAAGCTGGGATGGTTTTATGACAGCTAGGTTCGAAAAGTTAAATCATCTGAAAGAAGAATTAAGAGAAAGGAAGCGTTCAAAGTTCACACCGCCAAGCGGAGCAGTGGTAGTTGAGGAGCTTCCAGCGGAGGAAGTGCATAAAAGAATTCATTTAACTGCGCGTGAACTACTTAACCAATTAAAAAATAAGACTCCGCCTGTATTATCGATACCTCAGCGAAGCGGGGATAATATTATATACGACGAGGAGAATGATCTTCTCCTCCTCGGTGGAAAGAAGAGTTCGCGCGCTCTTTTAAGTCTAGCAACATCTTTAGATGTAACCAGAACTATGAGAGTTCTTGAAATCATTCATACACTAGTTGAAAAAGATATTCACGCTACTAAAAGGGAGATCTTTTATAACGATGTGAATCTCTTCGGCGATCAAGTTAACAGCGATAAGATTATAGATGACATCCCTCCTTTACTTAACACTACCCGCGACTCCACTCACATAGTTGCTAGCGCTAAAGGCATGGCCATCGGCAGGCTTGTAATCGAGGATAGCGGTGATGTTATCGATTTAACTAAGCTCGGAAGCGGCGGCTGGTCTATAACCCCCTTCTTAGATAAAATTAAAATAATTGAAAGTGACGCTGAGTTTATTTTAGTCGTTGAAAAAGACGCTGCTTTAATAAGGCTTAGCGAAGCTAAATGGTGGAATAAATATCCTTGTATTATAATAACCGGGAAAGGCTCAGCTGACATAGCGACTAGAAGCTTTCTACGAAAACTTGTTAAAACACTGAAGATTCCCGCTTTCGCTTTAATGGATTCAGACCCCTACGGATATTATATTTACAGCGTTTATTTACGCGGTAGTAAGCGTTTAAGCTATGAGTCACCGTTTCTAGCAACTCCGGAGTTGAAGCTTCTAGGCGTTTTAAGCCGTGACCTAGACAGTTATAAGATACCTAAAGAATGCTGGTTGAAGATGAGTGAAACTGATATAAAGCGGGCTAAGGAACTTTTAAGAGAGCCGTTCGTGCAGAAGAATAAAAATTGGGTGGAGGACTTAAAGCTTATGATAGAGCTTAAAAGAAAAGCGGAGATTCAAGCTCTCAGCAGCCACGGATTCGAATTCTTAACTAACACTTATCTACCTCAGAAACTTTCCACAGGAGACTGGATTTAACTCCATTCGATGACATTTAATTTATATCCGCAAAACGGGCATAATCCGTTTTTAAGTTTATTCTCTCTGAGAAATATACTGTAGCGTTCAATAACCATGTTTCCGCATCTCGGGCAGTAGGTGTTCTCGTTTCGGTGACCTGGAATATTCCCTGCATATACGTGTTTTAAACCCTCGTTTTCAGCGATTTTTATCGATTCATCTATTAATTTTACCGGTGTAGCTGAGATATCTGTTATCTTATAATTCGGGTGGAAGGCTAGTACATGTAGCGGAGTCTCCTCGCCTAGTTTTTCAACTATCCACCTACATAATTTCTTAAAATCATCTTTAAAATCACCGATCTCCGGTATGATTAAATTCGTTATCTCAATGAATATTTTTTTCTCTTTACATGCTTCTAACGTTTTAAAAATCGGGTTAACATCGTAAACCTGACAGTGTTTACGGTAAAAGTCAGGGTTACCTGAACCTTTAAAGTCGACTGTAACAGCGTTCAAATACGGGGCTATGGTTTCAACAGCTTCAACCGTCATATAACCGTTTGTTACAAACATATTATATAATCCACGCTGTTGAGCTATCTTCGCAGTATCATATGCTAGCTCGAAGAATATAGTCGGCTCAGTATAAGTGTAGGACATCCCCTGGCAGCCTGAGTCTATCGCCATTTGAACGAGCTGCTCCGGTGGTATACTCTCCCCTATAATGCTTCGGCTCTGGCTTATAACCCAGTTACAGCAGAAATCGCATCTAAAATTACAGCCAGGGGTTGCTATTGAAAAAGCCATTGAACCTGGTGCGAAATGAAATAATGGTTTTTTCTGAATAGGATCCGGGTTAGCTGAAACCACTTTATCGTATACGAGGGTGTAAAGTTTCCCGTTTAAATTCTCTCTAACTCTGCAGAACCCTAGCTTTCCAGATGGAATCTTACAGTATCTTGAACATAAATAGCAGTGTGCTTCCCCGTTTACAGATTTATATAACATAGCCTCCTTCAAACTGAAGCACCTGTTCAAATATTTAATACATTTATATGTATGTGAACCAGCTTATTTAATTTAAAATATCTAGAATGCTTATTTAATTTAAAATATCTAGAATATTTCATAACCCCATTTCCCGTAGTTTAAGCAGTAGCTCCTCTGCTTCCCTATTTATTCTCTCAGGTATTTTTATATTTACTTTAACAAGCTCATCGCCGAATCCCCCGCCTTTAAACCTGGGCATACCCTTAGCCTTTATTCTAAACACTGTTCCACTCTGTGTACGCGGCGGGATATTCAACTCAATTTTTTTGTCATCTAGGGTTGGAACCAGTATGGTACCACCTAAAACCGCGGTGGTGTATGGAACTTGAACTTCACAAATAATGTCGTCTCCTATTCTCTCGAAAACAGGGTCTCTTTTAATATTTATCACTACATATAAGTCTCCGGGTGGTCCTCCACGCTCGCTTTGCTCTCCTTTACCTCTTATAACTAAACTGTAGCCTTCGTCAACCCCTTTAGGCACGTTAACTTTTATCTTCGTCTCTAAGACTGTAACACCTGTCCCCTTGCATTTTTTACACCGTTCTTTTATGAAGACACCTGTTCCATTACAGTCGGGGCATGTTATGATTTGAATGAACTGAGTGTTACCTGAGACACGTATATTTTGCACCTGTCCAGCTCCCTTACACGTCTTACACTTTATTAAAGCTGATTCAGAGGCTGCTCCTGTTCCATTACACTCCACGCATTTAGCACGTCGCGGCACAACTATCTCTTTCTCAGCTCCGAAAGCAGCCTCCCTTAGTGTTATTTCAAGATTATATTGAATATCCGCGCCTTTAACATAATCAGCTCTACGCCTACCTCTGCCGAAGAATATGTCGAAGATACTGTCACCGAATCCGAAGTCCCTGAATATGCTCTCGAAATCGACATCTCTGAAAATATCCTCCTGAGTGTATCTGCTATCTATTCCAGCATGACCGTATGCGTCGTATGCTCTCCTCTTCTCAGGGTCTGATAGAACAGCGTAAGCTTCTGATATTTCTTTAAACTTTTCCTCCGCGTCAGGTGATTTATTTCTGTCCGGGTGGTATTTCAACGCTAACTGTCTGTACGCTCTCTTTATTTCGTCTAGTGTAGCGTTTCTATCAACGTTGAGGACTTCATAGTAGTCTCTTTTCATCGAGGAATTTTCACCTTTCCTCATTTATTTTTTCTCTTTTTCATCAACAACCTTGTAGTCTGCGTCCACTACTTTCTCATCTTTTTTATTTCCGCTCTGAGCTGACTGTTGTTGAGCGTATTGCTGAGCCGCTTGCTGGTATACTTTTGTCCCAGCCTCTTGAAGTAGGTTAGTTAACTCTTCTATTTTGGTTTTAACAACAGGTATGTTTCTCTCTTTAACCGCTTTTTCAAGCTCTTTCGCCAGACTGTCGAGTCTTTGACGGTCTGTTTCAGGCATTTTTTCACCTAGATCTTTGAGTGTTTTATTCGTGGTATAGATTAGGTTATCCGCTTTATTAAGCAGCTCAGCTTCCTCTTTCTTAATTCTATCCTGCTCCGCGTATTGCTCAGCTTCTTTTATCATCTTCTTGATCTGCTCATCTGTAAGCTTTGTTGAAGCTGTTATCGTTATCTTCTGCTCGTTGCCTGTAGCTAAATCTCTAGCTGATACATGGAGTATTCCGTTCGCGTCTATGTCGAATGTGACCTCTATTTGCGGTACACCTCTAGGAGCAGGCGGTATCCCGACTAGATTGAACATTCCTAATGATATGTTATCAGCAGCCATCGGGCGTTCACCCTGTAAGACGTGAATGGTTACAGCTGTTTGAAAGTCGGATGCGGTTGAGAATATTTGACTTTTCCTAGTCGGTATCGTTGTATTACGCTCGATTATTTTAGTCATTAAGCCTCCTACTGTTTCAACACCCAGTGATAACGGGGTTACATCTAATAGTAGAAGATCTGTGATCTCCCCTGCTATGACACCTGCTTGAATAGCCGCGCCCATGGCTACGCATTCCATCGGATCAACACCGGTCTCCGGTGGTTTACCCATAACCTCTTCGATGAATCTTCTCACAATAGGCATCCTGGTAGGGCCGCCTACTAGTATTATCTTATCAATGTCTTTCACCGTTAGTTTAGCATCAGCTAACGCTTGTTTTATAGGACCTCTGCATCTTTCTATTATAGGCATTACAAGCTGCTCTAGTTTAGATCTTGTGATAGTCATTTGAAGATTTTTAGGACCTGTTTGATCACTGGTTATGAAAGGTAGGTTAATCTCCGTTGATAGGACTGTTGATAATTCGATCTTCGCTTTTTCAGCTGCTTCTCTAATTCTCTGCATCGCTGTTTTATCATTTCTAAGATCTATCCCCGTCTCCTTTTTGAACTCTCCTACGATGTAGTCTATTAACGCGTTATCCATATCTGTTCCGCCTAGTTGTGTGTCACCGCTCGTAGCTTTTACTTCGAACACGCCTCCACCGAACTCCATTATGGTGACATCTAATGTTCCACCGCCTAAGTCGAAAACCATTATCTTCATTTCTTTATCCGATTTATCTAAACCATAGGCTAAAGCCGCGGCTGTAGGCTCGTTTATTATTCTAACCACATCTAATCCGGCTATTAACCCTGCATCCTTTGTAGCCTGTCTTTGATTGTCGTTGAAGTAGGCTGGGACGGTGATAACCGCTTTCTCCACTTTCTCGCCTAGATAAGCCTCCGCGTCTCTCTTTATCTTTTGAAGTATAAACGCTGAAATCTGCTGAGGAGTGAACTCTTTATCGAATATTTTAACTTTATAATCTGTTCCCATCTTTCTTTTTATACCGTAGACTGTTCCCTCCGGGTTAGTGACAGCCTGCCTTCTAGCCGGTTCACCTACTAGGAGAGTACCATCTTTTGTGAACGCGACGTATGATGGAAAGGCTTTACCGCCTAGTGTAGGCCCATCTGAGCTTGGTATAATTTTAGGCTTACCGCCTTCTAAAACAGCGGCTGCAGAGTTGCTTGTACCTAAATCAATTCCTATTATCTTACCCATTATTCTTCACCCCCTCCTCTACATGTTTACAAACAATAACCATGCTCGGTCTTATTACCCGTTCATTTAAGCGATAACCTTTACGTAACTCGCATATTACATAATTGTCAGGATGATCCCGGCTCTCTTGGAATTGAACAGCTTCGTGAAACGCTGGATCGAACATCTTACCTTCAGCTTCTATTTCAGTAACACCCTCCTCGGTTAAAATATTCTTAAACTTCAAGCTGATCATTCTAATACCTTCAATAAACTTATTCATATCACAATTCTCCTTGCAGCTTGCTAAAGCCAAATCCAACTCCTCTATAGGGGTAATAATTTTTCCAATAAGTTTACAAGTATATTGGAGTCGACTGTTTTCAATATCTTTTATCATACGTTTCTTCATATTCTCGAATTCAGCTTGAAGATATCTCAGTTTATTTAAATATTCCTCGGAGTGTTTCTTCTCCTCTTCAAGCAGGCGTCTGCTCTCTTCTAGAGATTCCTCTAACTGTTTAATTTTACTTTCATAATCCTCATTACTCTCCGGCATGAAACCACCTTGTTTAAAAAGCATTGTAAAAAGTAATTACATGGAAACCTATCAGAGAATATAAGGTGAACGTGTGCCGCAGATTTTTTAAATATCATACTTAAATATAAATTTTATCGATGATTTTTAATTTCACCGGGGAGAAGCTGAGAGCTGATAGTCTTATAAGTAGGTATATGT
>JAHQXC010000076.1 GCA_029856525.1 Candidatus Odinarchaeia archaeon
GGTCTTAAGACAAGTGGAGGAAGTAGTTAAAGATGTGATGGAAGATGGCTCAGGATAAGTCGAAGCCTATTTTCGACGAATTTGAAGAAGATATATTAAACGTTCTTGAAGAGCAGCTTGCAAAATTCGGCGAACAGTTAAAACAATTAAAAAACCCTCTTATAAATCAATTTGACAATGTTAGATTAAAATTCGTGATTCCTTTAATCTCCTCCTCCTACGATAAAATAATAGATGAGAACTTTGAAGATCTTAAAAACGAGTTTAAAACTGAAATTAAAGAAACTTTAAATTATTTAATGCAAAATATCCGGGATAAATTTTCAAGTAAAATGCAGGAGATCAGTGATACATTTGAGAGAATAATCGAGGAAGGGAAAGCGAATGTTAAACAGTTAGAATATGAGAAGAAGAATTTAGAGGAGAAAATCGCAGCTCTCACCGTTGAACTTGATAACAAAGATAAATTAATTAGAGATTACACTGCGCAGATCGGTGATTTGAAGAAAACAGTTTTCGATATGAATTCTCTTTCTAAAGATTACGTTGAGTTAAAGAAAAAATTTGATGAATTAAATAAGAGTTATCTAGCTCTCCAAGAGGAGAAGCTTAATCTAGAAGCACAGGTTAAAACTCTAGTTAAACAGAATGAATCCTATAAAAACGAGTTAAACGAGTTGAATCTTCAACTTAAAAATCTAGATGAAAAATTAAAGTCGACGCAAACCCAGTTAGCGGAAACCCGTTCAGAGAATATTTTCTTGGCCGCTAAGCTTAACGAACTTAAATCCTCTCTCTCCGAGAAACCGAGAGGGGAAGAAATAGCTGACACTGCTAAAATTAAAGCAGAGGTTAAAATATTACAGGATACGTTATCTCAGAGAAATAGTCAAATCTCTGATTTAGAGAATAAAATTTTAAAGCTTAATGAAGAGAATACAACTCTGAGAAACAGGATTGAACAGGATAAAACAAGAATTGAAGGCTTAGAATCTGAGCTGCAACGTTTAAAAGCTGATTTAAACCGGTTAACAGAGTATGAGAGAAAATTAAATCAGCTTCAAATAGAATACGCTCAGCTGCAAAAATTAAGCGCTAACCAGAAAGAGGAACTGGATCGAATCAATAAACTTAAAAAAATTCTCAGCTCGGATCCTAAATTCAAAGTTCTACAAATATTAGAATCAGTTAACGAGGTTTCAATAGACGCATTGAATACAGCTATAGGCTACACTCCTATAATGACTAGAAAAATTATAAGCGAACTATCTGAAGCGGGTATAGTTGAAGTGAACGGTGGCAATGTGAAGCTTAAACGTTAAAAATAATCTTAATATATTATATTTTAAATCACTTTTCTACTTAGTTAAAGCGAGGTTGTGGTATTGACAAACCATGCTAAAATCGTATTAACTTCGGATAGAAGTCTGCTTACAACATACGGTAATAACCTTTACATGGGTTTAGCCGCCTCTCTTCCAACTAACGTATGCCCTGATTCGCTTTATTATTCTCTACTATGCCCCCCTGTCCCCTCAAATCCTGACGGTACGGTTAGCATGGCTACACCCGCGTTGACCACCGCTGAAGCTATAATTGTTCACAGGGCGAATATACCAAGAGAGGAGGTTAAAATAGCGCACCCTGATTACCTAACCAGGGTGGTGACAGCTGAGACTAAAATTTTAGCTATATCAGTTATGGATCCTTTAGGTTTAGGACCTTCGACTACAACATGGAGTACTCTTTTCTCTGGAATACCGCATACTAGAGTTGAATTTCTAAGATTAATGTTCGGTCCGGTTCGCGAATTAAAAGAAAAATACGGTTTAAAAGTAGTGGTCGGAGGGCCTGGCGCCTGGCAGATAAATCGTATAAGCGTGGCTGATAAGCTCGGAATCGATTATCTTCTAATAAATGAAGCTGAGTACACGATTCCAGAGGTTTTCAACGCTATCCTAGATGGCGGTGAATATGATAAGAGAGTTGTATACGGGCAGGTGGCTAAACCCGAAGACGTCCCCTCCGTGCTAACACCATCCGTGTTCGGATTAATTGAAGTCGCTAGAGGATGCGGACGAGGCTGCAAGTTTTGCGTTCCAGCTACAAGCGGTAAAATGAGAATGATGCCTCTGGAGAAAATTCTGAATGATATAAAAGTCCATGTAAACGCGGGTTTTAAAGCGATTACATTTCATTCAGATGATACTTTACGCTACGGGTCTAAAAATTTTCTAATAGACGAGGATTCATTATTCACATTATATAAAGAAGGGTTTAAAACAGGTGTGAAAGAAATCTTCATCACACACTCATGTCTCTCTCCTTTCGTATGCCAGCCAGATGTGATAGCGAAGCTTACACGTCTTCTAAGAAAACACGGGCATAAATACTATGGTTGCCAGCCTGGAATAGAAACCGGTAGCCCCCGTCTTATGAAATTACATATGGCAGGTAAACCAGCTCCATGTAAACCTGAAGAATGGCCGGAGGTAGTCCGTGAAGCTCATAAAGTGATGTGGGAGAATAGATGGGTTTCAGTCGGGACTCTTATGATGGGTTTACCTGGCGAGGAAAAAGATGATGTTAACGAAACGATTGATTTAATAAAAAGCTTAAGCGAGTACCCGTCCCTGTTTATTCCATTATTCTTCGTTCCAATGGAGTTTACAAATCTTAAAGATATGAAGGCTTTTATTTCAAGCTACATGTCTAAGGAACACTGGCAGCTTTTATTAACATGCTGGAAGCATAATGCAAAATATATTGAACCGTTATACCAGTTAACAACAGAGCAGCATAATTTTATTTCCAGACTGGGGATCACGATTCTAACTCGTTTAATGGCGTTCTTTCTCGATCAGAAAGAAAAAGAACTGTATGGTAGAAGCCGGTTGATGCGGGTTGCTTCCCATATATTCGCGAACAAGCTTAGTAAAACCACTAGATCAGAGGAGAAGATCATCCAGAAAGCATATAAAGTATAATATTCAAGTAATTTACTGAAGTGATTTTAATGGCTAAAACCCTATTAGTTTTTTATTCAAGGAAGGGTAAAACTAAGACTGTGGCTGAGGAAACATCTAAATTACTAAACTGTGATTTAGAGGAGATAATTGACCTTAAAAAGCGAACAGGTATACTAGGCTTTTTAGGAGCAGGCAGAGACGCTTTTCTAAAAAAGAAAACTAGTATTAAGGAGCCTGAGAAAAATCCAGGTGAATATAACTTACTGATAATAGCTTCACCTGTATGGGCTGGGAATCTGCCTCCAGCTATTAGAACTTACATTGAACGATTCCAAGCCCAGCTCCCCCAGCTTGCTTTAATCGGAACATGCGGTTTTAAAGGTAACAGCTCTAAAATAGCGGTTGAAATAGAGAAAATCACCGGTAAAAAACTTATCGCAACAGTTGAAGTCACTGCTAAAGAGGTTTCCGAAAACAATTATAAAGATAAGATTCAAGATTTTGTAAATAATTTGAAGCCTATCATGTAAAGCTTGAAAAAATATTAATAAATTTGTTTAAGCGTAAATCTCCAGCTCTGTCAGCATTTTATCAAGTTTATTAACCGCTTCCTGAACATCTGTCTCCTTCTTCGCACCTGTGCATACGATTCTACCTGAACAGAATAATAGGAAAACAACTTTCGGATGTTTAGCTCTATATATTAGTCCTGGAAATTGCTCAGGCTCGTAAAGCGCGTCTTCAAGCGTGAGAGAGGCGACCTCTAAATCCAGTCTAGCACCTAGATTACCTGAAGCTACTATATTTTGAATCTGAATTTTAGGTTCGCTTTTAATTTCGATGCCTGCGCTTTTAATTTTCTCTATAACCTTGGCAACCACTGTAGGAGCATCCTCCTCTCCTCTGAGACCTGTGACAACCATTTTACCTGTATTAAAAACCAGTATAGCGGCTTTAGGCTCTGTTAACCGTAGAACTAAACCGGGGAACTGAGATGGATCATATTCAGCTTCAGAAATATTATTCGAAAGCTTGTTAAGGTCTATTCTATCATCTAAACTCACAGATGCTACAACGTTTTCAACTTTATAAGTTATCTCTCTTTTACTCATGTAGAACACCGTAACATCACAATTATTCACAAGACTGTTAAACAGAATTCCATTAAATTGATTATTATAAAAAGATTATGAAGCGTGAATATAAGCGTTATCATTTAACTCAGAGCCCCCTATCTTTAAATGTTTAAGGTGAGTGAACTCTATCAACCTTTTTTAGATATAAGACCGGTATTTTAACCAACCTATTCGAGTTGAAGCAGCTATACCAGGTTTATAACCATAGACAGGTCATCTAGACAATAAAGTTAAATAATAAATCGATATATGTTAACGCGATTACAGGTAGACGCGGTGAGATAGATGGCAGAGGATAAAACTCCGCTAAGCGAGGTTAAAGGGTTAAGTAAAAAGACGCTTGAAAAACTGGGGAAAGCCGGTATCAAGACACTTGGAGAATTATCTGAGTATAGTTTAGACGAGCTTCAGAGCAAGATCCCTGATTTAAGTAAAACTACTCTCAAACGTTTATTAGATAAAGTTAACGAGTTGAAAGCTCAGCCTGTTATAGCTGAGAAACCGGTGGAGGAGGCTAAAGCTGGCAAAGGTAAACCAGCTGGGAAAACTTCTAGAAAGATGAGCGGTAAGAAGAAACCGGTTAAAGCTGAGAAGAGTGAAATCGAGGTTAAATCTGAAAAACCTGCGAAGACTCCTAAAACAAGGAAGCCTAAGATCTCTGCGAAACCATCTGAACCTGTGAGAAGAATTATTGGAAGAGTATACTCTTTTGAAAGAGGGGGTGCTAGAATATCTAACAACAAGGTTTTAGCCCGTATACTAGATTCTTCAAAGAAAATAGAAGAGTTGATAGGCGCTCGAATTCTATTAAAATACGGGCGGGATATCACTGTTAAAGGTAAAATAATAGGTAAACACGGCAACAAGTCGAATGTTAAAATCAGACTGGATAAGCCTGTATCAACAGCGGTTTTAAACGCCACCGTCTACATGTAATTTTAACTTTATCAGCGGGAAACCTCTGTGAAAGCGAGGGGAGAGAGCCCTTACCCGTCTTATTTAATAACCGTCACAGTAAGATCTTTCGCAAGCTTTACTGTAAGAGTGTAAAAAGTTAAATGCGGTAAATTATCATTGAATTTTTAGAGCTCTTAGAGTACATGACTTTGAGCCGCTGCAGTTAAAGTGTAATCCAGTGATTATATTGTCTCGCTCTTAAAACTTTAGAAGTTTTTGCGCTGAGAAAAGAAAGAATAAACAAGCGTCATCAAAATACTACTCTTGTAGAAACAGAGAAACTTCATTCATCGACGAGTAGGTCAAGTAATAGTTTTCGACGCGATTAAAAAATAATGATATGGGTATACATCATAGTTTTTTACTTTGAAAGCATATCTGATAAGTGTTTTTTCAACTTCTCCCATACTTATTCTATCTTCTACGGGAGGCCCTAGCGGTGTATCATCCTTTTTCCAGTCTATGATAACTAGTATACTCGTGTTTTCAGCAGCCCATTTAATATATTCTTCGAAATCGTTTAGTTCATGTAGAACATTCGAGAATAATATTAAGTTTAAGCTTTCACCTATGTGAGGCGGTTTATCAGTGTGAATAAACACTATGTTCTGGAT
>JAHQXC010000001.1 GCA_029856525.1 Candidatus Odinarchaeia archaeon
CACCGGTGCTGTTAAATAATATGTTCACTCCCCCAGCTAAAGGAATCTGAGAGCCTACTAAAATCGGAATTCCGATTACTAGAGTATACGGTATTAGATAAAACGTCTTATATTTTTTGAGAATTAGAAGAATTATATTAGAGAGTGGTATAAGATAAAAGAAGTAGATGTTAGCACCCCATGTGATAGTTAAATATGCGAGCGCTAAACCTGCTAGTAAACCTGAAAATATTGATTCGTGTTTAATAGCTCTTATATAAAAATAAATTGTTAAAACCATTAAAAGTATACCGATAGTCTCGTTGTCGAAGAATCCGGCGATTGTTCTTTGAAAGTAAGCCGGCATGACGGCTAGAAAGAAGGCGGCTAAAAGCCCTATTTTCCTCGAGCCGATCTCCTTTCCGAGAAAATAAATTGCAACAGTTGTGAAAGCGCCCATAAACGCAGGCCAAGCCCAGCACATTTCTAAAAGATTAAGCGGTAAACCGAGACCTGTTAGAAAAAGATAAACCGCCGCCGCTGCGAAAGGTAATCCAGGATAAGTGTTAGCCGGGATATCTCTACCCCACGGATACCAGGAGAATGGGTCATGCCAAGTAAACCAGGCGGAGAATCCGTTTTCAATTATATATTGAGTTTGCCGGTATTGAAAATAAGGGTCAAAACCTTTTAAGATAGCTTCATAAGCTGCAGGTGTTAAACGTATGAATAGCGCTAGTAAAAATAAGGAGATAATCGAGAAGTAAAGTAATAGATTCTTAAGCTTAAACTTCTCTTTTTTAAATGTTAATAAGCCTCTAATACTCTCGCTGAAGCTTGAAATACTCCAATCCATATTATTCTCCTACTATGATAATATAACAGATTATTAGAGTAGACTGGATTAAACTTAGTTTAATTAAATTATTTAAAAGAGATATTTATAACTTGCTACACTAAACCTAAATAACTAGTAGAAAGTTTTCGAGAAACTGCATGTTAAATAAGTATTACCCTGTCAAGTAAAGTGGCTTATATGATTGAGTCAAGTGAGATATTCCCCTATGAAAGTATAAGAGAAGGTCAAAGGGAACTTATAGAAATAGCTAGGGAAGTATCTTTTAAAGGAGGACACGCGGTTATAGAAGGCTGCAATGGATTAGGTAAAACAGTTGGCTTACTTACAGGGGTTCTTTCAACCGTTTTAAAATCTGAGCGCCCTGTAGTATATCTTGCTAGAACACATAAGCAGATAGACCGGGTTATGAGCGAGCTTAAGCTTATATCAAAAAAGAGGGCTGTCAGAGGAGTTTCTTTAAGAGGCAGAGTTGAAATGTGCTTCAACCGGTTTGTGAGAAAATATTGTTCAGACCCTAATTCTGCAATGAACGTATGCAAAGAACTTCAAAAACTTGGAAGATGCTCATATTATAATAATCTAGTCGAAAAACCCCGATTATTCGAGAATCTAGAGTCTATCGCATTAACTAATCCGTTAACCAACGAAGAGCTAACGAACATATGCAGAAGAGAAGAGTTATGTCCATATGAGTTTGTTAAAAAAATACTGCCGGAAGTAACTGTTATAGCCGCTAATTACATGTATTTATTCCACCCTGATATTAGAGAGCTTTTTTTAACTAATCTAAAAAGAAAACTTTCCGATATAATCATCATATTAGATGAAGCCCATAATATACCGGAGATAGCTTTAAACATAGCAAGCGACGCTTTATCTAAAAGCTCTATTAAATCAGCTATTAATGAAGCTGAAAAATACAGGTTAAACGATATAAAAGCGTTCTGTAAAAGATTTCTTAAAATATATGAAGAAATCGAGCCGTTAATAGGCGGGGAAGACGAGATACTCGTGCCAAAATATACGGTTGAAGAAGGATTACAGAAGGGAGGGGAATACGCTGATCTTATGGGGTTCCTAGAAGATATGCATGAAAAAGGGGAGATGATTCAGAGACTGATGATATCTGAGGGGAAGCTGCCTCACTCTTATATTCACCGACTAGCAGAGTTCACAATATACTGGATGGATACTGTGGGGAAAAGAGAGTATACGCATGTGATTAGAAAATACTTCACCGGAGACGGTGGTAGCTATACGAGAATAGAGATCGTCGCCTTAGATCCTAGGAAGATCACTAGAATAATTTACAGTCAATGTTATGCGAGTATCTCTGTTTCAGGGACGATTCAACCTATACAAGCTTTTGTAGATATCACTGGTCTACCTTCTTCAACAGTTCAAGCTGTTTTAAAATCACCTTTTAACAGAAAAAACGTGTTAGCTTTAATTGTTGAAGGTGTTAGTACAGCGCTAACACAACGAGTTGAAAGCAACTATAATAAGATTATAGAGAAAATTTTAGAAGTGGTTGACGCGACGCCGGCTAATATAGGAGTCTTCGTTCCCTCTTATAATGTTCTTAACGACCTGCTAAAATATGGATTAGAGGAGAGATTAACTAAAAAATTGTTTGTTGAAAGATTCGACGCCACATCTAAAGAAAATGATAAAATGATTAAGAATTTTAAAAAACATAAGGATTTAGGCGGAGGGGTTTTACTTGGAGTTATGGGGGGGAGAAACTCTGAAGGAGAGGATTTCCCAGGCGATGAGATGAACAGCTCAGTTGTGGTAGGGGTCCCATATGCTAAACCGACACCTAGTGTTAAAGCATCTATAAGATATTTTGAAGAGCAGTTCCCAGGTAAAGGGCGTGAATACGGTTACGTGATACCGTCTATGAGGAGAGCTGTTCAAGCTGGTGGCCGTGTGATAAGACGTTTAAGCGACCGCGGTGCAATAGTCTTTTTAGACTGGCGTTTTAAACAGGAGAATTGTTTAAAATATTTCCCAAACTGGCTGAAAGATAATATCGAAATCATACCTGATGAGAGAGGTGTTCTTAAATCTAGGATAAGCTGTTTCTTCAAAGGAGGTGTTGAAAGTTTAGAATAGGAGTAATCTCTGATATTCATTCAAATTTTCACGCTTTAGTAAGCGTTGTCGAAGAATTAAAAAATAGTGTAGAAGAGGTTATATTCGCAGGAGACCTGGTAGGCTACGGTGCTTCACCTAACGAAGTGGTAAAAATCTTAAAAGATTTGAATCCGTTGATATGCGTTCTAGGAAACCATGATTATGCCTGTTTAAAAAAAGATTTCAAATGGTTTAATAAAGTAGCCGTTGAATCTCTAATCTGGACTGTGAATAATATTGAAAAAGAAAACTTAGAGTATCTAAGTAAAATGCCCTTATATGAAACAGCTTTTTTAAAAAATTTTAAGATATATGTCACTCACGGCAGCCCTTTTGAAAATTTATATGATTATGTTTATCAGGATGAGGCGCGGGATTGGATGAGCTTTTTTAAAGTTACTGAAAGTGATGTGATAATTTTAGGTCATACGCATATACCTATGCTTATGAAATTCGGGGAAAGATATATTCTCAACCCTGGGAGTGTAGGTCAACCTAGGGATGGAAACCCTAAAGCGAGTTATTGTATTTTAGATATTAGCGGAGAGCTAAAATTTGAATTTAAAAGAGTTAAATATGATATTGATAAGAGCGCAGGGGAGATAATAGCTAAGAGTCTACCTAGTTTTCTAGCTGAACGGTTATATATGGGGTTGTAGCATTGACAGGAAAATTAAATACACCTATACCTACAGGTTTACCTAGTTTAGATTCTTTTTTAAATGGTGGTTTAACGCCGAGTAAACTCTATCATATCTATGGGGCTTCAGGCAGCGGGAAGACTACTCTAGCGCTTCAGATAGTTAAAAATAACTTATATAATAGTGGCCGCGTCATCTGGGTTGAAACTGAAAGAAAGAATTTTTTAAACAGGCTTACTATGATGCTATCTGAAGAGTTTAGAAGTAAACTCTCCGATATCATTGTTTTTACACCTAACGATTTTGAAGAGCAGAGAATACTCGTAAATAAACTATCTGATTTTATCGCGCCTAGAATAAATCTACTAGTATTCGACACTATCACAAATCTTTACAGTGTTTCACTACAGGAAAAGAGGGAGAATATTAGATTAAACAAGGAGATTAACAGACAAATAGCCTTGGTTAAATCAATCTGTTTTTCAAAGAATATAACCGCTATAATAGTTAACAATATTAGAATGCGAATGATCGGAGACGAATTTAAAACAGAACCTGTAGCATATAAGATAGTAACATACTGGGCTGATTTCAACATAGAGTTATCTAATCTCAATTTTAAACGAAAAAAATTAAATATAGTTTCTAAAGAAGGGGATAGGAGACTTAGCTTAATTTACGAATTAACAGATAGAGGCGTTGAGCAGATATAGGTTTAGGTGTATTATTATGGCGGATGTTTTAAGCGAGTTCGCGGTAATGGTTCTTCTAGCAATTTATTATATTATACCAGCTTATGTGGCTAACGGGCTGGCGGTGGTGACAGGTGGAGGGAAACCAATAGACTTAGGCAGATATTTCAGAGATGGGAGGAGAATATTCGGAGATGGGAAAACTATAAGAGGCTTCATAGGAGGAGTGCTCTGCGGTTTTCTAGCAGGGATAATACAAATGATTATCGCGCCTTATCTTAACGGTTTCATCCAACAGTTAATCATCGTATACGATTTCAACAAGGTTATAAGTGTGCAATCCCAGTTGATTATTTACACCACACCTTTAAGAGCTTTCTTACTAGCTTTAGGTGGTTTAACAGGGGATCTTATAGGGTCGTTTATAAAAAGGAGACTTAACCTTGAGAGAGGGAGACCTGCACCTCTTATAGATCAATTAGATTTCATCTGCTTCGCTCTATTATTCGGCTATTTTATCACGCCGATAAGCGTAGAATATATTATAATACTAATAGTTTTAACCCCTGTTATACACTTAATAGCTAATATAATAGCCTACTATTTGAAGCTTAAAAGTGTTCCATGGTAGAGGTTTAGCTTAACTTAAATATTGCTAAAGCTTGGAGGCCTGCAAACGCTATTATTATAAGCGCTAAACCTACTATGATCAGCGTGTAAGCGTAGCCTGGGTTATAAATGTTTTTAGCGCTTTCATACATTGACATGAACCCTATAAATCCGAGGAACATTAATAGGGATGCAGCCAGCCCCTCCAAGATAAACTGTTCATCTATACCGCCGCCTAAAGACGCTGAAAATATTAAGATAGGTGTTCCTGAAGAGGATTGACCTATTGTTATCGGCTGATGAACTATATCATAGATTCCACCGGCTAAAATAAAGTAGATTAAAAATAAGATTATGATAAACCAGAAAGTTTTAGAGGGAGCTTTAGGTAATTTTAACCTTATTCCAGAGAAGCGTTTTTTAAACTTCTCTAGAATTTTTAGTTGATGAGTCATGGAGGCACCATCAGTTTTTCGATTACCGCTTAGAATTTTAAAAGCAGATTATTTTATGAACCCCTATAAGTATTTATATTTTTTGAAATATAAGTTTATGTAGTGTTAAAAGTATGAATAATCCGTTAAACGCTTATATTTGAATTCGGTTATGTAATTATAAAACTAAAATTCATTCAAGACATAACTGTTATTTAGTGTAATCGATAAGCTTGATGAGCGTGACTCCAAAGCTGGCATAATCCTAATAACCGTATAAAGTTCGATGAGAAATCTTACCGTCACCTTTGAAAGAAGCCTATGAAGCTCTAAAACATGAAGGAAGCGCATATTAAATAAAATATTAATTTAGCCGGCAACGGTGATCTTAGATAAATATTCGTATGAAATAGGATCATGCTAATAATAAACAAGTTTAGGAGGGAAAATTAATTCCTAAAAAAACAGATTTAGAGGATGAAGAGTTCGAATTCGAGGATTCAGAGGATTTAGAAGAAGAAGAGGAAACACCTGAAACGCCTAGCGTGCTAACACAGCTTACAGGAGTTGGACCGTCGATAGCTAAACGGCTTGCAGAATCCGGTTATAATAGTATAGAGGCTATCGCTGTAACAACAGCGGATGAGCTGGCTGCTGCTGTAGATGTTGGTAAGAGTACAGCTCAGAAAATAATAGAATCAGCCAGAGAACTTTTAAAAATAGGTTTTGAAACAGCGGATAATATATATGAGAAGAGGAAGAATATCGGTCGCATTACAACCGGGTCTAAAAATTTGGATAGCCTTATCGGCGGTGGGATTGAAACACAATCTATAACTGAGGTTTTCGGCCCTTTTAGATCAGGTAAAACACAGTTAGCTCATCAACTAGCGGTTTACGTTCAGTTACCTGTAGAGAAAGGTGGGCTGAACGGGAAAGCGTTATATATTGATTGCGAGGGGACTTTCAGACCTGAGAGAATTGTTCAAATGGCTTCTGCTTTAGACTTAGACCCTAAGATAGCTCTTAAAAATATTTGGTGTGCTAGAGCTTATAACTCTGATCATCAGATGTTGCTCTGTCAACAGGCTAGTGAGCTGATTAAAAAAGAGAATCTTAAGCTTATCGTTATCGATAGTATAACAAGCCATTTCAGAGCTGAGTATATTGGCAGGGAGATGTTGGCTAGAAGACAACAGAAATTAAATAAACACCTGCATATGCTTGAGAGAATCGCTGACATAGAGAATGTCGCTGTTTTAATCACTAACCAGGTTATGGCTAAACCGGATACTTTCTTCGGTGATCCTACTGAACCTGTCGGCGGCCATATATTAGCGCATGTACCTCAAACAAGACTCTATCTTAGGAGAAGTAAAGGGAATAGAAGGATTTGCAGACTGGTAGACTCTCCATGGATGCCTGAAGGTGAGGCGGTTTTCGTCATCACAGCTGAGGGGATACGTGACCCTTAGAGCGTTAACTGGAAAACTAGGAAGTTAAGAGTCTCCCATATAAGTCTATTTTTCTTCTCGAAGACTAATTTAAATCCTTCATCTTCGAATATTTTTTTAATGAATTTTAACCCGCTTATCGAAGAGTAGAGTATTTGAATATATCCTTTCTCCACTAGATAGTGTCTGGATTCTGCTGCGAAATTTTTTATGAGAGTTTCAGGTGAGCGGTGAAGCCAGGCTTGTTGAATAATATTTTCAGGGTTTCCTCTAAGATAAGGGGGGTTGAATATTATTGTATTAAATTTTTCAGATTTTTTTAAAGCAGAGAAGAGGTTGCTTCTGTAAACTTTAACTTTATTTTCTAACCTGTTAAGTTTAATATTAATTTTACAGGAGCGGACAGCTATATCATTTATATCAATAGCTGTGACGCTTTTAACTTTATCAGCTATTCGAATCGCAATGTAACCTGAACCCGTCCCCATATCTAAAACAGTCCAATCCGGTTTAAGAAACAGATTTTCAACTATAAATTTAGAGGTGAAAGCGTATTTAGGGTTGAAAACCTCTCTTGTAATATAAAACTTTTTTCCATCGATGTTATATAAGCCGGGATTCACTATTTCATGTAATAGTTCCAGTATTTTAGCGGATATCCTAGCTCTTATAAAGGGCAAACCAACCGCCTTATGAGAGTGTTACCTCAATTTCATCTTTGAATAATTCACTAAGGTTTTCAGATAGAGTTTTTAAATCCTTACTAATTTTACTGTTGAAATTCAAGATCTGTGTTTGTAATCTGTCCTCCTCTACTTTTTTATCTGCAAGCTGGTTTTTCAGCTCTTCGATTTTGAAGAGAAGCCCCTCTGATTTTTCATTAAAACCTTTTTCAGCGATGAACGCTTTTAATTTTTCTTTCGACTCTGTTAAAAATTTGGCTTTCTTATACAGTTCCTCTAAAAAATTATCTTGGAGGATTCTATTAATTTGCTTAATAGCCTTCTCGACTCTGTCTTTTTTTAAGTCTAATTCCTGGGATAACAGGCTCAACTGTAAGGTTTTCAGAATCTGCTTTAACATAGGCAGCTCCGCTGTTTCATCTAGGAATGTTAGAAAAGGCTCGGAGATGTAACGGTCTATTGCATTCCTCTGCTCCGTTGATAAGTCACCGAGTGCTTTAGATGAACTTTTGCTGAGCTTAGATAACGGTTTTAATATAGGATTTAATATTATGTTAAAACTTCTCCTCACATCATTTAAATCTTCATCTATTTGTGTATAATTTTTATAGACGCCTGTTGTCTTAAACTTTAAATAGTTTTCTTCAGCCTCCTTCAGCTGGTTTGCTAAATCCTCTAATTCAGCTTTTAATGATTCAAGTCTCTCTTGAAGTATTCTCTTCTCGTTTAGAGAATTATTTATAGCTTCAACAGCCTCTATTATCTTATCAACTCGTTCAATCTCTTTATACTCTTTTAGCAAAAACTGGTTTAATTTATCAGCTTGTTCCGCTAGTTTTCTTATATTGTAATCTAAATCTTTAAGCTCTGTTTTAAACCAGGGGCTTATTTTAGGTACTAGACGGCGGCCTAGCTCGTTAACGTTTTGAAAAAAAAGCTTTAACGATCCGGAGAGGTTCATTAAACTATTATAGCTGTATTCTTCTCCGATATTTATCTTACCGATGGATTCTACTATCCCCTGGCTTAATTTCTCAGCGTTTTTAACAGCGACTTCATGATCTTTAAAATTATCTTCAACCGCTTTAAATGCATCTCTATCTTTACTAGTTAAAATTTTTTCGGCTGATGTTTTCACCTGGTTTAACAGTTCTGAGATTTTCTGATTTATCAGTCGCGCTTTAGCTTGAAGGGGATTATAGCGTTTTTCATTTTTCCTATTAATATAGTCTTTAACCTCGTTTAATTTTAATGTAACCATAATTCTCACGCTTGCCTTTTAGATAAACGTTCTTTAACAGCGCCTACGATTATAGGCAGCACTATTGTAGCGTCAGCTATAAGATCAACCCAAGGCGCGTCGCCTTTAATCTTACCCCAAGACTGCGCTTCAGATAGTGAAGCGCCGCTTAACCCACCCGGCTCAGGGCGATCCGTCGTGATCTGAATAGCGTAGTCGAATCCTCTCCCGGTGATTAACATAGTCTGTAAAATATGATTTTTAGGTACACCTCCGCCGACGGATATAACCGCTGCTCTTTTAGACTCGTAAGCTAGATCTATCATTTTTTGAATGTCTTTGAGTACATCTATCACTATTGGCTTACGCTGCCGAAAAAGCCAGAGTTGAAGTCCTAGTATTGAGTCTGTTATAGCTGGGCAGAAAACTGGGACTTTTTTTTCAAAAGCGTTTTTTATAATAGAATCGCCGTCTGTTATATTCTTACCGATTTCCCAGAGTAATTCGTATACGGCTATCCCTTTTTCTAGTTTAGCGCTGTCAATTTTCTCTAGTATGTTTTGAATATTTTTTTCGAATTTAACAAACTCCTTATTTTTCACGTATACATCGTATATTCTATTTATTCCAAGCTTGTTAAGTTGAAGGTCGCTATAAGATTTAGAGAGTTTTATGTGATGGCCGCCGAACGCTTCTATAAGATCGTGTGTTAGATTAGCTCCTGTTGAAACTATAACGTTGATGTATTCTTCTCTAATCATCTCGACTATAACACGTCGCATGCCCGCCGGTACCATGGCGCCCGCTAAACCTAAGAATTTTAACGCTTCCTTATCTGAAGCGATTTGCTCGAATATTCTTGTAGCCTCACTTAGCCGACCGGCTCCGAAGGCTCCTGAATTTTCGAATTGGAGAATAAGCTCGTTTAAGGACATTTCGCTTTTAACGCTTACAGGTTGAACTATTCTCTCCCTATCCATTTTACATCACTTAATTTTTAAATATAGGATTGATGTGATTTAAAGATGTTATTTAATTGGTTTTTAATTAATATTTTTAGGTTTTCAAATCTTAGAGTTAAATTTATATAAGAATAGGATTTTATGAGTATTGATATAATATAGCGGGGTGGGGTAGGCTGCTCTCAGTGGAGGCAGGCCTGATCAGGAGACCTTTGGCTTGAAATCCCGCGGGGCTCATAAAGCGAGCCCTGGAGAAACCCCGAGGCAAGTATATGCAATATCTTGCGGGAAATCGATGGTTCAAATCCATCCCCCGCACAGAATTATAGGATATGATTCTGGGGGAATACCAATGTCTCCTAGCTGGCTTATGCCAGCCCCGCTACCAATAATTTCAAAGCTTTTTTTAAGGAGAGATATTAGAATACAGGTCTGAATTTGAAACCGTAGTGTATTACGCCGTTTTCACCGTCATCGTATAGGCGCCGTATAACAGCTTCTACAGGCATGCCTATCTGAAGTTTATCTGGTTCGCAGTCGGTTATCTGAGATAAGACTTTAACACCGTTCTCTAATTTTACAACTGCTACTGCGTATGGAACGTATAACTCATATTTAGAAGGGGCTTGTCTTATTATAGTGAATGTTTCAATAACGCCTTTTCTCGGTAGCAGGGTTTTCTCAAAATTTTTAGATTTACAATTATTGCACACTGTTTTAGGTGGAAAATATATCCGCCCGCATGTTAAACATTTAGATGCTTCTAATCGATAGTGCTGCGGGATCTCCCGCCATAGTTTCGGAACTCTCAGATCACTCATATTCAAACCCTCCTTAAAATTTGAACGGTTGAATTCACTCCAGCTCCGCTTAGTGTTTGAGCTAGACCGATCTCCGGGGTTGAGTCTAGTTTAAACTGAGCGTCTCCTCTTAACATTAAAGCTATCTCCGCACTCTGATAGACGCCTGTGGCTCCTATAGGATGCCCTCTAGCTTTCAACCCTCCGCTTATATTTACCGGTTTAACACCGTCCTTAGAGAAGTATCCGTTTTTTAGCATAGCGGCAGCTTCACCGCGGTTTGCTAAACCTAATTCCTCTAAAGCTATTAAACCGTAGATTGTATAAGAGTCAAAGATTTCAGCTACTTGAATATCTTTAGCTTCTATACCAGCCATTTTATACGCTTTATCAGCCGCTAATCGAATCGCCTTGAAATCTAGAAGATCATCTCTTTGCGTTAAACCTAATGTATCTGAGGCTTGACCGACTCCGGCTATTTGAATAGGGTTATCAGTTATCTTTTTAGCCTTATCCATCGGGCAGAGGATTAGAGCAGCAGCTCCGTCTCCTAGAGGAGCGCAATGCATTAAGGTGATCGGATCAGCTAACGGTCTTGCTTTGATAATCGATTCAACGGTTACTTCGAAGCGGAGCTGAGCGTAAGGATTGTTCACCGCGTTTTTATGGTCTAGTTGAGCTAGTAAAGCTATATCCTCTTCTTTAACATTATATCTATGCATATAAAGCCTCATTACGAGAGCTGCGGCTCCTTCAGGTGAAAGCCCGTGAATCGTCTCATACTCATGGAACATTCCTAGCGACATTATTGACTCTGCTTCTGAGGACACCACCTCTGACATTTTCTCCACGCCGCCGACTAAAACAAAGTCATGTAACCCTGAGGCGACATCGTTAAACCCGGCGATTAAAGCGCTTCCCCCTGAGGATTCCCCTGTTTCTATTCTAGTAGACGGTATGTTATTTAAACCTGAGAAGTCTATTAAAAGCGAGGAGATATTCTTCTGATTATTGAATTCATCTGCAGCCATATTACCGATATAAGCTGATTCAATATCCGGGTTGAAAGCGTCGTCTAACGCTTTACTAACAGCCTCTTTGAAAAGCTCTCTTATAGATTTATCGAAATGCATATCCACTTTTGTTAAACCGACACCTATAATCGCCACATCCCTCATTTTAATAACCTCTTTATTTAGGCTGACCTATTATATGACGCCTCCATTTAATATAACATTTATAACCGATTTGTTGCCGTCTAGTAAGATAATCTTTTATTTTTAAACAGAGGTCTCTTTTCTCCTCGATCGCGTCCTTGACAACTATATAGAAGGCGTCGCTTCCAGCGCCTGAACCGTAAGATACCACTAAGATTTCGTCTCCAGGTGAAGCTATATCGAGGATAGCGGATAAGCCTAAAGGAACAGCTGCAGAGTATGTGTTACCTATATTGGGGACTAGTAGGCCTGGAGCGATCTGAGCGGTCGAGAATCCTAGTGTTTTAGCAACTCTTATAGGGAATTTACCGTTAGGCTGATGAAATACAGCGTATTTGAAATCTGAGGGTTTCTTATCTAATTCAGCCATTAAATTTCTTGCAGCTGACTCTATATGATGGAAGTATGCGGGTTTACCGGTGAAAGCTTCACCGTGTTGCGGGAATGGTCTTTCAGCTCGACGCCAGAAGTCAGGGGTGTCTGTGACATATGAGTATGAGGCTTCTATCGCAGCCACACAGTTTTCACTATCTCTAGAGAGTATGAAAGCCGCCCCACCGGAGGCTGCTGAAAACTCTAAGTCGTCTCCTGGAGCCCCCTGCGCTACATCAGCACCTATCGCTAAACCATATTTTATCATACCTGATGAAACTAAACCCATACAGCATTGTAAACCTTCTGTACCAGCTTTGCAGGCGAATTCTAAGTCCGCTGCTAAAATATTTGGGGTGGCTCCTATAGCCTCCGCGACTATTGTTCCAGTCGGCTTAACCGCGTATGGCTTCGATTCGCTTCCTACAAAAACGGCGCCTATTTCTTTAGGGTCTATTTGCGCTCTTTTAAGAGCGTTTTGAGCGGCTTCTATAGCGATAGTGGCTGTATCTTCGTCAGGTCCAGCCACCGCCTTCTCGTTGATCATTAAACCTTCTTTATATCTTTCAGCGTCTTTACCCCATATTCGTGATATATTTTCTACGGGTAAACGGTATTTTGGAATATAGCCTCCCCAACCTACTATCCCAACTTTATGATTAGGCTTCATAATCATGTGTTTCACCTTTGACTATATCCTCTAGCTTTTATGTTAAAATTGAAATTTTCAAATAGGTAGTATAGTTAAAAACCGATTTCGCAATATTTATATGCTCTTAACTAGAGGTGTGGAAAATATAATATAAATATTGCGCCGCCTTTAAGTAATATTTTTATAGTAGTGCTACAGAAATATATTAGGGGATTATGATGGAGAAGCTTAGACAAGCAATAGAACAAGCGATAATCTTAGAGGGGTTACAAGAAGAGAAAACCAGTAGCGGAGAAGATTTAAGTCTTTTTATAGATAGCCTTTACATATTCGATGAAAACGGGTTACTGATTTACAGTAAAAAATTTGCTGAAAGCAAACTTGAACCTGAATTAGTATCAGGTTTCTTCTCAGCTATTCAAAGCTTCACTAATAATATGATAAGCGAGTCTGAGAAACTACAGGAGATCACCCTTGAAGAGCGCAAGCTAATTTTCAAAAATTTAATCGATGAAAAAATAATCCTTATGCTCGTTACTAGAAAAAGCACTGAGTGGATGAGTAAAAAAATATTAGAGAGAATCAGCTCAGATATAAACTATGTTCTGAAAAATACTAGTTTAAATATTAGAATGCTACCCGGCTTCCTAGATAAGTATATAGAAGAAGTTTTACCTAGGCGAGTAAACATATAAATCTAAAAATCTAATGTTTAAATAAACTCTTCAACGATAAAAGTTAATACACTCCGATCTGTTTCTACTCAGTCTCACCTATTTTCACACCACAGTGAGGGCAGTAAGAGAACCCTTTAATTATACGGGCGCCGCAATTAGGACAGTATAATACCTGCGGAGGCTTCTCATCAACGATGAAATTAACCCGCTCAGATGCCGTTGACTCGTTTTTAAAATGGTATACGAGCGGAATCAAACCCACTAGTATAAAGAAGAAGATACCTGTAAGAAGAGTTACTGCTATGGAGACTATAACACTTAATAGAAGCGTTAAGATGAAAAATATTTTTCTAGCCATAACCACGGCACCGGGTTTTGAAACATATATTAAAAGATAATATCAAATTACGAGTATATAGCGTTATTTTATATTTTTGTTTTTAATATAAGAAGTTGGCTTAACACACCGGTGTTAGAAATGAGTGAAATCAAATTATACGCTTTTCATACAGGTGAATGTGATCCTAAAAAATGTACTAGTCTTAAACTCGCTCGTTTTAAATTTGTAAAAATAGTAAGAAGGCTAACCAAGCTACCTGAAAACGTGTTACTGCTTAATCCGTTCGCTATTAAATCTGTTTCAAAAGAAGATAAAAATATAATTGAAGAAAACGGTTTAGCGGTATTAGACTGCTCCTGGAATATTATTAACTGTGAAGTCTTCGAGAAAACTCCAGGAGAGCATAGAGCACTCCCCTTCCTTATAGCCGCGAATCCGGTTAACTACGGGAGACCTTGCAAGCTTAGTAGTGTAGAAGCGTTAGCAGCTGCTCTGCTGATAATAGGATATATTGAACTCGCTGATAAGCTTTTAAATATTTTTAAATGGGGTCCGAATTTTAAAAAGTTAAATGAAAAATATTTAGCTAGATATGCTAGCGCAGAGACTAGCCTACAGGTTGTAGCGGAACAGAATAAGATAATAGAAGAGATGAGAGCTAGGTCAGGAGAGTAGCCCCCCTTATGTTACGGTAGCCTTGTCGCCAAGACTACCCTAGCGGCATTAAACTAAGCGCCCCACCCGCTTTCTCAGCCAGGTTCCTCATCAAAAGCCTATTTGGGCTTGCTCCCTGGTGCGGGTCGTTTCAATATAACTCTTAAGGTCTTCAGCGGGAATACCGCCGTCGCCAGCGGTTAACTCGAGAATCTCTCAGCCGCATCATCACCATCTCAAAAGAGGTATGCCGTTTCTGTACCCGTACTATGAGTCTCCTCATGTGGCTTAAACCACACCAGCACCTGGATGGAGGGGGGAACTTCCTCAGTGGAGTCCACCGGAAGCCGCTCTTCCTCTCCTAGCTCTCGAATAAAATATTATACTCCATTTTATTTATATTTAACTTTCAACGGTAAACCTCTAAGTGAAAAGTTTAATAAAATATTAAATACTTTATTGTGTCAACAACTTAACCCGGATAGTTGAAGCATATGAGCTACGAAGCTTATACTATACTCAGAGATAATTTAACGGAGGAGCATTACAATAGACTTATGAAAATAAAGAACGAAAACGTTCACAGATTCATAGCCAAATATATAAAAATCTGTAAACCAGCCGAAGTGTATATTTGCGACGACAGTGAAGAGGATAGAAGAATAGTTAGAGAGTACGCGTTAACTAGCCGAGAGGAGGCTAAGCTTAAAATCGAAGGGCATACTGTTCACTTCGACAATTATTACGATCAGGCAAGGGATAAAAATCACACGAAGTTTTTAGTGACACCTGAAGACGGGCTTGGAGAAGAATTTAATACAATACCTAGAGAGGAGGGGCTTGAAGAAATACATTTAATTCTGAATAATATTATGAAAGGTAAAAGAATGTGGGTTTTATTCTTAACTCTAGGCCCTTTAAACTCTATATTCACGATACCCTGTCTTCAAATAACTGATTCAGCTTATGTAGCTCACAGTGAACAGATCCTTTATCGCTCAGGGTATGGTGAATTTATTAGAAGAGGGGAGGAAAATAGATTCTTTAAATTTGTTCACTCTCAAGGTGAACTTGAAGAAGCTGGTCTAGGATTAAAAGTAAGCAAGAACATAGATCAGAGAAGAATATACATAGATTTAAAAGATGAAGTAATTTACAGCGCTAACACCCAGTATGGCGGTAATACGATAGGTTTGAAAAAGCTTGCAATGAGGTTAGCTATCAGGCGGGCTATAAAAGAAGGCTGGCTTACAGAGCATATGTTTATAATGGGTGTTAACGGCCCTAATGGAAGAGTCACATACTTCACTGGAGCTTTTCCTTCAATGTGCGGGAAGACAGCTACAGCCATGATACCTGAGGAGAGAGTGGTCGGTGATGATATCGCCTTCCTCCGTAGAATTAACGGGGAGATAAGAGCGGTTAACGTGGAAAAAGGTATGTTCGGGATAATAACAGGAATAAATTCAACTGATGACCCTATAATATGGAAGGCGCTAACCACCCCAAACGAGGTTATATTCTCTAATGTACTGGTAACTGATGATAGAGACGTTTACTGGATTGGAAAAAACGGAGAACCGCCTAAAAAAGGAGTTAACCACTCAGGTGAATGGTATCTAGGTAAAAAAGATAGCGACGGATCGGAGATACCGCCAGCGCATAAAAACGCGCGCTTCACTATTGAAATGAAGATTTTAGATAACATCGACCCTAGAATAGATGACCCTGAAGGTGTGAAGGTTGAAGGAATTATCTACGGTGGACGTGACTCTGATACATGGGTTCCTGTTGAAGAAGCCTTTGACTGGGTTCACGGTATTATCACAAAAGGGGCTTCACTGGAATCAGAGACCACAGCTGCAATTCTTGGAAGAGAAGGAGTTAGAGAATTTAATCCAATGGCGAATCTAGACTTTCTATCAGTTCCAATCGGTGAATATATTAGGAGGAACATAGAGTTTGGAAGAAATTTAAAAAATCCTCCGAAAATATTCGCAGTAAACTATTTCCTTAAAGGAATAGACGGAAAATATAAAACAGGTGTAAACGATAAAAAAGTATATTTAAAATGGATGGAGCTGCGCGTCCACAACGAAGTCAACGCTATAAAAACACCTACAGGATATGTACCATTCTATGACGATCTTAAAAAACTATTCAAAACAGTTCTTGAAAAAGATTACACGATAGAAGATTATGTTAGACAGTTCTCTACAAGAGTCACTGAACATCTTCAAAAAATAGATAGAATCATAGACATCTACAGCACTAGAGTACCCGACACTCCTCCAATAGTTTTTAAAGTTTTAGAGGAACAGAAAAAACGACTTTTAAAAGCACAGGATAAATTTGGACCACATATACCACCGTTTATATTCTCAGCTTTAAGCAAACACGGCCAGGAATTATTCTAAAATTATCCTCTTAAAAATTAGATGTAATATAAGTGAAGAGATGAAGGTGCATCCCTGAATTACGCCAGACGAGAATCAACCTTAACAGCACGACGCTCGGGCGATTAGTAGCGGCATGCTAAGCTAGTCGGCCGAAGCCTTCTAGCGTACACACCCGCTCTATCAACCCGGTCTTCTACCGGAGCCCTCGTCCCCGATCAACCATAATAGTCGCCTATTATGGTCGGGTTACCCCGCGATCAGGGAATGGCTATCTCTTTTCGGGCCGCGTTTCAGGCTTAGATGCTTTCAGCCCTTACCGCTTACGGCGTGGCTGCCCGGCATTGCCCGCTCGGACAACCGGTAAACTAGTGGCCGCGGCGCCTCGTTCCTCTCGTACTGAAGGCACCTTACCCTCAGATAGCCAGCACCCCCAGCAGATAAAATCCGACCTGTCTCACGACGGTCTAAACCCAGCTCACGTTCCCTTTTAATAGGCGAACAACCTCACCCTTGGTGGCTGCTGCACCACCAGGATAGGAAGAACCGACATCGAGGTAGCAAGCCGCGGGGTCGATGTGGACTCTTGCCCGCGACGACTCTGTTATCCCCGGGGTAACTTTTCTGACACCTCCAGCCCTCACCAAGAGGGACATGAAGGATCGCTAGGCCAGTCTTTCGACTCAGGATTCCTTTCGATTCAGAATCCTGTCAGGCCGGCTTTTGGCCTTGCCCTCTACGGCGGACTTCTGACCCGCCTGAGCCGACCTTTGGGCGCCTCTGATATCTTTTCAGAGGCGTGCCGCCCCAGCCAAACTGCCCACCTACAGGTGTCACCGAGGCAAACCTCGGATTAGGGATACAGTCATAGAAGGGTGGTGTTCCATTGACGCCTCCCCTAGCCCCCGAAGAGGCTAGGATCGACGGCTCCCACCTACACTCTGCATCCACAACCGTACCCCAGCTGTAAGCTGCAGTAAAGCTCCACGGGGTCTTCTTTTCCCGCTGGGGGTCCCTAGACTGTTCGCTAGGCTGTAGGTTCACCAGGTTCTAGGCAGGGACAGCGGGGCGCTCGTTGTTCCCTTCATGCACGTCGGTACTTATCCGACAAGGCATTTGGCTACCTTAAGAGAGTTATAGTTACTCCCGGCGTTTAGCGGCGCTTCTTCCGGTTGAACCCGGCTTTCACGGACCGCCACTGGCCAGGATTCAGCTTCCGTACACACCCTTACGGGCTAGCGGAAACCTATGTTTTTATTAAACAGTCAGCACCCCCTAGTCACTGCGACCTAGGATCCCGAGCTGAGCTCAAGACCCCAGGCACCCCTTCTTCCGAAGGTACGGGGCTAGTTTGCCGATTTCCCTTGCCTAGATTACCCTGATACACCTTAGGCTCCTCACCTAGGGGCACCTGTGTCGGTTCTTGGTACGGGCATGGTGGATCCTTCCTGTTTTCCTTTTCACGGGTTCTCGGACTCGATCGAAGCCCCCTATAACGGGAGCCCATTCGCGCTTTATCTTGGTTCTCGCCTTTACGGCACTCCCCAAGGTTATGCGCTTAGACAGGGCGAAAACCCTGCTCGACCTATCCGAAAACGTCGGAAAACAGGCTTGTGTCGCCACACGTACCACCATGGTACCGGAATATAAACCGGTTTCCCTTTCGACACTCTCGAGTTACGGAGTGTCTTAGGACCGACTTACCCTCGGCTGATGACGCATCGCCGAGGAACCCTTGCCCTTTCGGCGGCCGAGATTCTCACTCGGCTGCGCTGTTACTACTACCGGGATCTGCACTTCCGGCCGGTCCACTGGACCTCACGGCCCAGCTTCTACCCAACCGGAACGCCCTCCTACCAGATCACAACATATGTTGTGCTCTGGGGTATCGGTGGCCGGCTTAAGCCCCGTCCATTTTCGGGGCCCGCATCCTCGGTGGGTGAGCTATTACGCACTCTTTAAAGGATGGCTGCTTCTAAGCCTACCTTCCCACTGTCTAAGGATGCGGACGCCCTTCGTTTTTACACTTAGCCGACACTTTGGGACCTTAACCCCAGTCTGGGTTGTTCCCCTCTCGGTTCAGGAGCTTACCCCCTGAAACCCGTCTCCAGTCTTCTACGGCGCCTGCAAGTTCGGAGTTTAAAAGGGAAGCGAAGGCTCGCGCCTCCTAACTTCCCAATTAGTGCTCTACCTCACAGGCTACCTCTGACTGGGCTTGGCTGGGACCCAACTTCGGAGGGAACCAGCTATCACCAGGCTAGATTGGTCTTTTGCCCCTATCCCCAAGTTATGGGAGCGAATTGCACGTCAGCACCCCTTCAGTCCTCCACCAAGGTTTCCCTTGGCTTCGACTTACTCAGGGATAGATCGCCTGGTTTCGGGTTTTATACTCGTGACTCCGGGCCCTTTCAGACCCTGCTCCTCACCGGTCAAGCCGGCTGCGAGCTTATCGGTTTCCCTCCGTCACCGGAGATGATCTCCTTAGACTCGCCACGAGTATAAACTCCCCGGCCCGTGATTCGAGACGGAAGGCGCGACCCTGGTCCTCTTCCCTCGTTTCCTTCGGGAAGACTCGACCCTTTCAGGCCACGCCCCTCTTTAACCTTCTGGTTTCAGACACTTTTCACCCTCCTACCGGAGTACTTTTCAGCTTTCCCTCACGGTACTATTGCGCTATCGGTCTTGGGTAGTATTTAGGGTTGGGAGTTGGTGCCTCCCATCTTTCCGCGGGAATACCGACCCACGGTACTCTGGGACACCCGCCCAGTACCTTTCTGATTACGTCTACGGGACTATCACCCTCTATGGTTCATCTTTCCAGATGAATTCGACTTCTCAGAAGAGGTAGAGGCGGGGCCCTGAACTCCACATCTCCTTTAAGTTTCCTTAAAGGATTCGGTTTGCCCTTTTCCCCTTTCAGTCGCCCATACTCAGGGAATCCCTATTGGTTTCTCTTCCTCCCCCTACTAAGATGCTTCAGTTCGGGGGGTTCTCCCTCCCATACGGGAGTGCCAAACCTTATTAGGGTTTGGCGGGAAGTCCCATTCGGCGATCTCCGGATCGAAGGCTGCATGCGCCTACCCGGAGCTTATCGCAGCTTGCCACGGCCTTCATCGACTCCCAAGCCGAGCCATCCACCAGAAGGCTTAAGCGCACGTGCCCCGGTTGAACCTCGTCAAGCCTGCGCTCAGGGATACACCTATGCATGACCGTCATCATGGTGTGAAACACCATTAGGTCCTTCGTTTAGAAGCTAAAGCTTCTAAACTGCATCCACCGGTCAACACATGTATTTGTGCACAGATCAGCCAGCGGTTAATTAACTTAGGAGGTGATCCAGCCGCAGGTTCCCCTACGGCTACCTTGTTACGACTTCTCCCTCCTTGCCGAGCCTAGATTCGATTCACCCCTGCGGAGTGAACCTCATCTAGACCCGACTCGGATGGAGCGACGGGCGGTGTGTGCAAGGAGCAGGGACGTATTCACCGCGCGATGGTGACACGCGGTTACTAGGGATTCCATGTTCACGAGGGTGGGTTGCAACCCTCGATCCCAACCGAGACTAGGTTTAGGGGATTATCTCCACCTTTCGGTGTCGAAACCCATTGTCCTAGCCATTGCAGCCCGCGTGTGGCCCGGGAGATTCGGGGCATACTGACCTGCCGTGGCCCGCTCCTTCCTCCATCTTATCGATGGCAGTCCCCTTATTGTACCCGGCATCCCAACGGGATCCGCTGGTAAATAAGGGCGCGGGTCTCGTTCGTTGCCTGACTTAACAGGACACCTCACGGCACGAACTGGCGACGGCCATGCACCACCTCTCAGCTAGTCTAGCAAAGTCGTCAGCTTGGCTATCATCCAGCTGTCTCTCCCGGTAAGCTTCCCGGCGTTGAGTCCAATTAAACCGCAGGCTTCACCCCTTGTGGTGCTCCCCCGCCAATTCCTTTAAGTTTCAGCCTTGCGGCCGTACTCCCCAGGCGGCGGGCTTAACAACTTCTCTTCGGCACTGATCCGGCTCGTAGCCGGACCAACACCTAGCCCGCATCGTTTACAGCTAGGACTACCCGGGTATCTAATCCGGTTCGCTCCCCTAGCTTTCGTCCCTCACCGTCGGGCGTGTTCCAGCTAAACGCCTTCGCCACTGGTGGTCCCCCCAGGATTATAGGATTTCACCCCTACCCTGGGAGTACCTTTAGCCTCTCCCACCCCCAAGTCTAGCAGTATCCTCAGCAAGCCGACGGTTAGGCCGCCGGATTTAACCGAGGACTTACTAGACAGGCTACGGACGCTTTAGGCCCAATAATCACCCCGACCACTCGAGGAGCTGGTTTTACCGCGGCGGCTGGCACCAGCCTTGCCCTCCCCTTATTCCACCGGCTCCTTAGGCCGGTGAAAAGCCATCCTCATCAGATGGCACTCAGGATGACCCCATCACACTTTCGTGTATTGTGGAGGTTTCGCGCCTGCTGCGCCCCGTAGGGCCTGGGACCTTGTCTCAGTTCCCATCTCCGGGCTCCCACTCACATGGCCCGTACCTATTATAGGCTCGGTGGTCCGTTACACCGCCGACTACCTAATAGGCCGCAGTCCCATCCTTAGGCGATTTTGGCGAGCATGGCGCCAAAACCCTTTGGGGGAAATACCATTCCAGGCCATTTCCCCTATCGGGGATTAGCCGCAGTTTTGGGGCATATAGCTAATAATCAGCTGTAATGCTTTCCCACGGTTATCCCCGTCCTAAGGGCAGGTTAACTACGTGTTACTGAGCCGTCTGCCGCTCCCACCATAGCTTGGGACGCGCGACTCGCATGGCTTAGCCTCATCCTGATAGCAGTCGGGTCTAGCAGGATCAACTAGTGTTGGTTGACGGCCGCTATCTATTACCGCTGGAATTGGCTGATCTGTATAGCACCACATGTGTTGACCGTCATCAGGCTTGAATTCGCGATCCTTAAGGGACCGGTTTATTCAAGCCGTCATGATTTGAGCCCGCGTTCGGATAAGCAACCTTTCATCCCATCGGTTTTTACCTTTGGTTTAGGTCGACGCCTTTGAACAACGGGCGTACACAGTAGATAATAGACGGTGAACGCCTTTATACGGCTCCCGCCATACTTACTAATTGTTGAACGAATATTTAAATTAAACGCAACCGGTTTATTGTATTTAACCGGTTTCAACCATATCAAATTTTGATATGGTCCTATCAAAAGGATAGTACTACCGAAGTAGTAAAAAAATAAAGTCACAATCATATATTTAAATTTTTTGTGAGAGGCGGATAGTTGAGAAGAAGTGTTACCGATAGGGTTAAAAATTTTTAGCTTTTTAATATATTTAACTTTTAGGGCGGGTAGTTCAGCCTGGAATGAACGCCTGACTTGCACTCAGGAGGCCGCGAGTTCAAATCTCGCCCCGTCCACCAATAGCATATTTTATTATTACAGTTTGTAGCGTAACACAGATGTTAACGCCCCTTAAATAAATTAAATAAGATATGTGAACAAGTATAGTTATTTTCGGTTAAACTACTCTTGAAAATAAGGATTAATAGATTTTAAAAAAATAAAAAAAGTTTAATTTTTAATTTATTCTAGTGTGATAGCGCCTGTTGGACAGCTCGATTCGCAAGCGCCGCATTGAATGCATGCTTCAGGGTGGACGACTTTAGCTTTACCGCCTTCGATTTCAAAAACATTCGGGTCGGCTGGACAGACTTCCTGACATGTCCCTGAGCCGTCGCATAGGCTTATATTTATTTTCGGAGGCATATTTAGATCACATGGTCGTTAATCTATTATTTATGGTGTTTATTCTGCTTCACCTATATGTGAAGCACCTAGCTTCTACAAGGGTTTCCTGCTTCAATGATGGAGCTTACCGGTATTTTCGACCGGTAGAGGCTCCGTCTCAGCAGGCGTCTTTATCCTTTTTGAAGATTGGAAACTATAAATACTTTTCGACTTTCACCCCCAGCTTTCGCAGGGGGACTTTCAGCCGGTAAAGTTAAAGTCCGATGACAAACATATTATAGTGGGACTTTCCACGAAGTTATGTGTAACTACTTTTTATAAGATTACCGATTTTAGTCGCCGGCATATCTAAGGCTGCATTTAAACCGGTGAGTTTTGGAATACGAGTAATATATAATTTTTATGCGGTTATTCTTCTATGCTCTTTTAATAAAGCGCGTTTATTCTATTTTTTCTTGAAAAAAAGCCAGTTTTTACTTGACTGCTCGCCACCTTTGAAACGAATTAAAACATACTCCCCTTTCATTCTCCGGCCGTCTAATTCAAAGTGAATTGAATCTGAACTGATTTTTTTAATAATTAATTTCCCCTTATCCCAAATATCAACAGTACCAGCCCCGTATTCACCTTCAGGTATCACTCCTGTGAAATCAGCGTAAGATAAAGGGTGATCTTCTGTTTGAACAGCTAGTCTTTTAACACCTAGCTCTAAAGGAGGGGGTTTAGGTAGAGCCCAGCTTTTTAATACGCCGTCTATTTCCAGTCTTAAATCCCAGTGTAAATGTGTAGCGTGATGTTCTTGTATAACAAATATAGGAGTATCGGAGTGAGGGGTGTTATTCTCAGGCTCAGGTGTCTTTGTAAAATCTCTCTTCGATCTGTATTCTTCAAGCGCCACATTAAAAAGTATGTCTAAAAGGCTTTAAAATCTTTAAGTTGTAGTTATGGGGCCGGGGACGGGAATTGAATTCACGGCCTTTTAATTCAGGCTCCCGTGCCAAAGGCTTTACAGAGTCTAAGTCTGCGCGCCTAAGTGGCGTCCACAGGCCTCTAGGACTACCACTACCCCACCCCGGCCATAATATCAGTAAGGATATAAACGACTTTTTATTTTTAAGCTTATTTCTAGACTGTTTGCTAAAGTAATTAAATAGATTTAAAATAAATATTTATAGCGTCCACGGCATAATATTTAGAAGGTGGTGTCATGGGTAGATTTAACAAGCATTTCATAAATTCGATTACGCTTATTACAATATTCACCGTTAGTATAGGATTATTATGGGTGATTGATTCATTAGTAAATATTCTCAAAACGTATAGGCGTAATAAAAAATTAGCTCAGAATACTACAGGAAGGGTTAAAAATGGATTTCAAAAATAAGAGCATTATATCCATCAGAGACATGAAACGAGAGGAAATAGATTACATCATTAAATCCGCGGAGATTCTACACGAAAACTGGAGAAATTATACGAATTATTTAAGTGATAAGATTCTGGGAACACTTTTCTTTGAACCTAGTACAAGAACTAGAATATCTTTTGAAACCGCTATGAAGCGGCTAGGAGGAATGGTGGTTGGATTCTCAGCCCCTGAAGGAAGCTCACTAGCTAAAGGAGAGAATTTAATCGATACAGTGAGAGTTGTTGAAAATTACTGTGACGCTATTGTGTTAAGACATCCATTAGAGGGAGCGGCTAGACTCGCCGCAAAATATGTTAAAATACCCGTTATAAACGCGGGAACAGGTGCTGAGGAACACCCTACACAAGCACTGCTAGACTTATACACTATATTTAAAGAGAAAGGGACAATCGACGGGTTAAATATCGCGTTACTAGGGGATTTAAAATATGGGCGGACAATACACTCACTCACATATGCGCTTTCAAACTATAAAGTGAAACTTACACTTGTCTCACCGCCTTTAATGAAGATTAGAGAGGAAATTATGGAGGATCTAAGAAATAATAAAATAGAGGTTAAAGAAACCTCAAACTTAGATGACGTGATCAGTGAAATAGACGTATTATATGTTACGCGGATTCAACGTGAAAGATTCGCTGATCCGACTGAATATGAAAGAGTAAAGGGATCATATCGTATAGAACTTAAAACTTTAAAAAATGCTAAAAAAGATTTAATAATAATGCACCCCCTACCAAGACTTGAAGAAATAAGCCAAGAAGTGGATTATACAAACCACGCCGTGTATTTTAAACAGGTTAAATACGGTTTAATCGTGAGAATGGCTATTCTACTGTTAATATTCGGTTTTGAAATAAAATGAGGTTGGAAAATGTCTGAGCAGGAGCTGAGAATTAGAAAGATTAGAAACGGCACAGTTATAGATCATATAACCGCCGGAAACGCGTTGAATGTGATGAAAATACTAGGGTTAACAGGTAAAGAAGGATTAGTGATCAGCGTGGCGATAAATGTTCCAAGCAGCAAGTATGGTAGAAAAGATATATTAAAAATTGAGGAAAGAGAGTTAAAACAGGATGAAGTTAACAAAATAATTTTAATCGCCCCTAACGCCACAATAAATATAATAAAAGATTATCAGGTGATCGATAAAAAAAGACTTAAACTACCCGCAGAGCTAAAAGGATTCCCTAAATGCGTGAACCCTAACTGTATCACCAACAGCGGAGAGCCTGTTGAAACAGAATTTTATGTTATTCAAAACGAGCCGCTTAGATTAAGATGCAAGTACTGTCAGCGGGTAACAAGCCAGGATGATATCTTCAAACAATTCTAAAATATACAGTTATTCTAGCCAGCGATACAGGTGAACTCCCCGGCTTTCTCAGCTATACAGAGTGGAGGCTTACTCTTCGCATACGGCTTAGAATTATCCAGTCCGCAGCCGGATATAAACTATCAGCACCCTCCCCTATTAGAATCCGCCCCACCGATATAGTTAAAAACAAGTGTTGTGAAATACAACAGCGGATTGGAAATTAAATGAAAACGTGATTGAAAATGTCTATTGAAATTCTTAGAGAGATAAGAAGATTCGAAGAAGAGGCTCGTAAAATAGTTGAAGACGCTGAGAGGCAAGCTGAAGAATTACTTAAAAAAATCGAAGCGGACAAGAGAAAGATAGAAGAGGATTTGAAGATAAAAGTAAACCAGCAGATAGCTAAAATAAAAGAGGAGGCTAGTGTAAAAGCAGAGGAGGAGAGTAAGAGAATAATCAGCGAAAACGAGAAAACATTAAAAGAGCTTGTTGAAAAAACTGAGAGAAATTTGAATAAAGCAGCTGAAATAATCGTGAAAACTATAATAGGGGAGGGAGAATAATGCTCACTCAAACTGATTCTCTACAATTTATTAGAAATAAAATTTTAAACGACGCTCAGTTAAAAGCCACAGCGATAATTAGCAAAGCTAAAGAGGATTATGAAAAGAAGTTAAAGGAGTTTGAAGATAATATAAAAAGAAAATATGAAGTCTTAGTGGAGAATGCTAAAAGTGAAGCTAAACAGATAATAGAGAGGAAGATAGCTGAGACAAGAGTATACGTAAACCGTATTATATTAGATAAAAAAGAGGAGCTGATAGAGCGCGCGTTCTCCAAGGCGTTTGAAATATTAAAAACTATAATTAAAACAGATAAATATAAAAAATTCCTAGAAGACGCGGTATATTCCACTGCCAAGTATATGGGAGGCGGGGATTTAACGGTCTACGTGAACGATGAAACTGTGATTGAAAACCAGACGCTTGATAAAATAGCGCAGAAAGTTACTAGAGAGTTAGGTGTTAAAACCACTATCAGAATAGGAGAGAAACGTATAAAGGCTCTCGGCGGTATTATAATGAAAAATAAGGATGGAGATATAGAAGTAAATAACACTATTGAAACATTAATAGAGAAAGCTAAAAACACGATCAGATCTAAAGTAGCGAAAATATTATTTTCAACCTGAAAAGGTTGTTGTAGATGAAGATCACAGTAGTAGCAGACGAAGATACAGTGCTAGGATTAAAGCTAGCCGGTGTGAATGAAACGTATATAGTAAATTCGCCTGTCGAAGCTGAGAGCAGGATTAGAGAGCTTTCAACCCGTCAGGATATAGGACTTATAATAATCACAGAGCAAATAGGCTCAAAAATAAGAAAGCTCATTCAAGATATAATTCGAAAAGGATTCCCTATAATCCTAGAAATACCTGATAAAACAGGTGAAGTAAAAGGAGCTGTAGATCCGATAAGGGAGCTTGTTAGAAAAGCTGTAGGCGTAGATATTAAAATAGGCAAACACAGGTGAGGGAAATGGAGAGAGTTGGAGAGATAATTCGCATAGCCGGACCTTTAATAACAGCTAAAGGAATACCTGGAGTTAAAATGTATGAAGTTTGCAAAGTAGGGGAAAAAGAGTTAATCGGAGAAGTTAACAGAGTGGAAGGAGACATCTGTTATATTCAAGTTTACGAGGAAACGGCTGGTATAAAACCAGGTGAAAAAGTTATTGGAACAGGGGAACCTTTATCCGTAGAATTAGGACCGGGGTTAATAGGGCAAATATTCGATGGAATACAAAGACCTTTACCGCTGATAAAAACAATCGCAGGAGACTTCATAACTAGAGGAATAACTGTTCCAGCGTTAGATAGAAATAAAAAATGGCATTTCACTCCAACAGTTAAAAAAGGTGAAAAAGTAATAGGTGGAGATCAGCTGGGAACAGTCCCTGAAACCACGTTAGTTAAACATATAATAATGGTTCCGCCTAATATTGAAGGAGAGATTGTCGAAATAGTCCCGGAAGGGGAATATAGAATAGAAGACACGATAGCTAAAATAAAAACAAAAGATGGAGGAATAACCCCTCTAAAAATGATGCAGAAATGGCCTGTCAGGAAACCGCGCCCTTATAAGACTAAACTGCCAGCGGAGGTCCCTCTTATAACAGGTCAAAGAATAATAGACACATTCTTCCCAGTTGCTAAAGGGGGAACCTCAGGGATACCCGGCGGGTTTGGCACAGGTAAAACGGTAACATTACATCAAGTAGCCTCCTGGGCTGACGCACATATAATTATATATGTTGGTTGCGGGGAACGCGGTAACGAGATGACTGAAGTTCTCGAGAAATTCCCCACCTACAAGGATCCTAGAACAGGCGAGCCTCTCATGAATAGAACTGTTTTAGTAGCTAATACCTCGAATATGCCTGTTGCGGCTAGAGAAGCTAGCATTTACACAGCTATAACTATGGCGGAGTACTTCAGAGATATGGGTTACGATGTAGCTCTCCAAGCTGATTCAACTTCTAGATGGGCTGAGGCGCTTAGAGAATTATCCGGTAGACTCGAAGAAATGCCAGGCGAGGAAGGCTACCCAGCTTACCTTTCAAGTAGACTAGCAGAGTTCTATGAAAGAGCCGGCAGAGTTACCACTATAGGCTCTAAGCCTAGGATAGGCTCAGCTACAATAACAGGAGCTGTAAGCCCTCCTGGAGGAGATTTCTCCGAACCTGTAACTCAAGCAACTCTTAGAATAATTAAGACTTTCTGGGCTTTAGATTCAAATCTTTCAAGGCGGAGGCATTTCCCAGCTATTAACTGGCTTAACAGCTATTCTCTATATCTCGAAACACTTCAAAAATACTATGATGAAAACGTCAGCCCGGAGTGGAATACGCTGAGAGATAAAGCTATGGCTCTTCTAGAAGAAGAGGAAAAGCTAACAGAGATAGTTCAACTTATAGGTCCGGATGCTCTGCCTGAATCGGAGAGAGCTGTTCTCGAAGCGGCGAGAATGATTAGAGAAGACTATCTACAGCAAAGCGCATTACACCCCATAGACACCTATAGTCCATTAGACAAAATGTACAGGATGCTGAAAGCAATAATAACATTTTATGAAAAGATGAGGGATGCTGTGAATAAAGGTATCACGATCAGAGAAATCTTAGATCTCCCAGTGGTTGAAAAAATAGCGAGAATGAAGATTATCCCATATGAGGATAAAGCTAAAATGAATGCTGAATTCGATCAAATAGAGAAAGAAATTAATGAACAATTCCTTCACTTAGAGTTACAAGTAAGCAAAGCATGAGTTAACTCATAGGCTTCCGTTCATGCCACGGTTAACGGTTAGCTCAACTTATATAAAAAATAGTTGAAATAGAAAGATCAACCCATCGGGGAACCGTGGAAGAGGGCATCCTTCCACATAATATCCCACCACTCCTCTTCAGTATATGTTTGCGCCTCAATAATCCACTTTTCAATGCGTTTAAGAAGCTGATGGTGTCTTTTCTCGTCCTCTATTAAATAGCTTAAAATAAGTTTCATCTCCCTTCTATCAACGCGATCAAGCAGCTTCGAGTACTCTTCTATAGCTTTACTTTCAAGCTTAATATGTTCGTTAATATCTTTACTTAGAGAGTCCCGCTCTTCAACGTCTATAAAAGGAGTTTTGCTTTCTAAGAGATCCTTTAAACTTTGAAGCATATTAGCATGCTTCTTAGAGTCTAAAGATATACCGAGAACCAGCTCCTTAATAAGCTGATTCTTAACATCTTTAACAGTGTTTTCAGCTCTCTTCACAATATGTTCTTCAAGTTTTATGCCTTCATCTAAAAGCTTCTCTATAGCGGCTTTCTCCTCAACCATTTAATTCACCTTTAAAAGTTAACAACTCTCTTAAAACTTAAATGTTTCGGTATGCGAAAATACCGTCGCTTTCCAGAAGTCCCTATTTCATTGAAAATATATACCCTGAGACCGCTACTTTACTATGAGTGTAGGAGCAGGAGACCAAGCTTCACATATATTTTAGACCGGTTAAACTATAATAACCAGTATTAGAAGTTAGAGTAAAATAATAAATTTAAAATTAAATAAACTCTGTGAGTCGACTCGTTCTATAACGTTTAACTATCTTCATACATTCACGGGGATTCAAAATCTTAAACTCTAAACCAAGCTTATTAAGTAAAATTTCAGCGCTTTTCGTTATACTAGGGGCCGCAAGAATCCCTCTCATTTTTCTCCCTACAACAGGATAAGAATATGAATCTAAATATTTTTTAAGTTGTATAACCGATTCTCTCGTAGCTGGGGTTCTCTTCAACTCCACGATAACAGGATTACCTTCCTCATCGAAACCGTATACGTCGATGAATCCTGGTTTAACATGCTTCTCAGATGATACGGGCTTAAATCCTTTGAATAAAATTTCAGGTTTCCTGAGAACCGCCTCCTGCATCTGCTCTTCAGAGGCATCCATAATGAATTCAGCGTTATCTTTAATGAGGAGGGAGATAACTGAAAAAATTTTATTAAACTCTATAATAAGGCTTTCGCGCGGTCTCCGTCTAACCGCTTTCAAAAAGATTCTATTATCTTTCAGAAAAACGTGTATTAAATTTCCAGGCGGCTGCCAGTTTATCGGGGAGACACCTTTCTCCTGATGAATTAAAACAGATTTATCCTTTTTAATAATGAGAAGACGTTCACCTGATCCTATACTAGAAGACGCTCTACCTATGTATTCTACACTGAAATCCCCTATTATTAAAATAGTATGATTCTTTGATAAAAACTCCTCTAAATAAGGGTAATATTCTTCTAAATTAGTTTTATTAATAATCTTTATTTTATCGTTATTAGTAGAAGAGAAGTTAACAGTCATAGAGACCCCTAAATAATTAGTGATTTAAATGTGTAAAAAATTGTCTGTTAGAGAAGATTATGATAGAAGCGCTGTTTATTATGATAGAAGATATGCTCGAATCCAATTTTTAAAATATAATATGCTCTCCCATTATTTAATTGGAAGAGACTTACTGTTCGATCTTGGATGCGGGACCGCTCTGATACTTAAACTGAAAAAATTAGGTAAACTAAGGTATATTGGTGTAGATATCTCCGTTATGATGGTTAAAATGGCTTTAAAACGTAGACATTTCTACAAGGATTTCATAATAGGGGATGTAGAATTTTTACCTTTAAGGGGAGGTGTGGCGGAGCTCATATCAGCGTTTACTGTTCTACAAAATCTTGAAGAACCGGCTTATTTTATAAACGAGATTAGAAGAATTTTAACAGGAGGAGGGTTACTGGTTCTATCTGTTCTGAAGAAGAATCTGAGTTTAAACCGCTTAAAAACTATTTTAGAAGAAAATAAGTTTATAATAAAGAGATTCATTGAGAAAAGTGACTCCGAAGACCTTGGTTTAATAATCTCTAGCATCTAACTGTTTTATCAGAGTCTATTTTAAGATATTTTGAAAGAAGTTTAACCGCGCAGTATTCACCGCACATAGTGCATGCTTCACTTTTAACTTTAACACGGTTATATACAGCTCTGGCCTTCTCCGGGTCTAATGCGAGTTTGAATTCCCTCTCCCAATCTAATTCCCTTCTAGCCTTAGCCATCTCTAAATCCTGTTTCAACGCTTTAAGATTTCCTTTAGCTATGTCGACAGCGTGAGCTGCAATCTTAGAGGCGATAACACCCTCCTTAACCTCTTCTTTACCCGGAATAGCTAAGTGCTCTGAGGGTGTCACGTAGCATAAAAAGTCAGCGCCGTAAAGGCCGGCTAAGGCCCCGCCTATAGCGCTAACAATATGATCGTAGCCGGGTGCGATATCTGTAACTAACGGTCCTAGGACATAGAAGGGGGCTCCTTTGCAGAGTATTTTCTGAAGGAGAATATTAGTCTGTATTTGGTTAAGAGGTATGTGGCCGGGGCCTTCAACCATAACTTGGACTCCGGCCGCCCAGGCTCTTTGAACTAGATCAGATATAGTCAGTAGTTCACGAAGTTGAGCCCAATCAGTGGCGTCTTCAATGCATCCTGGTCGTAAACCGTCGCCGAGGCTTAAAGTTATATCAAACTCTTTAGCTATTTCAAGGAGATAATCAAAGTTAGCGTATAAAGGATTCTCCTTATTATTATGAAGAATCCAAGAAGCGTGAAACACTCCGCCTCTGCTAACAATTCCAAGTGTTCTCGGATGAGCTTTTAAATGTTCAACAATATCTTTGGTCACACCTACGTGAACTGTTATAAAGTCAACTCCATCCTTTAATTGCTTAATAATAGTGTTAAATATTATATCTTCAGTCATATCTACGATGGCGCCTTTCTTATTAACAGCCTCTACAGCCGCCTCATATATTGGAACAGTCCCCAGAGGAAGGTTAACGGTTTTTATAAGCATTCTACGAATATAGGTTATATCACCTCCTGTACTAAGATCCATAATAGTGTCCGCGCCGTATTTTTGCGCTATTAACGCTTTTTCAACTTCTAGATTGTAATCTATAAAATCTGAGGAGGTGCCTATATTCGCGTTAACTTTAGTTCGTAAACCTTCACCTATACCTATAGGCTGAACATTGGAACGGGTTAGATTTCTAACTATTACAGCTCTCCCGGAGCCTATTAATCTTAAAAGCTTATCTGCTGCTATCCCTTCCTCAGCGGCTATTTTAGCCACTACTTCATTGCATAATCCAGATCTTGCTTCAAGCATTAAATTAGACATAGTGGATGCCACCGTCTTAAATAATTCCGAGTTTAAAATAGTTTAAAAATATATTTCTAAAAATGATTTTTCAAGTCTCGCTTTCAGTGTTATCCTCTCTACTATTCTTAGCGAATTCCTCTTGATTAAATTTTTTAACCCATTCTAGAAAGGCATTCGACCATATATTTGGGTCAAATAACGTGGGAGCTGTGAATGGAAGCGCTTTTTCAAACGACTCTATTAAACCGGGGTTATCATCACCCTCCAATAATGGTTTACTAGAATCGATATTAGTAGCCTCTAAACTTTTCCCAGCGGATTCATCGCTCTTATTCTTCAAAAATTTATTAGACAATAGAACTCCTCGTATATTAAATTATAGCGTTTATATATTATCAGACTTATTACTATTTAATACTTGCCGAAATAGTAGATATATTAGTATGCTATTTATATTGAAATAAGAGAGTAATCACCGCAGGAATAAGTGAAGAGATTAAAGATTCATTTAAATTTAAAAAAAGTATACCGATTTTATAAAGGTGGTATATTGCAGCTTTTCCCTGGAACAAAAGAAGCTTGGCTAACTGTAATTAAAGAAAAAGTAGTTGAGTTAATTGATAGAATTAATAGAGGTAGGGTTTATCTACCAGACCAGTTAAAAAATATTGATAAAAGGAAAATAATATATGTATTAGAGTTTATACTCGAAATAATTCGCGTGAATAGAAACGCTGTAATAGAGGATATATTATACTCTCCTAAAGCGCGTGGATTATATAAAATCAATGATCGCGAGGAACTAGAGCTTATTTTAAATTATATTGAGGGAGTCTTGCAAGCGCCTAGAGAAGACTTCATGTTGTTTGAAGATATTCCAACACCTATCTACGGCGATCTTAAAATCGAATATTACTCTCCTTTAACTTCACATGATAAAATAATTAAGCTTAATGATAAAAAGAATATTCAGTTTATAGATCCGTTATTATATAAAATGAATTTCATAGATTGTAAAGCGGATAAAGTTTTAGTAACAGGATTCGACTTCGAAAATTTAATAGAACATAAAGTCCCAGAGCAGCTTAACTGTATTCTTATAGGTATGGGAGCACATATACCTAGGTCTACTAGACACTTATTGAGAAGGTTAAATCTTGAATTAAATCTCCCTGTTTATATTTTAACAGAAGCGTCCCCCTTCGGTTTACTGCAGTCTATAAATCTTATTAAAGGAGCCTCGGAGACGACTCCGCCCTTCCTTCAAAAATTTATAGTCAGCCATGCAATGTGGGTAGGAGTCTCTATAGGAGATATTTTAGAAGACTATAGTACGATACCTTTAAACGAGGAGGATATCAGAATTTTAGATAAGATTAAAGATACTAATTTAGCTAGAATTCAACCATATAAGCAAGAATTAGAATTATACATTGAAAAAAAGGTTAAATCAGAATACGAACAGCTTAAAGAATTAGATGTAGTCAAATATATTTCTGCTAAAATACCGTGAACTACCCCTATTGGAAAGTGTTTGCTGGTATTTCTACCAGCAGAGGCTTTGTCTCAGCAGCGCATAGGAGCGCCCAAGCCCGATAAGCCTCTCTTCAATATGTTTAGATTTCTTTGGAAATTATAAATACTTTTCAGCTTTCAACCCCCGGCTTTCGCAGGGACTACCCCGCCTATGAAGGGGGAAATGACTATTAGAATGAAAGGGAAGCTAAAGCCGTGCTTTAACAAGCAGCTAGATTACACATGAACCTGTCTCAAGATATCGTATATATTTAACCTCATCTCTTTCCATCAACTTGTAAATCTGTTTTTTATTAGCGTAAACTATCGCGGATACAAGCGGCTTACTCCAACTACCAGGCACGGGTTTAACACCGGTTTTTTCTAATGCGACTAGAAGATCCTCTAAAGAGTTTTTACCTACAACTCTGACGCGGAAACACCTCTCTTCGTCGCTTAAATTAAGCATCTCCTCGAATTCAGGTGATATTTTACGTGAACGCTGGCTTTTAGAATATTCATCATATATTTTTCTAGCAGTATGAGAGTCTTTATCAATGATATGTTTAGGCATTAAACCACCAACAGATAATATGCAATTAGAGTTAATAATTTTTAGATGTAAGTTCCAAGCTTATAAATTATGCGGAGTTTCAGCTAACACTCGTTTATGTATTTTAAATTTAACACTTTCATTTAGAGATTTTACGAGGTTGATGCGGTTTTCCTCTTCTTATCTATTATACGTATAAGCTTTTCCGCGTACTCTAGCGCCTTATTCACTAAAGCCTTATCATTAGAGTATATGCCTATATCAAAGAACCTGTCGTTAGCGGTCTTCGAGAGATCCGCGCTCGAAGTTAATAATTCATCTTGATCTCTGATTATCACATGTCCGTTAACTAGAGGATCGGTGAAAATTTTACAACCGATTTTTTCAAAGAAAGCCAAGGCTTTTCTATGCGATGAGTCTTTATCCTCCGGCCTTGTAACTATATATACTTCCACACCGTTAATGCGAAGCTGATTTATTTTCTCCAGTAGGTGTTCAATATTACTTAGATTAGGTTGAATTAAAACAAGTGTTTTTTTAGCAGCGATAATTAAATCCACGGAGGCATAAAACAGTTCACTATCTGTGATAAACCGGTTTTTAGACATTTTAATACCTCTAAAGTTTAAATTAAATATTATTTTAATAGTCTTATACTTTACAATAGTTAATAGTTGTTTTATAAAGATGTCTGCTGAGAAAAATACGCTTAAGTTAAGATACCTTGATGTTTATCTTAAATATATTCTTGAAACATGATACTTTAAGCGAATACATGTGGATGAAATTATTAGCTTAAGATTTAGTTTCATTTAAATTTCATAACGGTTTTTAAAATTGATATGTTAAAATAATTTTCAGCGGTGATTACTATATAATTAGATAAATTTATATTTTTAAATAGTATTCTATTCGATAAAATATAAAATTGTAACATTTAAGTGGATTAATATGGCTGAATTAAAGGTTAAAAGGGAGGATATAGCGAAGGTCTCTAAGGCGATAGGCTCAACTACACGATGGGAGATATTAAAAATATTAAAAGAACGTAAAATGGATGTGAGTAGAATAGCTGAAATGTTAAAACAGACGGAGGCTAACATAAGCGCTCAGATAAAAATATTAGAGAGAGCCGGACTTGTGAGATCGACTTATGAGCCTGGCGAGCATGGTGTGAGAAAAGTCTGCGAGTTAACTGTGAATAGAATTATAATAGAGATTGAGTGAAAAATTAGCCGAATGAGATTTGCGGCGGTTCAAACTCCCTTCTTTTTAAAGCCTGTCTTATAAATTCATAATATATTGGAGAAGGAGAGTTAGGCCTAGATTTAAACTCTGGATGAAACTGAACGCCGACCATCCAATTTTCACCTTCAATCTCTATGCTGTTTATAACCGAGCCGCTCTCATCATAACTTGAAATAATTAAACCCTTGCTCTCAGCTCTCTTAGCGTATTCGTTAATTATATGAAAACGATGTCTGAAACGTTCGACGACAACGTCGCGCTTATAAGCATCGTAGAGCCGTGTACCCTTCTTAATAAAAACTTTATGCCCGCCGAGCTTCATAGTCCCGCCTTTCTCCACTAATTGTTTCTGTTCAGGGAGAAGGTCGACTACAGGGTCAGGGGTATCAGGGTCCACTTCAGTTGAGTTAGCTTTAGGTAGATTAAGCGCTTTTCTACAAAACGCTATAAACATAAGCTGAGCTCCGAAGCAGATTCCTAGAAAGGGAATCTTATGTTCATATGCGAATTGGGCTGTTAAAATCATACCCTCCACGCCTCTAAAACCGAATCCGGGTGTTAAGAGAATTCCATCAAACTGTTTTAACATTTCAAGTGTCTGAGGATTCTGCTCGAATTGTAGAGTATCAATCCATTTAATGTTCACTTTAACACCTAAATGGGCTCCAGCATGTTTTAAAGCCTCATTTATACTAATATAGCTGTCTATTATGGAACAATATTTACCGGGCATGGCGATATTAACGGTTTTTTTAGGCGATTTAAACAGTTGAATCATAGCCTCCCATTGAGCAGTATCAGGAGCCTTAATAGGGAGTTCTAGTATTTTACATAGTGTGTCTCCTAAACCCTGAGATTCGAAATTAAGAGGCATCTCATATACGATATCAATGTAAGAGCTAGAGATGACAGCGTTCTCAGGAACATTACAGTACATTGCTAATTTCGCTCTCACATCATCTGTTAAAGGTATATCAGCTCTACCTACAACAATATCAGGTTGCAACCCCATGCCTTGAAGTGTTTTAACGCTGTGCTGAGCCGGCTTTGTTTTAAGCTGACCGACTTTAGTTAAAAAAGGAACATACGCTACGTGAACTATAGCTGAGTTCTTTTTCCCCTCCTCTAAACATAATTGCCGGATCGCTTCAACAAAAGGCATGCTTTCAATATCACCTATCGTCCCACCTAACTCAGCTATAATAATATCCGCCTTACTTTTTTCAGCTACTAAGCGAATCCTCTTTTTTATCTCATCAGTTATATGAGGGACTATTTGAACAGTGCGGCCTAAAAATTCTCCTCGACGCTCTTTAAGTAAAACTGTGAGGTATATCTGACCGCTGGTGATATTATTTCTCGGATGAATATTCTTATCTAGAAATCTTTCATATGTTCCAAAATCCTGATCAATCTCGGATATTTTAAAAACAATGTTAGGCACAGGGGTGAAGTCCCAAACCTCCTCTGTAACGAAAACCTCCCCGTGCTCAACCGGATTTAACACACCCGGGTCAACGTTAAGATAGGGGTCTATTTTAATTATATCAACGGAGTAACCTCTAAACTGAAATAATTTACCGATGGAGGCGGCTGTGATCCCTTTACCTATACCAGACATTACGCCGCCTGTTACAAAAACATATTTCACCATTCAATCATCAACTCGAATAATTTAAGAATATTATTTAATTTTAAGTCCTAAGCTTAAAATTTTTTGTATCAGCTTCTTTGTAGAAGCGGTGAGCTCGTAATTGTACACTTCTTTTAAATCAACCCATATAACGTCTTCTACGTCGCTTGAAGGCTGAGGCGCCCCCTCCACACTGTTAGCGAAAAAATCTATAATAATATAATGGAATCGAATACCTCCTCTTCCATCCCGTTCAATATAATCGAAAACTCCGGCAACGTCTCCTAAAGTTACTTTAAGATGGGTTTCCTCTTCTATCTCCCGGATAGCCGCAGATTCTAAACTCTCACCTACACGCACTACGCCACCGGGAATAGCCCATTTCCCTCTACCGGGTTCATTACGTCTCTTAACTAGGAGGATACGCCCATCCCTTATTATAACCACGCCGACTCCAACCACAGGCTGAGAGGGATAAACTCTACCGCTCATTTTAATTTCAACCGTGCCGTCGAATAATTCTTAGCATAATAGGAATAACTAATAGAAGACGCCTACCTAAAAACTTTAATATTATTAGATTAAACGTAATAGGAAATATCCCTTGGTAAAACGGTGTTCGAGATGAATGGCAGTCAACTAAAATTAGATGAAATAGCTAACCGCATTAGAGAAGTTTTAAGTAAACCTGTAGACGGGCGGACTGCCTTAACAGATCTATGGAAGCTGAGAGCGGAGATTGAGTATGCGACAGGTATTTTAAGCCTGGAGTTAGAGGAGCGCGCAGAATTAGAGAGAATAACTAAACCTCTTAGATTAAAGAAAAAAGATAAAGATACCATCGTTAATCAGATAAACGAGGTTTTACTAGAGTTACCTTCTAGTAAAGAGAATAAAATTCTGCTTTTCGAAAAATTATGGAAATTAAGAGAGCTGGTGACCATGCTTTTAAAAGTAAGCGATAACGTTTATAAAAAAATAAAAATAGGGGAGGAGAGCTTTAATAAATGAATTAACTCTCGCTTTCATAAGGCTGCTTCCAGCTTCATGACCGCGTTTTAGATGAGTTTAGGGGTAGAATCCTCTCCGAACAGGTTTCTAAACTCTCCAAGTCTTGTTAATCTCTTATCCGAATTAAGCAGCCTGCCAGTGAAGTTAAAGTTTTTCGCATCGGAGATCTATTATTTCTTCAGCTGATGGACCTAAGCCTAACAGTGTAACAGGAGCTCTAACATAGTCCTCAACTTTCTCCACGAATTCTTTAGCCTCCCTAGGTAGATCTTCATATTTTTTAACACCCTTCGCCGCCGGGAACACTACATCTAATTTTGTGAGAGCCACTTGGGTAGCTCCGTTTAACATTACAGCTCTTTTAGCTAGTTCGAAATTGAATGGAGCCGCTCTTCTTTTACGGCCTGTAACAGTTCCAACCTCTAACCAGCCTCTCGCTCTAGCCTCTTCTTCACTTAACTCGTTTGGTAGAGGACCGCCGCCCACCCTTGTAGTATAAGATTTGAAAACCACGTAAACATCGTCGACTCTAGTAGGACCTACACCTACATCAGAGCACGCTGCGGCCGCGCATACATCTTTACTGGTACAATAAGGCCAAGAATAAAAATGGTAAAGTGATATAAATGTACCCTGTGTTCCTTCAATTAACACGGTTTCACCCCGGTCTAACGCCTCGTTTACTTCTAAAGGCACATCTGTGATAAACTTAGCTAATTCAGGTAAATCCTGGGCTAGTTTTGACACCCGTTTAACCCGGTCCACGTTAGCTGGCCCGCAGCCGGTTCCAGTTGTACCAACCTTGCCGCTTAAATGAGCGTCCTGTTTATCTAATTCTATATGCTTAGGTTCAATTATAGCGCAATGGCCGTCTACACCTAGTCGATTATAAATTTTGGTTACTTCAAGCTCTGAGAAAAGCACACTCGGATTCACTAACACACCCGGGCCGATAAGAATTCTAGCTTTTTCAGCTATAAAACCGCTTGGAAGCATTCTAAGCTTATATGAAACACCTTTATATTCAACAGTGTGACCGGCGTTAGGTCCAACACCGGATCTAGCTACAATTGAAGGATTATCGCTTAAAGCGAGGTAAGATATTATCTTACCTTTACCTTCATCCCCAAAGTGCCCGCCTACAACTACTGAACATGGCAAGTTTAAACCTCCGTTTAAATTAACATTATGAACGTTATATTTAAAATTAAAATTTAACTATTTCATTTATGAGCAGGATAGTAGATTCGGTTGATGATATGAGGGTTAACTGAGAGTGATGAAGTTAAGGCATTTGTTTGAAACTGAATCTACTCTGAAAATCTAATACTATATCAGATCGTTTCAAAGTTTCCTCATAGCGAGAGCTCAGGAGACCGTCGAATCATCATCTACTCTTTAAATAATTGTGTGGAGGGTATTATACTTTTCGTTTACTTATATTCGATGCAGTCTAACCTCATATTATAGGTTTAACAGAGTTCTCGCATATTCTCTAGCTATCTCCACGCTGATAGAGGCGGCTTTAATAGGCTCGGCGCTGACTACTACGAAAAGCGGCTCCTTCCCCCATCCCGCCGTCTCATAAAATATATCTGGTATAAACCCATATACCTCTTTAAGATATCTTATCTTCCAAGGCATTGATTTAATTAAACTCAGCCTTTCTTTTTCAGGTTCCTTTGATCGGTCAATACCCCCTACTGAAAGATTTTTCAGCCGCGCGTATTCGACTATAATTTTCTTTAACCGCTCATCATACTTGAAATTGATTCCAGCTCTTATTTCAGGGCGATATTTTCTAATTTCTAGTATGGCTCTAGCCATATGATCTGAGGCTCCGAACTTAGGTAGACCGGCGGCTTTTGGATAACCGTTAACAACGGTTATCCGCCCGTCTATGCCAGCAACATCACCTGTACTTTCAGCGTTGGATAAAGCGTATACAATGTTGACTCTAACCTCTGGAACAAGTAGCGCGAACTCCTTGCATTCTTCGAGTATTTGAACAGATTTAACAAGCTCCCCTAATATTTGAGCATGCTCATCCATTAAAAACTCCTTCCATTTTATTGCATAGATTTAAAATATGCCTCCCAGAATGGGTCGACTTTAACAGGCTTCAAAACCCGTTTAGAACCGTCTTTCCCGATGATAACCCGCTGATCTTTTATTATTTCACCTATCTCCCAGGACTCTATGCCTTTTTTATTTAACGCCTCCTGTATGAGACCGACATTAGATGGAGGGCACGTTAAAATTAAAGTCCCCTCGCTTATAGATATAAGCGGGTCTATCTGAAAATAGTTGCAAACAGCGGAAATCTCCTCTGGAATTATAATTTTCTCCTCATATATTTTGCAGCCGACCTTTGAGGCTTCAGCTATCTCATAGACAGCGTTTAAAACACCGCCCTCTGTAGCGTCATGCATAGCGTTAGCGAAGCTAGCGGAGGCTAGCGCGTCTTCTACAACAGTCATATTGAAAATATGTTTTTTCGCTTTTTCAACTATTTTATTTCCTAAAGCTTCCCGTAAAGCTTGCTCTGCTTGAACGGCTAAAACACCAGTAGCTTCTATAGCCGGGCCTTTAGTTAAAAGAATTTTATCGCCTATTTTAGCGTTACTCGGAGGTTTAATCTGATCTCTTTTTCCTATTCCGATAACTGTACACCCCCCGTTCAGAGGGTAGCCTATACCAGGATATACGCCTGTATGCCCGCCTATAATACTAATATTAAGTTTTTTGCATTCTTCGTGGACTTGACTCCATATTTTATCTAGTAGACTGACATCTGTTCCAGGCGGTAAAAGCAGGCTGATAGTAAGATATGCAGGGGGGACACCTAAAACTGCAACGTCGCTAGCGCAGATATGCACAATCGCCCAGCCGAAGTAGTCTATTAAAGATGGAAGGCCGAAAGTAGGATCCTCTGCGATAACCATCACGTCTCCTTTCTCATCGTTTATAGATATAACAGCAGCGTCGACGCCGTGTTGAGGGCCTAGAATAACACGTTTATTAGCTGCTCCGAGTTTAGGGAAAATTATTTTATCGAAAACCTCCCTGTCTATTTTACCTATCGACGGTAGCATTAACCTGCCTCCGTGACAACATTTTTTGAAATATGATTTTATACCACCGTGCATATTTATTAAGATTATTTCAGAGTATTCTATAATTAAGTGATTTTATATGAGTGATAGAATTAGTAAAATGGCGGATATGCTTAGAGCTGGAGCCACCATGCTTTCAATTACATGCCCTCAGTGTAATACTCCGCTCTTCAAATATAAAGGTGAGATTTACTGCGCCAATTGCGATAAAGTTGTGAAAATAGTTAAAGGCGATGAAGCCGCGCAGGCTGAGGAGGCTCAGCGAGCCCCAATCGATTTAAGCGGATTAGAGGATACGATCTTGGAGAAAGTAAGGAATTTAAGCGTGGTTATGCAGCAAGAAAAAGATTTAGATAACCTTGAACATATAATAAAAAACTTAATCTTACTAGTAGACTTATTGGAGAGAGTTAAAAGGGTTAGCAAAATTTAAGCTATTCTTCATATTCCGTGTTTAAAACTTCTTTAATCATCTTTACTTTCTTTTCACCGATTCCGCTAACCTTTTTCAAATCTTCTTCACTAGAATTAAAAATGTTTATAGGTTTTTTAAACAATTTAAGTAATCTTCTAGCTAACACTTGATTTATCTGCGGTAGACTTGAGATCAATCTCTCCTGGATTTCGCTTATAGTCACAGGAAGCTTACCTTTTTTTAACGAAAAAGAGGAGTCGCGAATTGATTGCCGGCGGCTGACTACCGCGTAGATAAGCTTAGCTGTATCATCAGCATCTCTAGACCATAAAATTGGGAGATTATAATCTACTACTATACTAGCTAAAGCACCTCTTATAGCGTTTTGGTGAATATTCCTTAAACCGTATAGGCTTTCACCTTCTATTATTAGAATCGGATTCTCATAGACTTCTTTTAATTTTATAATCTGATCGAATAAACGTTTATCTATCAAAGATTGGAGAAAGTCGGATGCTGTTTTTCTCTCCACAGCCACATCTTCAGATATTACATAGTCGCCTGCTGGAAGCTGCTCTGGGATTATACTAACACCCATCTCGGATAACAGTCTTGGTATAGGAGATGAGAGCTCCCTGTGATCGACTATTACTTTATAACAGGGCTCATCTCGTTCATTCTCCAAGTATTGTTCAAGAGTAGGCTGAGCGCGCGTTGCATTCACACTTACAGGGGTGATATGTTTAATCAGATGTTTTAAACTCTTCTGCCTATTGGCTACCATCCAGTAATAGCTTTCATCCCTGGTGCCTTTAGTTAAAAGTATAAGAACATTCCCGGGGGAGCGGCGGCCTGTTCTACCCTTTCTTTGAATGTAACGGATTACACTAGGAGCGAAATCATAGAAAACAACGAGATCGCATTCACTGATATCTAAACCCTCCTCTGCAACGCTTGTAGCTACTAAAACATTGAGGGCGCCGGCTTTAAACTCTTCTAATATTTGTAATTGCTCCTTCTGGGATATCCCTTTATCACCCTCCCTGGTAGCCTGTCCGATAAATCTTTTAGCTTTAATATTAGAGCATCCGTTAAGGGTGTCAGCTAAAAGCATAGCTAGCTCCCTATACTGGCAGAATACTATTACACGTGAGTTTGGGTGTGTTGAAAGCCACTCAGATACTTTTTTAACAATATAATGAAATTTAGGATGGATTAAACCTTCAGCTAATAGTTTCTGAACATTTTCACGAAGTTTTCTAATAACAGGGTTTAATAACAAGTTTCTAATCGCACGTGAAGAACCGGATCTAGATCCTTCTTTCTCTAATTTATCGAAGTATTTTTTCAAAACCACTAAGCCCTGAGTTTCAACAAGCTCAAGAGCGTGAGATAAGCGGATTGACTCAGCTAAAATAGAGGAGGCTGCTAATAAAATTTGGTCGCCGGGCTCACGTTTATCGATCAACTCTCTTAGTTTAGCTTGCAGTTCCAGCATTGTTTTTTTACTTGTAAATTTTTTAAAATCTATTGAAATAAAATTGTTTTTAACTAGAAAGTCATAATTACCTTTTAGAATAGCCTCAAGCTCTTTTTTTATACTTGAAATTTCTTCAGGCAGTTCTAGTTTAATCCAAGATATATTTGTAGAGACTATGTAAGGTTTCACATCAATTGAAGACTCATCACGAGCCTCTATGTTAGATATGTAAAGATTACGACAGACTTCGTTAATTTTCTCAGGTGAAGAACCGGGAGACGCTGTGAGGGCTAAAATCAGAGGGTGTTTCGAATTCTCCATGTATATTTTAGCTATATTCGGATAAGGGTAGTCTCCTACGCTTCTATGAGCTTCATCGAATATTATTAAAGACACATCTGTTATCGTGGTTCTCTTAAATAAGAGATCGTTTTCTAATATTTGAGGCGTTGTGAAGAAAATAATCCCTTTTTTCCATAGTTCAGCTCTCTCAGACGGTTTTACCTCTCCGGTTAAAGCGATAAGCTTCTCCTCCGGTATATTCATAACTGATTTAAATGTGCTATAATGCTGCATCACTAAAGGTTTAGTCGGAGCTAGAAAAATACATTTAGTGTCTGGGAGTTTACTAAGTCTATGAGCGGCGAGCAGAGCGGCGATAAGCGTCTTCCCTAAACCAGTGGGCAATATGACTAAAGTATTCTTCTCAGAAGCCGAGGCTAGAATCGTCTCCTGGTAGAGTCTTCTCTCAATAGAATGCTTCTTAATTAGTGGGTGATCTAAATAGAGGTTGGAATTAGACATTAAGCTCATACCATAAAAATTATCTCATATATAAGTTTCTTTAAATTTATTTAATTAATTGACTTGTTTAGAATTTAACTTTTTAAATTGTAATCCGATAAAGTTAAATTAAATTAAACTACTATAAATATAGTTGTAATTTAATATTTTAGTCGGTTTATTTTAGTTTAATAAACCGGTCTTAAGATTAATATGAGGGATTAGGTTGCAAACAGAGGATGCTAAAAAAATTTGCGCGGAATTATACGAGCTTAATATGCCCGGGCAGCTTATAGGCAAAGAAGTCGTCGACTCCAAGGCTAGAAGAATAGGCGTAGTCAGAAATTTAAGAGTTTCAATGCCACCTATCAAAACAGAATTAATTATTAAAGGGTTAGATGTAGAGTTCCCGGTTAACATTGATAATATCGCAGCTGTAGGAACAGTTATACAATTAAATATAGCTGTTAAAGAAGCTGAAGAAATAGAGATACATGATATATTGAAGCTTAGAAAGGAAATCTGGGATGAAGTTAAAAACTGCTTTGAAGGTTAACATTTTATATTCTATTTTTAATTTTAAATGGGGAATTAAATGGGTAAATTCTTTCTAGGCCCCCTTATCTTAAAATGGTGTAGAATCTGTAATATACCGATTCTTTTAAAAGATAAATGCGGTAAATGCGGAGGAGACACTATAAAAGTAGATATAACCCCTCCAGGGGATGTTAGACCGGCTTTCAACGGTGATATAAAAATTATACGGGAAACAGTTGACGCACAATACGGTGAGGGGGTTGGGGAAAAACTTCTCCCAGATGATAAAATAATACTCCTCAACAAGATAGGGTCAATGGAGAGAAGTGACGAAATAATCTTAGACGGTCAGGTTATAGGTATCATAGAATACAGCCCTGTTACTTTAACCTGGCATTTCATACCTAGACTTGAAGCGGCTAGGCGACTTGCAGCTATAAGACTGAAAAAATATGTGGTTGTAGATGACGGTGCGGTGAAACATATAATAGAAGGAGCTAATGTACTCGCACCAGGTATCATCGAATACGATGAGGGGATTGCAAAAGAAGACTATGTAACTATATTAAACCGTGATATGAAGGTTATAGGAGTCGGCATATCCAAGTTTAATGGAAC
>JAHQXC010000077.1 GCA_029856525.1 Candidatus Odinarchaeia archaeon
CCCTTCTCAGGCGTGTAATCGATTTCATTAAACCAATCATAGTCGAACATTGATCTAGCGATAAACCGGTTTCTATCAGTTTCTTTAATGAATTTTCTTCTAAGCTCTATAGCGTCTGGTAGATCTAAATCATACCATTTTATTTTACCGTTGTCAACTCTGTTGAACGGTGTATCTAAACCCGCGCCTAGGTTTACAATAGTAGCATACGGTTTTTTCTCAATAAACTTTTTTACAAGATAGTCTAATGCCTTAGTTCTGGCTTCAATGCATATATGCGCGGCTTCATCGTAACTCTTCTCTATTCTCTCAAAATCATACTTGATTTTATTAAAAATACTTGCTGCAGTCCAATCTTTAAAATCCGAGTTAGCGCATAATGTTCTTATCACTCTACTATAGAATGGTATTAGCATAGTGAACTGGAGGCTGTTCTCGTCGAACGGTATTTCGCTCATAACCCGCCCTCTGCTATTTTAAAACCCGCTGTTATTAATTAGCTTATACCAATTCTTAAATATAGCTTTTTATTCTACCTAGGTCAGCTGACTAGCTTTCTCTCTTATTCTCTTCAACATTTTTCTAGGTTTAACAACTTCAGCGGGTCTTTTTTTACCGTGAACCTCTATGTAAACTATCGTCCCGTCTTTCTTATACTCTCTGTTAACATATCCTAAAGCTATCCCATATCCTTTAGGGAGAAGCGGTGAATAGCTTCCGCTCGTAGTCTCACCTATTATTCTACCAGCTGCGAATATAGGAAGATGAGGGCGCGGTATGCCTTTATCTATCATGATTAATCCGACTCTAAGCTTCGATGGTTTACGCTCATTCTGCTCCGCTAAAGCCTGTTTACCTATGAAATCTTTTTTATCTAATTTAACAACGAATTTAAGCCTCGCCTCTAAGGGCGTGGTCTCCTCTGTGATATCGGAGCCGTGGAGGGGCATACCCGCCTCTAATCTAAGCGTGTCACGGGCGCCTAAACCAACCGGGGTGATCCCGAATTCACCGCCAGCCTCTAATATTCTCTCCCATAAATCCACCGCGGGTTTAGGATTCGATAAAGGCACGTTTAACTGGGATATCTCATATCCGTCTTCACCTGTATAACCTGTCCGCGTCGCATACACTTCGTAGCCGGCTAGCTTTGTTTCAATAATCTCCCCGAATCTGTAAGGCCGGTTAAGGTTTACTTCAGAGATTTTATTCAAGGTCTCTATGGCTTTCGGTCCTTGAACAGCAAACTGCGGTGTTATATCAGATATATTCTGTATCTCTACACTTCTACCTTTAGCGTGCCGTCTAAACCATTCTTCATCTTTAACCTTATTAGCCGAGTTTACAACAACGAAAAATCTCTCATCACCTAAACGATAAATTATAAGATCATCTATTATACCGCCTTTCTCATTACAGAGCACCGAGTACTGGCCTTCCCCAACTTTAAGGTTTTTCACATCATTAGTTGTTAAATAGTCGAGGAGGTTTTCAGCATCCGGGCCCTTGAAGATAAAGCGGCCCATATGTGTTACATCGAAAACACCTACACTGCGTCTAACAGTTAAATGCTCTTCAACTATCCCCTTCTCATACCAGATAGGCATCTCGTAACCTGCGAATTCAACCATCTTCGCATGATTCTTATGCCAGGAGTTTAGATGAGTGATTTTAAGGCTTCCAGACATTTCAGCCACCTTCCGGCAACTAATATAGTATTATTAATATGTTTTTAAAAGCTTTATTTCTCTTTTAATAATTTAATAGATGATTTATATGTCGGTGAAGATCAGTATTAAATCGAAGAATATCGGGGACGGTGAACCCCCCTGCATCATGGGAGTTATAAACTGCTCACCTGAATCCTTCTACCCGCCTTCTGTTAAATTAACTCCGAGAGATTTAGCCGACTATACTCTAAAACTGGTTGAAGACGGAGCTGACATAATAGACGTAGGAGGCGCTTCAACCGCGCCCACATCATTTTACCCAGCCTCAAAATACGTATCAGAGGAAGAAGAGCTTAATAGAATAGAGAAGGCGATACCTGTTATCCGAGATTGCACCAGTCTACCCATATCCGTCGACACTATGAGAGCTAAAGTAGCTGAACAAGCTTTAAAACTTGGAGCTGACATCATCAACGATGTCAGCGGTCTTAAAAAAGACGTGAACATGAAACGGGTTATCTCAGAGTACTCACCGTATCTTATTCTAATGGCTTCGAAAAAAGAAGCCGGCGATGTAAAATCGATTAACGAGATAATCAACGCGCTTAAAGAAAGCTTAAAACTCGCTTTTGAAGCTGGAGCTGACAGATCTAAAATCATCATAGACCCAGGCTTCGGCTTCGGTAAACCCTTTAATCTAAATATTCGAATATTAAAAAACCTCCAAGCTCTAAGAATACTCCGGCAGCCGATCCTAGTCGGATTATCTAGAAAAGCGTTTATAAAAAAAATAGTAGACTCAGATCAAGACACAGATATTTTAACAGGCTCATTAATCGCAGCCACAATCGCGGTTTTAAAAGGAGCGCATATAATTCGAACACACGACGTTAAAGAAGCTAAAACCCTCTCAAAATTTATTAGCAAATACAACTTAATAGAATAATACAGGTGGTTTAAATGAATTTAGGGCTTAAAGGTAAAACAGCGATCGTAGCAGCGTCAAGCAAAGGCTTAGGATTCGAAATAGCTAAAGCCTTAGCTGAAGAAGGCGTTAAAGTTTCAATATGCGCTAGAAACGAGAGCGAACTATTGAAAGCCCGTGAAACCATAGTGAAAGAAACAGGCAGCGAAGTTCTAGCAGTTAAATGCGATCTAACAATCCAAGAAGATATTAAAAACCTCGTCGAGAAAACAGTTGAAACCTTCGGCGATGTAAACATTCTAGTTAACAATTCAGGAGGACCCCCAACCGGAATATTCACAGAACTACCATTAGAAGAATGGTTGAAAGCAGTCAAACTAAACTTGATAAGCGCGATCACACTCTCCAAACACGTCTTACCATATATGATTAAAAACCGCTGGGGGAGAATAATAAACTCCACATCATTCTCCGTTAAACAACCGATAGAAGGATTAATCCTATCAAACAGTATAAGACTAGCAGTAATAGGGTTCGCTAAAACCCTTGCAAACGAAGTTGGAAAATACAACATCACCGTAAACAACGTATGCCCAGGATACTTCAAAACAGACAGAGTTATACAACTAGCTAAAACCAAAGCTGAAAAACAGAATACAACAATCGAAAACATATTCAAAGAATGGGAGAGCCAAATACCCCTAGGCAGACTAGGAAACCCCAGAGAATACGCAGAACTCATACTATTCCTAGCATCAGAGAGAGCAAGCTATATCACAGGAGCCACCATCCAAATCGACGGCGGAATAATAAAAAGCCCACTATAAAAACTTAAAATAACACATAAAAAATAACTATTAAATAAAAAGCGGGGGTTCCCGAGCCAGGTCTAAGGGGTAGGACTCAGACTCCTATGCTGCAGAGTCAAATCAACGCAGACAGCTTCATGGGTTCAAATCCCATCCCCCGCACCACTTTTATTCAATATTATAAGAGTGATTTAAACGGGATGAAGAGTTAAACACTTTCTGGTATTCTATAATAGTATTGCGAGTTTATTCACAAGTATTTATAAATGACTTGCGACTATATTTTATTCAAGAATTATAACAGAACCAACGTGAATATGGTGTAATATCCAGGCTAGAAAAATCATCGAAAGGATCTTGACGTTTAGTTTAATTAATGCCGAATGAGTTTGAGTTTAAATATTCCCATGAAGGATTAGTCGGTGATTATAGATGCCAATACTTGTTATTGACGATTTCAAGTATAAGCTTTGGAAACCTGAAGACGAGGAGAAAGAGTTTCACCCTATAATAAAAGAGCATTACAAACACATATTTGGTGAAGATTCTATATACTTTGACATGAAGCATAAGCTTAAATCAAAACCCGGAAGTGCCGCGATCCCTGATGCCTTTGTCATCACTTTATCTAAGCCGTATACTTGGTATATTGTTGAAAATGAATTGGCAGACCACCCGCCTTACGAGCATATAGTTCCACAGCTCACGAAATTTATAAATAACATTGAGAAATTAGAAATAAAGAACAAGATTAGAGATATTTTATACAACGAGCTGAGTAATTATAATAATAAGGAGTTAATTAAAAGAAAAACTGGCCAGGATTCATTCCAATTTTTGGACAACCTTGTTTCAGATCCTCCTAAGATTTGTATTATAATTAATGAAATAAAACCAGGATTGGAAGACGCAGTTAAAACTTTGAAGGCACCTTCTGGTATAGAAATAATTGAGTTTAAAACTTTTGAGAGTAGTAATGCTCCAAACGTTCGAGCATATTTAATTACCGAGCCACTTTATAAGCTTGAAGAGCACGAGAATAAGAACTGGGAAAGTTCGCTTGCTCGTGCTAATAATAACTTAAAAGAATTAGTTGATATTTTAAGCAAGCAAATAGAAGAATTAGGGGATGTGAAGAAGGAAGTTAGTGGAAAATACTTATGTTTTTACAAAATACAACAAGGTGTAAGGTCAATATTTACGGCATTTATATTGACCACAGGCGCGCTTAAAGTCAGAATTAGAACAAACCCGAACACGTTCAGTGACCCACAGAAATTGACGGGAGATAAAATTTACAAAGGCTGGTTCTTTAAGAAAATAGGACAAGAAAGAGAGTTTAAGATAACAAGTAAAGAATCCATACCATACGCAATGGAATTGATAAGACACTCCTATGAATTTAGCGGTAAGCAAGAGCTATGAAACATGTGTAACTTTCTTGTTTATTTCTGTGGGTACTGTTAGCTCTGTATTATTCTTCCAATAACTTGCTTTATAACAGAAATCTAGGTTTAATCTGTTATACTTGAGAACTTATAACTGAAGGGGTCGTAGGGCTAGGATGGTATTCCAGAAGCCACAGCGAATTAATAGGTTTTTCAAACCGTTTTATGATGAAAAATAGCCCCCCATCAAAGTTATGGGGATATAAAAACTTAACTTAGAAGATTCATCGACAGCATAAATTTTTGTAACCTGAGCTCTCCGTGTTAGTCTTGTATGTAAATGATTAATGCTAAGAAGTATTAGTTAAACACTCAATAAGGCCGATGTCAAAATTGTGAAAGAACCGTCTACATACATTTAAAAGAGCAGATTGGCATTTCTCACGCTCCTAGAAGAGAGCGGACTCAGTTTCATCGAAAAATGAGTTATGCATATCTGAGTCATATTTTTTCTATTTTTACAAGTGAACTTTGTAAAAGGTAGTAAAGATCTTTGCAATATCTACCACCTTACTAGGCTTCTCTACCATTCAGCAGATACCCATTAGAATAAGAGTATTATCAATTAGTTTATGTTAAAAGTGGCTGATTTATAATATGTGGATTTAAGAAAATCGAATTTTGATATATCATTTTTATACCGGCAAACCTTTTCATATCATGTTTTGAATACTTATTATGGGTGTTGTTTATGGGTGTGTATGATCTGGTGATTTTAGGTGCTGGTTCCGCTGGTTTCGCGGCTGCGATTAAAGCTTCGGAGCTTGGTAAGAGATTTGCGGTGGTTGAGAGCGGGGTGATA
>JAHQXC010000022.1 GCA_029856525.1 Candidatus Odinarchaeia archaeon
CAAAAAATAAAGGAGCTTCAAGATAAACTGAACCAGGAGTATGAGAAAATAAGAGGGGGTCAATTAAACTCTGACAGGGAGAGAATTGAAGAATTAACCCGTCAGCTTGAAGATACTAAAAGCAAATACTTGGAGCGTATAAGTCAATTAGTTGAAGAACGGAATGTTTGGCGTTCGCGCGCGCTTCAAACCACGGTTATGAGCGTGGATGAAGCTTTAGCGCTGTTAAAAAACCAGATAATTGAATTTGAAAAACAGAATAGAACGCTGCTGGATGAAAATGAAGCTTTGCGACGGGAAATCCAATCGTTAAAGGAATCTTCTTCTAGGTAACTTTAAGCTTCTCTTTTCTAATCACTTTAACCCCTTTTATCTCTGTTTCAGTATATTGGCCTTTATCATCTTTTTCAAGATATTTGCACATATCCCATATTGAAAGTAAACCTATCATCACACCGTTTAAAGCCTCAAGCTCAACCCCTGTTTTACCTATCGATTTCACAGTAACCTGTAAGCTTATCTCGCATTTCTCATCGTTAATATCAAACTCGACGTCGACATTAGTTATCGGGATAGGATGCGCTAGGAAGATTAGAGAGGAAGTGTGTTTAACAGCGTTAATAGCCGCGTATCTAGCGTTAACTAAAGGGTCGCCTTTCTTAACCTCTCCTCTTCTAATAGCTTCAATGGTTTGTTTTCTAAGCTTAATGGTTCCAATAGCGGTTGCAACTCTTAGAACATCCTCTTTACCTGTAACGTCAACCATACTAATTTTACTGTCTTTCAACTTAATTCACTGCCTTAAACTTTAATTTTAAATATGTTAAAAGTTAATTAAGTTAAATACATTAATAATTTTTAGGCCGGTAATCAAAAAACATAAATGAGTATATATATTATTGTAAATTTACTATTTTATCAGCGAGTTTAATTTAGGCGGTTGAAATGAATATTCCAGCTGAGCATAAGCAGGGGGCGCCTTCTAAAATATCTTTTGCAATAGTTATCGTAAGCGATAGTAGGTATACGCAGTATATAAACGGTGAGCTGATAAACGATGAGACAACTCCTATAATAAAGGATATCTTGCATAAAAACGGTTTTACCATTCACTCAACACACTATATTCCTGATGAGCGCTCTGAGATAACCAAGCAATTAGTCCAGTTACTGTCTTCAAACGTGGATGTTATACTTTTCAGCGGCGGAACCGGGTTAGCTAAGCGGGATGTAACTGTTGAAACACTAGAACCTCTCTTTGAGAAAAAAATTCCAGGTTTCGGTGAGCTTTTAAGAAATTTAAGCTATGAGAAGATAAGCTCAGCGGCGATGCTTACACGTTCAACTGCGGGGACATTAAAAGATAAGATTATATTCTGTCTACCGGGATCCCCTGACGCTGTGCGATTAGCCTTAGAGAAGCTGATAATCCCTGAATGCGGGCATATACTAAAACATTTGAAATAAACGTGTCTGATAATGAGATATGCTTTAAAACTATTCTACGACGGCGCCGGCTATCATGGTTTTCAGATACAACCAGGGTTGGCTACAATAGAAGCTACTATTTTAGAAGCTCTTAAAAAAGCATCTTATATCACTGATATCAAGGGTTCCGCGTTCTCATATGCGAGTAGAACAGATGCAGGTGTATCTGCTTTAAGCCAGGTGATAGCTTTTAATTCACCTGTCCCCCCTAATATAAGATTAATTAACTCTCTTCTACCTGAAGGTTTAATTTTCTGGGCTCAATCTGAGGTTTCAGATGATTTTAATCCGAGAAAACACGCATTATTTAAAATTTATAGATATTACTCTCCTTACGAAGGCGAAGACATTGAAATTATTAAAAAATGTGTTAAGAAACTTGAAGGCGCACATGATTTTAGAAAGCTGTCTAAACCGGATGAGTCGAGGAGCACCTATAGCTCAATCGATAGCATAGACGTTAAACTAGATTGCAATGTACTGCTCTACGAGTTTAAAGCGAAATCCTTTTTATGGAAGCTTGTTCGTAAAACAGTTACTTTATTGAAGTTAATCGGGCTCAGAGTATTAGACCCGGATATCATAGACCGGGTTTTAGATCCTTCGGATAGCTTTGACCCTAAGCTTCAACCAGCTCCGGCTGAAGGTTTAATTTTATATGATATCAAATACTCTTTCGATTTTAACATAGATTATTATAGTGTAAGCAGGTTAACAGAATACTTAACCAGGTTTGAGAAATATCACCGTGTGAAGCAGCAGCTGAATAATGGTTTACTAAATTATCTAGGTAAGCTTCTATAATTTCTCATCAAATATGATCGGATCTCTAATCATTTCGAATACTGTTAAACTCTTTATTTTTGCTGACCGCCTATGTATACTAGTTTTGCCAGCAGTGCGGTTAATTGAATATCTTCACTGGCTCCTTGTGTAACCCTATATTCAGCTTCACCTACACTCTCCGTTATCTGAATTTTAAGCTTCTCATCTATAGGAAGCTTTAAAGCCTCGTTAAAAATCTGTTTAAGAATCTCATCCCCGGAAAGCCCGTAATCTATTAGAAGAGTTCTTAATTTCGAACGGCTCTCAGCAAACTTTCCTTTAAAAGCTAAGTCGATCATCTCCCTCACCTCTTCAGGTCGAGCCATCCCTGTAACCTGGTAGATTACGTCAGGTGTTATTTTAGTGTTAAGTGAAGCTGCAGCTTCTAATACGTTAATAGCTTTTCTCATATCCCCTTCTGAAACATAATATATCGCATCTAATCCTTCCTGCGTGATCTCAACGTTTTCATTCTCGCAGATTTTTTTCAAATAACTTATAAGATCCTCTTTAAGAAGAGGTTTAAATCTGAAGATCGCGCATCTTGACTGAATAGGCTCTATGATTCTACTACTATAATTGCAGTCTAGTATAAATCTAGTATTCCTACTATACCTTTCCATAGTTCTCCTTAAAGCCTGCTGCGCATCAGCGGTCATATTATCCGCTTCATCTAATATTAAAAGTTTAAACGGTACATCTCCTAAAACAGAGCTTCTAGCAAAATCTTTAACCCTTGTTCTAATAGTTTCAATACCGCGTTCATCGCTCGCGTTAAGCTCTAATATATTCCCTTGCAGATCATCTCCATATAATCCTCTGGCAAGAGCATAAGCGCATGTAGTTTTACCTGTGCCAGCTGGACCAGAGAATATTAGATTAGGCATTGATTTTTTAGCTACAAAGGCCTTCAACCGGTTTACAATATCTTTCTGGTTAACAATCTCGTCTAATGTTTTAGGCCGATATTTTTCAACCCAAATCACTTCTTTTTCATCAGCCATTATAACCACTACTTTACTCGAATTCAGTTTAACTGTATTTTTAAGTTATTTTTATAATCTAAATATTTAAAACGTTTCTTTTAATTAAAGTAAAATCGTGAAAATATCTTTTAAAACAAGATTACACGTGAATAAAGCTGTTAAAATCTTAGAGAAAATAGTATACTTGCAGATACCTGTTTTTTTAAGATTCGAGATTTTCGATTATAATATGAGGTGTTTATTATCCAATTATAAGCTTTGGCTTGAAACCTGGAACTCGGTCTCCCCCTCCATCAACAAATTATTTAAAATATTTCAAGCTTCAACTCAATTTAAAGATTTTAACCGTCGTTTTAATATTTTGAAAACAGTAATATTCTCTCTAACTATTATAGTAGCCGCGCTTGGATTCTACACCCTTATAGCTTTACTAACACTCCCGGTTATGTTACTTTTATCAGCTCTCATCTATTATTTACGGGCTATTCTAGCTGAGAAATACCTGGTTGAATCGAATAAGAAGAGCATTGAGCGGGTGGTTAAACCTAAGCGGAGAGCTATTATAAAATTAATTAATTTTTTAAAATCATTGTAGAATCTATCGGAGCTGAATATTAGTGGTGGGGCGGACCGGAATTTCAGATTAGTTTTAAACTAATCTTTTGAACCGGTGATCTCCAGTCTGCTCGCTTAAACTGCAAATCTCTGGATCCCAAATCCAGAATCATACCAAGCTAGACTACCGCCCCTTTCTTAGTTGTTTGGAGGCTCGGGGGGGATTTGAACCCCCGATTCGCCAATAGGTCTATTCGACGACTATTTCCGACGGATCTCTCGGCTTCAACCGCTTACAAGTCCGTTGCTCTAGCCGGGCTGAGCCACCGAGCCGTTAATTATTCATAATCTATATTCTATTTTGTTATTTTTCAAAAATCAAATATAAAAACTTAATACCGGTTTTATAGATGCGGGTTGAATGTCTTCAAGCAGTTCATCGAGTTGAAGAGTTAAAGCTTAACTCTTAGACGGCTTAAAAATTCTCTACTCCCAGTTTCTTCTTAAATTTTTTCGCAGACTCCTCTAAGGCTTTTATCACTGGAAGCTCTTCACCGGATAGTAAAGCTAATGTAGCACCTCCACCTGTGCTCAAATGCTTTATTCTACTGCTGATACCAAGAATCTCAGCATACGCGCCAAGTTCCCCGCCGCCGACGACTGTGAAATATTTACAACGAGCCATCGCATCCAGTACCTCTCTTGTCCCTAAAGCAAACTCTTCTTTTTCGAAAACTCCTAGAGGACCGTTAGCTACAACTGTTTTACTGTTTACTATTATATTAGAATATTTTACAATAGTATCTAAACCTATGTCCAGTATTCTACTCTCCCCATTCAGTTCATCGCATGAAACTTCATATCTCTTCCCCTCTTTCTCTATCGCAACGTCGACAGGGAGCTCGATTTTATCCCCATGCTCTTTTAATATAGTCTTAGCCTCATCGACGTAGGAGTCGAATTTTTCAATGCAACTCTTATTTAACTCTCCGATCTTGTAGCCTTTAGCCTCTAGGAAGACGTTTACTAAAAGCCCGCCTAAAAGTATTTTATCCGCTTTACCGTTTTTTAAAATATTTTTAAGTATTCCAAGCTTAGTGTCAACTTTCGCGCCGCCTATAATAAAAACAGCGGGTCTCTCAGGGTCGAATATCTTATTTAAAACCGTCAGCTCCTTCTCCATTACTTTACCGGCTACAGTTGGAAGCGTGTAGGTGAAACCTATAAGTGAAGGCTGAGCTCTATGCGCTGCCGCGAAAGCGTCGTTAACGAATAAATCGAAAAGAGGGGTCAGCTTTCTAACCATTATAGTTTGAGCTTGTTTTTCAGGAGGTATATCCTCCGCGACCTCCTCTGAATAAAAGCGAACATTCTCTAGTAACAGTATCTCCCCGTTTTTTAACTCTTTAATCGCGTTCCGTGCGGCTGTGCCGAATATGTCATCGATAAATTTGACGGGTCTATCCACCAGGCTTTTTAAAACTTCAGCGTGGGTTTCTAGACTTGTAAAATCTTTTTTTCCAGGTCTACTCTGATGCGCTAATAAAACTGTTTTAGAATCCTTTAACATTTCAAGCGTTGGTAGAATAGATCTTATTCTAGTAGTTTCAAGTATCGTTGAATTATTAGCGATAGGAGAGTTTATATCAACTCTTACTAAAACTCTTTTATTTAGTAATGAAACGTCGTCGAGAGTGAGAAATTTAAATTTCATTTCAACCCCTCTGATCTCTTCTCGGTATTCTATAAGTATTTTAGAAGTATAAAATATTTTTCTAATTTAACATCTACGCTTAATCTTAAATTCTAAAACCGTAACCTTATAATAGTTTAATAAATCACTGTTAGTTATTGAATTCGAAGTTGATAAAGGGGGTGTTTAAAATTATAGAGTTCTCAGATTTTAAGAAAATAAAATTAAAGGTAGGTGAAGTTTTAACCGCGGAAAACATAAAAGGATCGAATAAGCTTCTGAAACTTAGCGTTAACGTAGGGGAGCCTTCCCCTAGAACACTTGTCGCGGGGTTAGCTAACATATATAAGCCGGAGGAGCTGGTGGGTAAAAAAATAATCGTTGTAACTAATATGAAGCCGGCTAAAATATTCGGTGTTGAAAGTAATGGAATGCTTTTAGCGGCTGTGAATAAAGATAAAGTAGCTGTTTTAACAGTTGACTCAGATATTGAAGTCGGCAGTGAAGTTGAATAGGTGGCTTACTTGAGTAAAGGATACAGGGAGCTACCGCATACAGCTGACGTTTACCTTGAAGTTTACGCGCCTACTTTAAATGAGGCTTTCGAACAAGCAGGTGTCGCATTATTCGAGGTGATGACCGATATTTCACGCGTGGATACACGGCTCTCTATGAGCTTCAAAATTGAAGCCGAAGATTTATACTCACTGCTCTTCGAATATATCCGTGAACTTCTATTTTTAGTTGACACCGAGGAGTGTCTTTTCAGGGATTTCAGGGTTGAAATTAAAAGTGAAAATGAGAAATATATATTAAATGCGACTATAGCCGGGGAGAAAATAGATTTTAATAAACACCGGCTTAAAACAGAGATTAAAGCTCCTACATATGCTCAAATGGAAATCATCACATCTGAGAAAGAGGTTATATTAAGATTCGTTGTAGATATATAGTTAACTGTAAATTAGATATTAGACACCTAACAGTTATTAACCATTCCCCGAACTTATTATAATGGGGTTTTATAATGTCTCTGAGCGTTGATGAGGTTATAAACAAGATTAGCGCGAAAGTGAAGATATCTAGACAGGATCTTTTAGATAAGATTAGAGCTAAGAAGAACGAGCTAGGCGGTTTAATAACAGATGAAGGCGCCGCTTATATCATCGCGAAAGAACTCGGCGTTAACGTGTTCGAAGATCAAACTAGAATAGAACATAAATTGAGAATAGCCGATCTCATACCTGGAATGAACAGTGTCTCCGTAACCGGGGTTGTAAAGGATCTTACACCTGTGAAAGTTTTTGATAGAGGCGGCGGTCGTAAAGGAGCTGTCGCTAGCGGTAGAATCATGGATAATTCAGGTGAAGTCCGTATAGTTTTCTGGGATGAGAAGACGTCGAGTATTAAACAGGGGCTTGTAAGAGACGGTAGAGTTATAAAAGTTATAAGAGGGTATGTTAAAGAAGGCAGGGACGGTGAGCCTGAACTTAACGTGGGGGTTAGGTCGGAGATACTTTATCCAACTGACACGGGACTTGAACGATTATATTCAAAGCCATCCGTTATAACCGATTTCTCCGAGCTAGAGCCTGGTAGAACAGGGTTAAGCGCGGCGGGTGTTATTACAAGACTCTTCACACCTTCAACATTTACCAGAGCTGATGGCAGTGAAGGGCAGGTTATGAGTTTTATTCTCCAGGGTACCAAGGGTTCTTGTAGAGTAGTTGTTTGGGGGGATAACATCCAACTATTCGACGGGTTGAAAGAAGGACAGTTGATTTACATTAAAAATCTGAGCAGCCGTGAAAACAGAAACGGTGAAGTTGAGCTTCACGCCTCCGGCACCGTGGAATTAGAGGTTAACCCTGATCTTAAAATAGACTTCTCGAATATTTCTCCTAATAAACCTCTTCGAATAGGTGAAATAACAGGTCGCTATTTCGACATAGATGTTATAGGTAAAGTCTCCTCGATATTCGAAGTGAAAGAGTTTAATAGATCAGACGGTTCTCCGGGTAGAGTTCAATCAATTATTATAAGTGATAGCACAGGTTCCGTTAGAGTATCTTTCTGGGATGATAAAATTAATGATATAACAGGTTTAAAAATAGGCGATATAATAAAAATAAGCCACGCTTACACAAAGGTTGACGACTTCGGTGTCACCGTTAACGCTGGAGCTAACAGTGTTATTGAAATAAACCCTGCCGGTGTTCTAATACCTTCAGAGTCTGAGAGTGAAAATAAGCGGATCTCAGAGATTACAACCGAATCGTTTAACATTTCAGTTATAGGTAAAGTTGTTCAAATATATGATTTAAAAGAGTTTAATAGATCTGACGGTTCAACCGGTAAAGTTTTAAGCATGATAATCGCTGATGAAACCGGCTTTATAAGAACTGTTGCATGGGGTAAATCAGCTGAATTTCTAGCAGGTTTAAAGATAGGGGATATAATTCAAGTTAAAGGCGGTTATACTAAAACAGGTTTAAACAACAGTCTCGAATTACATTTAGGGGAGTCGACAGTAATCTCTATAAACCCGCCTGGAGTTGAAATATCTCCTATAAGCTTTGATAAACCTGCTAGCAGCGTGACAGTTTTTCAGAGAAAGAAAATCTCTGAGCTTCAACCCATGGATAAAGTTGAGGTTATAGGCACAATCGTATATGTTTTCGGAAAAAATATAGTTTACCCTGCATGCCCATCATGTTTTAGGAAGGCGGCTAAAACTGATACAGGTTGGGTTTGCGATAATTGCGGTGGAATAAGCGAAGTGAATTACCGTATAGTTTTAAGTGTGACATTAGATGACGGTTCAGGTACGATTAGAGCTAATCTAATCGGCAGCTCAGCTGAAACTATTCTAGGCGTCTCCGCGGCTGCTCTTCAAAATTTAATAGAGGAGGGTAAAGAAGCTGAAGTCAACGCGCTCACTCAATCACTTATAGCTAAAACATATGTTTTCGGAGGTAAAGTTATTTTCAGCGATTTCTCCCAGGATAATGAGTTGAATGTAACTTATATACGCCCTGTTGAACCTGAAAAAGAGGTTAAAGACCTGTTAGGATACTTTAACGGTAGAGAATGATTTAAAATTTTAAGATGCAAGCTGCTTGAGAGCCTCTACCGCTGTATCTATCTCGTCGAAGGTATTATAGTAGTGAAATGAAATCCTAACATTCCCATTATAAGCATCATCTATTCCAAGCCATCGCAAAGCAGGTATCGCGCAATGATATCCGGCTCTCGTCAGTATCCTCCATTTTTCATCTAAAGCCAGTGATAGGTCGTGTGAACTCCAGCCTTTTAAGTTAAACGTCACCACTCCTGTTTTCAAATCATCCTCCATAGGGCCGTATACTTCTAAACCTTTAATTTTACTCATCTCGTTAAGCAGGTATCCTGTTAGCTTCCTCTCAGTTTCATGAATTCTTTTCAAACCTATTCTAGAAATATATCGAGCAGCCTCCCCTAAACCGATTAAACCTAAAATATTCGGTGAACCTGCATCGAATCTTTTAGAAGGATAATCGCGTCTAAGCTCGTAATAATCTTCAGTCACATTTACGATTATCCCCCCTCCTATTTCAATAGGTTCAAGCTCTTCGATAATATCTTTTCTAACATATAATCCTCCAGTACCCGCCGGTCCTAGAGGTCCTTTATGCCCTGAAAACCCGTAGAAGTCGCATCCTATATCCTCCACGTCTACAGGCATGTGACCTGGGCCTTGAGAGCCGTCTATGTAGATTAAACACTCAGGGTTGACTTCTCTAACAGCTTTAACTATAGATTTAACATCGTTAACTGTTCCGAAGACATTAGACGCGTGTTGAAACGCTAAAACACGCGTCTTCGACGTGATATTATCTAAAACAGCCTCGGTTGTTATCAAACCGGTTTTAGGGAGATTTTTAATAATTTTGAAAACAGCTTTCTTATAGTAAGCTAACCTCATCCAAGGTAGTATGTTACTATGATGCTCCACTATCGTTGTCACTATTTCATCCCCTTTCCTCCAATTTATTAAAGGCTTTTTACTTGTCAACCTGTGGTTTTCAACTGTTAAAGCAGGGTTTCCTAAAGCGTAAGCTACTATATTCGTTGCCTGTGTGAGATTCCTAGTAAAGATTAGATTTCTCGGATCGCAGTTAAGTAGTATTCTTGCAACATCACTTCTAGCCTTATCCCACTCATCTGTCACCCGGTTAGCTATAGAATAAGCCCCTCGCTCAATATTCGCGCAATACTCTCTAAGATACTCCTCCATTTTCCGGATAACTGGAAGCGGTACAGGTGTAGTAGCAGCGTTATCAAAATAAATATACTCTTTCGTTAAAGGTATATCCGCTCTCACCTGCTCAACTGAAAGATAACCGCCGCTCTCATCCATAATTTAATCTCATAACTTTTATTACTTATAAAATATTTTAAAAAATGATGGGGATTAAATGAGCGAAAGCGACGTTGATATTGTAGCTATTAAAATAATAGAGTTGTTAAAAAAAGCAGGCCGCCCTTTAACAACAAGGCAAATAGAAGAGGAGATAAATAAACTAGGTTTAAAATGCCCTGACACCCCTGCCAGATATCTCAACCAGCTTCGTTTAAAAGGAGTGATTAAAGGCGAACTCTCGGTAGGTGAGAAAAGCTGGATTTGGTTTATATAAATCCGCTGCCAGAGTGAAGCTTGAACCCCTCCGGCGCAGTCTCATATTACAGTAAGCGATCCTAGGTTTAATTTTACAGGTAAACATGTTTTAAATCATTCTTCTAATATTTTCAACACTTCTTAAACTTCTAAGCGTGCTCCTACCAGGCTTCGTCTCCAGGGTTTTAAATTCAGCTTATCTCATGTCTACTCAAAAATATTATAAGAGAAAAGAGTATATACTCTTATCATCTCTCATCCCCTCCCTATCGAAGAGAATTCTCGCTAGCGGAGTTAAAAATATTAGAGTATTTAACTATAGTTTATAGGGGGAATATTATTGGGTCGCCGTAAAACTAAGAAGATTGTTGTAAGACCTAAACCGAAAGTACCGACTGTATTCAACTGTCCGGCGTGCGGTAAGAAAGCTGTTAAAGTAGAGATATCTAAGACTGAGAAGACTGCTACTGTTAAATGCGGTGCATGTAAAATGGAGTTAACTATTCCAGCTCACGCGCTTATGGAGCCTGTTGACGCTTACGGAGAGTTCGTCGACGCTTTTAAAAGAGCTGAGATTAAACCTGAAATATCCGCTGAAGAATAGCGCTTACAGATTCCTCTTCCTCATATTTTTTGAAGCTGTTGAAGCGATTCTGCTTATATTAGGCCACATTCTCCCTTTCCAGAAAACTTTATTACATTTATGACAATACCAGAAGTTTCTATTACCACGTCTAAGAAGGGGTGGTATAAGCGCCCGGACACTATCTATATTGGAAACCTTCACTAATCTACTGTTACATACCGAACATCTTGAATTATCAGGGTCTAATTTAAGATTTAAATTCAATTTTTTACCTATATAAGCGAGCTGTCGGATTATATTCTCGTAAGGTATTAGAATAGATTTTAAACCCGCTTCAACGACACGTGTATAAAGCTGTCTATCTCTTGTGAGCAGAATTCTAATCTTACAATCGGCGAGTAAATTAATAATCTCCTCGTCTTCTATATCCCTCTGGTAGAGTGTATCATACCCTAATACTCTAAGCCATCTGCTTAAACGCCCTAGCATGCTATCGCATATGAATGAAGGCTTCTCATCCATTTCAAAACCTTTCGAATAGTTTATTTAATATAATATCTATAACTATACTCGTAAAATATAATAATATTATGTGACGGTGATTGCTTGTCGTTAACCCTGGATGAAGGCCGTTTTCTAATAAGACTAGCCAGAGATGCTATAAAAGAGTACGTCTCTAATAAAAAAGAGTTGAAACCCCCTCATCAGTTATCTAAAACTTTAACTGAGAAAAGAGGAGTTTTCGTTACCCTTTACAATATTTCAACCGGTGAAAAACAACTAAGAGGATGCATCGGTTTCCCTTACCCTCATCTGCCTTTAGTGGAGGCTACTATTAAAGCAGCGATAAGCGCGGCTACTAAAGATTATCGTTTCTACCCGCCTTACGGTCCAGGCCCTGTTACCCTCAAAGAGCTCTCTGAGATAATTATAGAAGTTAGTGTTTTAACTAAACCGGAGCTTTTAACAGTTAAAACACCGCGTGAATACCCTAAGCTAATCACTATAGGAAGAGACGGGTTAATAGTTGAAGCTGGAATGTTTTCCGGTTTACTTTTACCCCAGGTAGCCGTCGAATACGGTTGGAGTTCAGAGGAATTTCTATCCCACTGCTGTCAGAAGGCGGGGCTACTAGCCGACTGCTGGCTTGACGAGAAGACTAAAATCTACAAGTTTCAAGCGCAAATATTCTCTGAGAGAAAACCTGGCGGTGAAGATGTGGCTGAGGAATCACACTCAGCTTGCAGTTGAAAGCTATGTTAAACCACCGGCAGCTTATTTAGCATACTGGTCAATTCTCTCTATAATCGTATTCACGGCGTTGAATTTTGAAACAGCTTTTTGAATAACCGCTATTCTCTTATTAATACGGGAACTGTTTAAAACATTCTCGATAGCGTTGAGAAGCGTTTTATAATTCACTTCATTTTGCTGGAGGACGCACGCAGCCCCCATCTGCATCACGGATTTAGCGTTACCTTGATGCTCAGTGTGAGCTGGTGTTGGTATGAGTATCATAGGTTTACCGTAATAGAAGCACTCAGCTATCGTGTTATGACCGGCTCTCGATATTACAAGATCAGCTGATTTAAGAATACTATACCTGTCGCTTACCCAATTGTAAATTTTAATATTCCCGCTTTCATATACAGGTTTATCCGCTTCCCCGGGGATGCCTTTAGTAAATATAACCTGGTATTTATCAGGTAATTTCACTAAAATATCTTCGAGAATTCTTATAAGATTCATTCGCTCAATTAATGTACCCGCTACACCCGCGTAAATTAGAGGTCTATCATCTAAACCTAGTTCTCTTCTAATCTCCTCTTTTTCAGGCAACTCCTCCGGTCTCCTACTTATCACTTGACCTATAAACTCGACTTTTCGAAGCATTTTACCAGGTACATTCAAATTATCTTTCGCTATCGTATAAGGAAACGGGAAGTCCGGTGCGAGAATACGATTACTAGCACTCCAGAAAATATTCGTATCATACATTATTATATCTTCACCGAACTTCTTCAATTTTCTTTGAAAAGGTGTAAGCTCTTTTCTATGAGGTATAAGCATTCTTATCTGGTGTAGTAGTAGAAGTCTAGGGATGTCTAGGAGCGCTCCCGCGAATAAGGGTGAAAGCCTAGAATCTGATATTATGATGTCTGGTTTAAATTTTTTCAGATTAACTATTTCACTTTTAACTTGTTTTAGAAAGGTTGCGATATGCAACGGCCATTTTAAACTTGTTTGAAGCATTGCAACGCTTCCATCCTCGGTTTCCTCGAATTTAAGCGGCGGCGTTTTCAAAACTTTGAACCCGGCTGATTGAATGAATCCGACAGCGTCACCGTAAGTTGAAAAAACCACTTTGTCCCCTCTTTCTAGAAGTTTTCTAGCCGCTGGAATACATCTACCAGCATGCCCTAAAGCTATGCCATTAGGAGTGAAGTAAACTCTGCGCGAAGTCATTGGAATCCACCGGTTAGTAATCTGGTTCCCTGGAATATTTAATCTTATAGAGTAAAAATATATTAGGTTGATTGAATATTTGATAGTGTCCTATAAAAGTTTACTCTCAGATATAGCTGAACGGTGGTTTTAATGTCACAGCGGTTTCAAGTTACACCCTGGGAGGTAACAGGGGTTGTAGACTATGATAAACTGGTAGAAGATTTCGGAACGGAGAGGATTACACCTCAACTTTTAAAAGAAATAGAAAATATTACAGGGGAGCTTCACCCGCTGCTTAGAAGAGGCTTCTTCTTCTCTCACAGAGATCTCCCCCAGGTTTTAGAAGCTTATAGGAAGGGTGAAGGCTTCTTCTTATACACTGGTAGAGGTCCAACAGGTCATATGCATCTCGGCCACTTAATCCCGTTTCTATTCGTTAAATGGCTTCAAGATAAGTTTAAAGTACCAGTTATAATCCAGATAACAGATGACGAGAAATTTTTATATAGAGAAGAGTTCACTCTCGAAACAACACGTAAGTACGCGATGGAAAATATTTACGATATCATCGCCTGCGGTTTCAACCCTGATTTAACTTTCATCTTTCAAGACAGTGAATACACTAATTTTTACCCTCTCGCTGTTAAAATAGCTAAAAAAATAACTTTCTCGACTGTTAAAGCGGTTTTCGGCTTTAAAAATGAAACAAACATAGGGCTGATATTTTTCCCAGCTATTCAAGCGATGCCTTGCTTTCTACTAGAGAAACAGTGCCTTATTCCAGCCGCTATAGATCAGGACCCTTATTGGCGTGTTCAACGAGACATAGCGCCTAAACTCGGGTACCCGAAAACCGCAGCCATACACAGCAAGTTTCTACCAGGACTTGAGGGTCCGGCTGGTAAAATGAGCGCTTCTAAAGAGCAGACAGCTATATATTTAACAGACAACCCTGAGACTGTTCGGAGAAAAATAATTAAATACGCTTTCACCGGAGGCCAACCCTCGATAGCAGAGCAACGGGAGAAAGGCGGTAACCCTGATGTGTGTACCGTATTTCAATGGTTGAAGACTCTTCTAGAACCAGATGATAATAGTGTTAGAAAAAGAGAGAGTATGTGTCTATCAGGTCAACTGATCTGCGGTGAGTGTAAGAATTATCTTTCAGATAAGTTAATTGAGTTTCTCTCCGATCATCAGCAGAGAAGGCTTGAAGCTAAAAAACAGGTTGATCTATTCAAATACACTGGTGCTTTAGCGAGAGAATTATGGAGTAAAAAATGGTAGTTTTTAAACAGGTCACTGTGAATTATATACTTAACGCGATTATCTCACTTGTTTCAGGAAGCGTCTCCTTACTGATCTCTAAGAAGTTAACTCCGAGACGCCGCGCCTCAGCTTTACCGGCTAAAAACGTGTCAACTGAGGTTAAAGGGAGATTCAACCCGCTTATTTTATAATGCATGGGTATAGCTATCTTCGGTTTAATATCATTATAAATTTTAGTCGCGCCTGAATGATCTAAAGTATAAGTGCCGCCTACTGGAACGAATAATACGTCAACAGGCTTCACAGCTTCCACTAAATCCGAGCCTAAAACATGGCCTAAATCCCCTAAATGAAGAAATCTCACACCATCTATTACGAAAAGATATATAACATTAACACCCCGCTGAGCGCCTTTACTAGTATCGTGAAATGTCCTGATACCTTTCACTTGAACGCCTTTAACGTTTTTGTCGCCTACAAACTCTTTAAGAACTATCGTATCATCTTTACGGACAAGCGGCAGACCGTCTGCGTGATCGTAATGACTGTGCGTTATTAACACTATATCAGCTTTAGATTGAGGAGGCTTAATCCCTAAGCTTACACCATCGTGAGGATCAGTTACCACCGTTACACTACTTTTAATTTCAAAACACGCATGCCCCAGCCATTTAACCGTGACCATTTAAACCACCAATAATAATATGAGCTGTACACCTAATAAAACATACGCTTCAACTAATCATTAATAATTTCAGCCCGCATGAAACATAAATTATTTAGCGTAAAGTTAATTAACTTATTAAAGTAAAAATTCAAACATTAAACGCCGAGGTGGCTCAGCCTGGTTAGAGCGCCGGTTCAGATGAGGCGAAACTCATAATCTATCTGGTAAAAAAGGGGTCAGATAGATAGGATATCCGGAAACAGGATTCATAAACTGACGGAGGTCGCGGGTTCAAAACCTGAAAGGTGCTCGCCGTCGGGAGGAAATCCCGCCCTCGGCACCATTTATAAGCTTTTTCTCCTCTACTCTCTAAAGTTGAAAGGAGTTTACTAAAATCTCTTATAATAGGCTCCAATCCCATGCTTTATGGCTTCTCTCATAATAGTTTCTCGACTTTTCTTCTTCTCCTTTAAGATGGTATACGTCGCCTAATAGTTTTAGAATAGCTGATATCTCCTTCTTAAATTGATTTCTTCCTTTTCTAGCTGTCTCATAATATTTTAAAGCGTCTAGCAGCGCTTTCTCAGCTTCATCCAGTTTTTTAGTAGCATATAGAAGGCAAGCGTTATCATAGCATTCTTTAGCTGTTTTAACAACATCCTCCATGCGCGTCACCTGTAGGAGTTAACCTTCTCTTGAAGCAAAGCTTCTAAAAAATTATATTTAAGTTTTATTCTTTTTTATGATTTTAAGGGCATCTCACGATATCCCTACTCCAAAGGCATTCAGCGCAGGACGGCGTGTTACCGTAACAGTCCACTTCATTCGTGTTAGCGTAGGAGCATCCTTCTCTAGTCGGGCAGTCTATGCATGAGGGGAAATTGAAATCCGCTACTTTATTACGGAATCTCACATATTCCTCCTTCATCCAGATGTCTTTCAACCTTTCATTTTTTATGTTTCCATAACTATACTTGTATATTATTTTCTCATGTCCGTTTATATAAGAACGGTATGTGTGAGCGAAATTATAGCATGGTGTAACATCCCCGTTTACGGTTATCACACACGCCTTATTTTTGATAAAAGCGCAGCTTCTCTCAGTGCGGATTTGAGTATCCGCTACATTAATTTGAATATAGTTTTTAAGGTCAGGTCCAACTGGAACCCATTTATAGATTTCCGCAGGGTCTGCTTGAGGATATAAGCTCTCCCCCATCATATCCTGAGTGTAAGGTAGCATGTTAGTGATCATGATTCTCTTTATCTGAAGGTCTTTAGCTATCGCTAATAGTTTAGGCAGCTCCTCTATATTCTGCCGCATAGCCACGAACTCCGCCCAAATCCAGGGCGTGTATTTTCTGATTTTATCCCGGTATTCTGCGAATGATCTTAAATTATTTATAACTTTACTCGCCTGAGGCCCTCTTATACCTTTGAAAACATCTTCGTTAACAGCGTCTATTGAAACAATCATATAGTCGAAGTTATCTATTATAAGGTCTTGGAATTTATCTATAGTCGTTCCGTTTGTAGTCAGTATTAACTCTATATTCGGCAGCTTACTTTTAGTAGCTTCAACTATCTCTCTAAACTTCGGATGGATTGTAGGCTCGCCGAGCCCTCCGAAAACAATTGTTTTAAGTTCAGGTAATTCAGTTAACTGGTCTAATAAGTTTAAGTAATCTTCGAAGAGCATCTCCTCCAGTGACTCCAACCATGATCTTCTAATACACATTTGACAGTTTAAATTACATTTATTAGTTAACTCCACGTAGACTTTTCGAATATCAGGTTTAGGCGGTATGATTAAAATATGGTCGACTTCATCTATGATCACTATTTTACCAAGAGGGCTTTGAGCAATCTTCTCTTTTACTTTCTCGATCAACTTCTGTAATTCTGCTTCCATAGTCATAGCGACACCGGCTCTAATTTAGATGTCATGTTTATGAATAATCTTTAAATGTTAAATATCTATTCAATAATACATTGGAAACTGAGACTATTTATTATATAAGTATAGAGGTATTTTCTAAAAAATGAGTGGAGGTTTTTAAAATGTCTACGGCTGAGGAGAAAGCTAAGCAAGCCATACAAGTTTTAACTATGATTAGCGAAGACACCTCTGTGCCCAGGAATATAAGGAGGGCTGCAAGCGAATCCATCGCGGCTTTAACTGATAGTAGAGTTGAAGGGATGGCGGTTCGAGCTTCAAACGCTATATCAATACTGGATGAAATCTCCCAGGATCCGAATTGCCCGCTCCACGCTCGCACAAAGCAGTCCTTTTAAAGGCTGCGTGTAAAAATCTGGAACGCGGTAAGCATCCTGGAGACTATAAGCGATTAACCTATTTTTACAATTTTTAGCGGGGATTTTTCATGGTTAAAAATAATCTTAGACCGCTTCCTCTTTTACTCCCTTTTAGCACGGTGTTTATATGGGGGAGTATTCTCACCGCAGCCTTCTTGCATAGCGGTTTTAACTGGCCTGACAGTCTTCTAAGCGATTTAGGCGTCTGCGAGGTTAGCTATATATTCACGACAGGTTTAGTCGGAGGAGGTGTTCTAGGCTTAGTTTTCACAGTTTTCTATCTCAGCTATTATAGAAGCGATTTCACGCATCTCATTAACGGTATTCTCCTCTTACCTACAAATATCTCTTATATTCTAGCAGGGTTGATCCCTATTAGCGCCGGTTTCCCTCATTATTTCTTCGCTTTCCTAGCGTTCGCATTATCGATTTTCATCTGCGGTCTTTCCAGTATACTTTTTATAGTTTGGAAAAAGTATTTTAAACTCGGAGTCTACGGTTTAACCGTTCTTTTAATAAGTCTGCTAATATGGGTTTTCATCAGGCTGCCGGGGTTAGCTATCACTGAAACCGCTGTAGGTTTGATGATTTCAAGCTGGTTTTCAGCTTTAGGAGTCAATCTCTATAAAAATGGGAGGC
>JAHQXC010000002.1 GCA_029856525.1 Candidatus Odinarchaeia archaeon
TCTAACATTTTTAGCACATCACTCCACTTCCATTTATCCCTATTGCTTAACTCGATTTTCTGCCGGACACTCATCCTAATAAATTTAGCTGTGAATAAATCAAAGAACGTGTCAATAATGTTTTTAACAGTAGGATCAGAATCATCATAGTGAACGTAGTATACATCCGGCTCAGGGTTTGAAAAACAGATTTTCCCAGTATCTGTTTTAAACCAGTTTAAAACCGCTAGGAACTCTTTCAAATCATTTTCAGATAAAGTGAGTTTACCGTTAAACTTCGCGTCTACTGGTTTGAAAATATTTTCTGGAATCCTGTCTGGAATGTTTAACAGCGGTTTATCAAGCTCTCTTAAGACCTCGCCTTTAGAGAGATATCTGTCCTCTGATCTGCCTATTAACAGATCTAAAACCTCTTTTTTAAGACGTTTAAGATTATCACCTATCTCTTCCATGTCCATCCATCCTAAAGAAGAGTTGAATAAGCTCTATACGGGAACTCCATAATATTCTTTTTTACTAATTGGAGTCCTATCACTGTTCCTAGTATGAAAGCTGAGATGTAACCTAAAACAGCGAAATAAACTGATCCGCTTATAATGGTTAGTAGCGGGCATAATACAATATTAGCCATGAATGTTAAAAGCATAAGCCAAACGTTTAAAGAATGCTGTTCAAGGTACATTAAACCTAAATAGCAGAGGATTGTAGCAGTGTGGAAGATTACGCCTATCGTAGCCATTCTAAAAACGAATAACGCTGCAGGCATAGTGAAACCGAGTATTGTAATCTTAGGAGTTAAAGGATCGCTTAAATTCAGAAAAATAGAGATAATATTTTCACCGAATATATTCAAAACTATCGTAAACCCTAATATCACCAACATTGAAGTGACCACCAGCTTTCTGAAGAATTTATAAAAACTCTGGAGGTTTCTCTCTAAACTTGGAAGAGGGTCTTTATAGGTTCCTGAAACCGCTCTCTGAAAGTTAGGTGTAAATAACTCCATTAAAACAGCGATTAAGCCAACTCCCGGGATCAGAATCCATTGAGCTATATTTATACCGGTCTCGTAAAAGACATTAAAAGCTAAAAATAAGCCGGCTGTAGCCTGCCCTGAAACAAACCAGACGAAGAATCTATCCGCCCATAGCGTGGCGAAATATAACATGTTTGCTAAAAATAAAGCTATAAAATTTTTGAGACTACTAGCTACAGTAACTTCACCGTGTTTTCCAAGATTTTTAACTTCACTTATATCATGTTCTATTTTCATTAAAAGCTGGCCGAACTCTTTAACAAGCTTCTGATATTCTTCTAAAAATATTTCCCCTTTCTCGAAACGGATTCTTATATCTTCTAATATTTTGAAAAGCGCGACTCTTCTAGCAGCTAACTCAGCGGCTACATTCTTACCGGTTTTCAATATAACATTAAGATATATGAATGTGCCGATTGAAGCTGAGAAAAACCCTAAACTTTGGAAAATGATAACTCCGCTCACCCCGAAGTTTAAAGCTCCGAACACGGATAAAGCGTATCCGATGATGCTTCCAGCAGCGAATATTACAGTTAACTGGCCGAATTTCCTTAACCCTATTATAGGGGCTACAGCAACCCATAAAAATGAGAGAGCGGAGAACTGGAGTGCGAAGAGCAGGCTATTAGATAAACCGCCTGTGAGCATATTTTCAACAACTATCGCTATAACAGCTGACATTAGACAGAGCACGCCAGTTAGCGCGTATATTTTTAAAGTAAATCGCGCAGCTGTTTTATTATCGCCTATAGCGATTTTATCTAAAACTATTTTAGTTTCTAAAGCTTGAAAGCCGGCTGTTGAAATTAAGCTTAGAGGGGTTGCTAAACTTATTATTAGACCTAAAGTAGCTCTCTCAGATGGAAGGAGAGCGGAAGCTATATAATATCCTGTAATTGTGGAGCATACTATTACTAGAAGCCATGGGCCGTTAGCTAGAAGACTATAAGATAGAAATCGGCCTATAAGCTTAATTTTACTGTCCTTTCTACTTTCAACCTGGACTTCGCTTATACCGGTTTCCATTAATTTTCACCTTGAATTTTGTAGTCTAACAATATACTTAATATAGTTTTATATTAAGAATAGTATTATAAATATAATAAAGTTTTGCGAGAAGCTGTTTAAAGGTGGGTTAAGTTGAGGGATCTCAGAGTCTGCATGGTTACCGAGGGAACATACCCGTATTTTGTAGGCGGCGTAAGCTCCTGGGTTCATAGATTAATCACCCAGCTAAAACATATTAAATTTGACATACTCGCTATTATACCCCCAGGTGAATTAAAAGAGAAATACCAGCCTCCGCCGAATCTCGAAAACATTTACAAGATACCTATAACAGACGAGCAGAAGTTCACGCAGCCACGTCTTAAAACAGGGGAGTATTACGATAAATATATTAGAACAGTGAAATGGCTCCACCAGTATCTTAACGAAGAGGATTTTAACAATGCTTCAGAGTATGTGGTGAAACTTTACACTCAGCTTGAAAACGATAAACCACGGTTCTGGGCTAGTAAAGTAGGCTGGGAGTATTTAAAAGAACAATATTATAAAAGAGAAGACCCTCCTTCTATGATCGAATGGATACTAGCTTGGAAGGACACGCATATTCCTCTGCTAAATCTATTAGCTAACAGTATACCGGAAGCTGATATCTACCATGGAACCAACAGCGGTTACGCTGGTTTCCTCGCAGTTATAGGAGGACTCAAATATAATAAACCTGTTGTCATCACCGACCACGGAATATTTCTCAGAGAACGGTTAATGGAGTTAACTAAGGCTAAAGTGAAAGGTTTAGCTGAAGAAATGTGGCTGGATGTCTTAACAGGGTTAAGTAGATTCATATACATGAACTGTACGCTTGTAACTTCAGTTTGCAATTATAACGTTAACTGGGTTACAGAGAAGCTTAGAATCCCTAAAGATAAATTCAAAGTCATATATAATGGAGTGGACCCTGAAAGATTAAAACCTGTAGAAGTGCCTAAACCACCATACAAAGTGGTTGGAAGCATCAGCAGAATTCACCCGATTAAAGATATTAAAATGTTTATTAAAGCCGCGGAGATTGTTTCAAAAAAAGACGGAAACGTGAAATTCTTCGTAGTCGGGCCTGTAGATGACCAGAAATATTATAAAGAATGCTTAAACCTTATTAAAAAACTCGGTTTAACCGAAAACTTTATTTTCACAGGTTCCAGGGGAGAAGACATATTATACTGGTATAATTTATTCGATATATTCGTGTTAACAAGCATCTCCGAGGGTTTTCCGATGTCAACTATCGAGGCGATGGCGTGCGGTACACCGGTAATAGTCACAGATGTCGGTGGAGCTGCTGAACCTGTTGAAGGATGCGGTTACGTTGTACCATCAGGAGATGCTGAGCAACTAGCAGAGAGAATACTTGAAATAATTCAAAACAAAGAGTTAGCTGAGAAATTATCTGAAAACGCTAGGAGAAAAGTTGTAGAACAGTTCTCGCTTCCAAAAATAATGGAGGAGTATAGTAAAGTATACCAACAGATTTCCAAGCAATCCGCAGGTCTCCCTGAAGAATAGAGGTTTCCCTCTCAAATCCAATCTGTAGTAGCTATCATAGTGAGATAAAAAGTATTGTTTAAGGTGACGGTCACAAACTTTTACCGGAGTGAGACGCTTACATAAAAGTTAAAGACAGCTAGCAGAAACAACGAAAAATAAAAAAAGAGGTTAACTAAAATCTATAAAATATTAGAAAGGGGTTAGATGGAAACCCCCTCATCAGGTTTGAACATAGGTTCAAGCGGGCTGGATTCCTTTTTCTCAACAGTTTTAGCTAACTTTTCTTTTTTAGGTAGAATATAACCACCGATTTTACCGCCTACAGCCCCTGTAATCAACGCGATAATCACGTTTATTATAAGAGCGAGGATAATAGGTTGAAGAATACTAGCTATTAAAGTAGAAATATCGAAGCCGCCGCCGAAACCTGAGAGTATGAATGTGATCAGCGAGTCAACTAAGCCTCCTATTACCGGAGCGCTTAAAATAGCTATTATATCAACGCCTGCAGGCGGACTTGTTATAAGCGACATTAATTGCGCTTGAACAGTAGGATTACTCATCACGGTGAAAGCGCTTAAAACACCGAACCCGGCCATTAAGAGAAAACCGAAAAAGAGAGTCGAAATAGCTACAGCGACACCACCTTTCCCTGAACCAGCTATTAACCCGCCTACTAAAGCAGCGCCTACTAGAATAGAGATATGTATAAGATCATCGTAAGGCCCGAGTAAAGCGTAAAATTCGGTTAAAATAATTGTTAAGTTTACTCCGAAAACAGGGTTAAACCATGTGATAAGCATAGCGTAGCCTTCTGGTAGAAACATAAGAGTTAAACCGAAAATCATCGCCATTGATATAATCCAGCCTAATAGCTTGCTACCCGTTATAAACACCTCCGTGAAGTTAAACAATTTTTGAAGTGAACTACCGCTATCTAAATCCGGTGGCTTGTAACCTCGCACTGAACCGTTCACAAGTACACTGTGAGAGGTTGAGGCTGGTTCACATCAGCCCAACTCCCCATCATATAGTCGAGGAGCCTGCTACCTATATTCACGCCACCGAATTCATCCACCGCTTAAAAGCGGCGGTCTTCTAGCGGTGAAATTTATAAAATTATGTACTGTTAAAAAGAAATATAATGATATCGTAAATCTTCATGGAAAAGTTTAGATTCTAAGATTCAGCCATCAGCTTGTTGATCGCTTCTATTATAGCTTCAACACCGGCGATAACAATATCCTCGCTAGAGCCTCTTGAAGTAAAGCTTCTCTTTTTTTCATCCTCTATAGTCACGATTGTTTCAGCTACAGCCTGAGTCCCCCCTGTGATAGCTTCCAGCCTAAACTCTTTAAGCTTGAAGGGGGCTACCTCTTCGCTCGCGTTTCTTATAGCGTTTATTGCAGCATCTATCGGGCCAACCCCGTTCGCGGCGACTATAACTGTTTTACCGCCTATGTGAAGTTTAACAGTCGCAGTCGGGTTTATTTTATTACCTGTCACAACCAGTATATCCTCTAGCTTAATCTTCTTCATATGAGGTGGTAGACTTTGAATCACAGATCTAGCTATTGAACTAATATCCGCCTCTGTAACTGTGATTCCCTTATCTCCTAAAGCCTTTATTTTATCAACGATTATCCTCAACTGCTCAGGTGTATATTTAAAGCCTAAATTCTCCAGAATTTTCCCTACCCCGTGAGCTCCACTCTGCTTGCCTGCTACAATCCTGCTTTTAGCCCCTATCTCCTCAGGGGAGATAGGCTCATACGTCATAGGAGATTCTATAACACCGTGAGCGTGGATACCGCTTTCATGTGAGAACGCGTTAGCGCCTACAACAGCCTTATTAGGAGCTAAAGGAACACCGGTCAACCTCATTATTTTCTGAGATGTTTCATAAATTTTAGAGTAATCTAAGTTGAGTTTAACACCGTACATATATTTTAAAGCCACCGCTACTTCTTCAAGAGCAGCGTTACCAGCTCTTTCACCTAGACCATTCATACAGCAATGAGGTTGAACAGCCCCCTCCTCTATTCCAGCTAAAGTATTAGCTACAGCTAAGCCCATATCATTATGACAGTGAACTGAAATATTAGCTTTAGTAACACTTTTAACCTCGCTAACTATTTTCTTCATCGCAATAGGGATCGCCACGCCTACAGTATCAGGTATATCTAGATAGGATGCTCCGGCTTCGGCGACTTTAGTAAACACTTCTTTTAAAAATTCGAGTCTAGTCCTCGTAGCGTCTTCAGCTGAGAATTCAACTTCAATACCATGATCTCTAATATATTCTACAGCCCAAACAGCTCTCTCAACAACCTGCTCAGGATCCATGTGAAGCTTATACTTCATGTGAATATCACTGGTGGCTATAAAAGTGTGAATCCTAGCCACATTACAGTCTATAGCCTTATCGATATCTTCTTTTTTAGTTCTAGCTAAAGCGCATATCTTAGCTTTAAGACCCTCATTAGCTATCTGTTTAACAGCTTTAGCCTCACCCTCGCTGGAAATCGGAAAACCAGCCTCTATCACATCCACTTTAAGATCGTCTAGAAGATGTGCGATCTCGATTTTCTCATCGATTGTTAAAGCAACACCTGGAGTCTGCTCCCCGTCTCTTAGAGTAGTGTCGAAAATATATACTTTCTCAGGTAAATTATTAAAGGAGAAAGATATTCCTCCACGCCAACACCAACACCTACCGTTATAACACCTTTAAAAATATGTGAAACCCTATATTAATATTATTATTCTTCACAAGCAGTTATATTAACCTTATAAGATGAGATGGACAATTATTTTTACAATCCGTGGAGCCGAAGCCGGGTACCGGGACCCCGGAAAAAAATATTTTTTTAACAAGTTCGCATTCAGTTAAAACCTCGTCTTCAATAATACAGACCCCTTTAAGCTCAGCGTATTTTGAAGAAAGCAAGTAGTCTATATGCCAGTGATTCCTCTTATGAACTCGTAGATGCCTTATAACTCTATTCAATAATTCACCGCTATTCCCTTCACCTTTACCTGAACCAGCGTAAACGTAGAACCCTTTCTTAAAGCTAACAGAGCCTAATGAGCCTATTTTAAGCTGAAAATTCCTTCGAACATAGATTAAAAGATAATAAACTCCTTTCACACTCTTACCTTCTAGAATACTACGATAATTCACTTAATAGTAACCTGGCGTAGGCTACCAGGCGGTTACATACCTGTTTTAAGTGTAAGCTGGTTTACAGGCAGCCTGTCGACGAGTATAAAAGATTCAGGGTATCGGCTGGTGGGTAATTTAACGTCTCTAAGAGAATATTAAAGATCAGAGTCACCTTCACGTGAACCTGCTCCTCTTTTAAGTAAAGTTGAAACACCGGTCGGAACAGTCAACCGTCAGCAAACTCTAAATAGCATTCTACGATATTTAAGATTAACCGATATTCAGCTCTATACGCTAGCATACAGCGCTCGCCTACAGATTTAAGATAAAAGTTTAAGGAAGTTGAAGCCGCTAGCTCGGAGATCAACCCTGATTTAAAAATATTATTAAATGGTGAATAGCATTATTTAATTAAGAGAAAATAGAATGGTGGATTGGTAAATGAATGATTTTCAAATTAAACAGTTTTTAAAAATCGATCCTGACGCGTTAAAGAATCCTATAGCCATAGTTGGTATGCCTGGTATAGGTAATGTGGGTAAAAATGTTGTTTTAACATGTATTGAAAATTTGAAAGCTGATAAGATTTTAGAAATATTTTTCCCGGATTTTCCTGCTCAAGTATTAGTAGACGATAATTCACTTTTAGAAATACCCTCAGCTACTATTTATTACCATAAATCTGAAGAAAAGGAGCGGCATCTATTCTTTTTAACAGGGGACTATCAGCCTTCAACAACTAAAGGAATATATGAATTTTCAGAGAGAGTAGCTCAAATATTCTATAATTTTAGAGTAAAACTTGTAATAGCGGCAGGAGCTTTTATGACGAACACTCAAGTTTTAACACCTAAAATTCATGTTTCCGCCACGTCACCTGAAACCCTCCGCGTATTCCTCTCATATAAAGATGCGGTTATAATGGATTACGGTACTATAAGCGGGGCTAACGGTCTAATACCTGTAATCGCCTATAAGAAATTCGGAATAGAGGGGGCGTGCCTGCTAGCTGACACAAACCCTTTAGGTATGATAGACCCGCTGGCTTCGAAAACAATTTTAGAACTTCTTAACTATGTGTTTAACTTAGACATTGATTTAAAAGGTTTACTAGCTCAAATCAAAAATATGGAGGAGTTATTAGAGGAGATAAAAACCCAGTTTACACAGAGAAAACCATCTGAAGATTTAAAACGCCAATCCTATATTAGTTAACCGCTCACTACTCTGTAAATTAAAATCTAGTATAGCAAATCTTTATAAAACATGAATTAATTTAAAAGAAGCCTATCAATAATGGACGGTTAGGTTGATGAGTCTAAGGCTGATCGTTGAAAAATTAATTAAACTATATGAAGAGTTTGAAACTTTCTATAAGAAAAATGTTTTTCTCAAACTTTTAGGTTCAGCTATAGTTCAAGTTAAGGTCACAGATACAGGGGAATGCTTTAACATAGTAATAGGGAAGCGCTTAAGCTTGGAGAATTGCGGTTTAAGAAAAGAGAATATTATTTTAACAGGGGACTTTGAAACTTTGAAAAATATTTTAGATAAGGGGAGTGGTGCATGTTATAGAAACCATGAAAGAGAGGGGCGTGTAAAGCTTAAAGCCTGTAATCTTAAAGGGAGAGTGTTTTTATCACGATTTAAGAAAGCGGTTAACATTGTGTAGTTTCATAACAAAATTAATAAGCTAGTAAAGCTAAATTAATTCGAGCGTGTTTTAATATGCCATTAGGGTTGATCGTGATAAAATGGGATAATAAACTTGGAGGCGTAGTGGAGGCTAGATATCTTAGAAGAGGCTGGATACCGCCGTCGCTGCCTACAACCCTTCTATCCATGCATTTCCCGAGTATGAAAATAGATCAGAGTGGAGTCGACTTTGTGAAAACGAAGATAGGTAACATTAGAGTTTTAAGCTATTTTATGGGTGAGAAAACTAAAAAGTCGATAGCACTAATACTCGAAGACGCGGAGAACCCGGAGTCTTTCAAGGATAAAATAGTGAAATTATCAGAAAAAATAAGCGCGGAAACAGGAGATTACATTTGTAAACTATCAAAATATTACTCGGAGGTTTTTGAAAAATAGCTTTAAACTATACTTAATTATGAGAGAATTAGTATAGGAAAGCTAAAAGTTTATTTTAGAGTAGAGTTCGTGTAGACTGCGAATAGTGTATTCTTCTCTAATATGACCTTTTATATCATCTCTAATAATTCTAAAAGTTTTCACACCCGCTTTTAAACCAGCCTCAAGGTCTATTTCAAGATCCCCTATGAAAACAACCTCTTCTTTTTTAAGTCCAAGACCTTCCAGACACCATAAAACACCCTGCGGCTCAGGTTTCGCGTAATCCTGTTTCTCGGTTCCGAGAATGATAATAGTTTGAAATAAATCTCGGAGGTTGAAGGCCTCTAATTCAAGTTCAACAACCCTTCTAGAAGAGTTACTTACCAATCCTAGTTTATAATTTAACGCTAACTGTTTTAAAACTGTAACATCTTCGAAAACTTTTATTACACCGGACTTTATTAATCTAAATCGAAGATTATAATCTTTTTCATCGAAGACTCTCCAAAAATCAATAGGATCCCTTACACCCCATTTTTCAAGAATATCGCGATGCCTCCTTCCACTGCGCCAGAATTCGTCTAAAACAATATTTTTAGTATTCAACTTAAGCTCCCTTAAAGTCTCTAAAAGAATTTTATTCAGTAAAGTTATACCTGGACTTTTAATAAGAGTACCGTCTAAATCAAAGATTAAACCTTTAACCGTCATAAACTTCACACTGTTAAAGATCAAAGATAATTTGAAACCCCGTAGATGATTATTCAAACCCACTATTTTAATTTAGTATAAAAATGAGGTGTAAACCAGTTTAATATAATATTTTTTTCCTAGTAGAATATTAACGTTAGAATAGTGTTAGCTAACCCGCCTATGAGAAAAGCGATTGTGATCGTGGCGACAGGGATAATGAACGCGTATTTTAAGCCAAGTTCTCTTCCTATAACTGCGAATGTAGCGATACATGGAATATATAAACTGATAACTAGCGCGAAAACGATTAAATTAACCGGTGTTAAAACCGTTAACAGATTGCTTGTACCTAACACCTCTATAAGCATGATAGCTGCTAACTCTTTTCTTAAAACGCCGAAGATTAATACGACACCGGTCACGGCAGGTAAACCGAGAAGGCCGACGGTTAACGGCGCGAAGATGCTGGAGATGAAGGTTAACAAGTTAAAATATTTTAAACCGCCTAGCAGAATGCTTCCGATTATGATGATAGGTAGCGCGACTGTTAAGAAATCTTTTATTCTAAGCCAGGTTTTCTTTAAAATATTTTTAATTTGAGGAGTACGGTAAGGCGGTATCTCCATAACTAAACCTGTTTTTTCTCCTTTTAAAACCTTGTTTAAGAGATAACCTGAAATAAAGACTATTACTATAATACATGCGAACAGTAATATTACAGGTATTACACCTATATATGATCCTATAATAGCTAGTATAACTGATATTCTAGCTGAGCACGGGATAAGAGTGATTATAAAAGAGGCGATAACTCTTTCTCTTTTAGTTGCTAGAATCCTTGTACTCATAATAGCTGGTACACTGCAGCCTAAACCCATCATAAGCGGGATCACAGATTTACCGTGTAAACCAAGCTTATGCATAACGCTATCGGTTAGAAAGGCTATTCGAGCAAGATACCCGGTGTCCTCAAGTAAGCCTAAAATTATATAAAATGTGAAAACATATGGTAAAACTATTGAGAGAGTGGCTTCAACACCGAGGGTTAACCCCTCTATGAAGACTGTGTTAATCATGTTATTTGAGATGAGATTAGATATATTTGATATTAAAGGTTTTATAGCTGTATTCCATCCGAGTGAAAAAAGCTCTTCCAGAAAGCCGCCTCCGAAGATTAGAAATAAAAGTAACCCTGTTAAAACAGCTATCATTACAGGTATACCGGTTAACGGTCTTGTTGTTATTAAATCCAGTTTATCTTTAAAGCTTTGAACAGGTTTATGAAACTCTTTCACAATACTAGCTATATGCGTCGCTAAAGCGTTACGCTCCTTCATTATGCGAACAATAGAACTTTCACCGTGCTCGGCTTCGATTAAACTCGTTAATTTAATCGCTTCCTCATATATGGTAGGTGAAGTGTCTTTAACCTGTTCGAGGATAAGCGGGTCTTTTTCAAGTATTCTAATAGCGATCTCTCTTTCTGGGAGATTAAACTTAACTCTAAAATTATTTTCTTTAAGCAATTTTACTAAAGAATCTATTATCTTCTCTATGTCTTTGCCAAATTGTAATCGAATGGGTTTCAGAATAGTTTTCCCCTCGTATACTGATATAACTATTTTTATAAGCTCGTCTACGCCGTAACCGCGAATAGCGATAGTCGGCACTACAGGAATACCTAAAAGCTGGTGGAGTTTATTGTAATTTATTTTAATCCCTTTTTTTTCAGCTTCATCAATCATGTTTAAGCATATAATCATCGGGGCTTCCAGTTCTAATAATTCAAGTGTGAGAATGAGGTTACGTTCGAGATTAGATGCGTCGACAACGTTTACAATTATAGATTTATCTTTTAGCTCAAGTATTTTGTTACGTGCAACTATTTGCTCGATTGAACCTGTTCCGAGAGAGTAAACTCCAGGTAAATCTAGTATTTTAAATTCGAATTCTTTCAACTTAGAGTAACCCTCTGTGAAATCGACTGTTGTCCCCGGGTAGTTTGAAACAGTAACACCCATACCTGTCATATTATTAAATAACACTGATTTACCAATATTCGGGTTACCTACTAACAAGATTATAGGAGTTTTTTTAGATTCCATTTAAACCACTTATAAAATCATTCAGTTTAAAAATTCAAAGCTTTCTTACAAGTATGCGGTGAGTTATATTCCTGCTTAAAGCTACTTCAAAACCGCTTATCTTCAAGATGGTTGTTCCACCGAATCTAGATTTAGCAGTTACCTCAGCTTTAACACCGGGTATTATCCCTATACAGAGAAGCTGTTTTTCGATTATAGGGTTACCTGGTAGAATTTCAATTATTTCAACTTTAGCAGGGGGATCAACTTCCATAAGACGTTGAAACTGTTCCCCGCCAATTTTCTTTTCCTTAAAGGTCTGTGATTCTTTACTACTAGAATTAGAGAGGATCATGTTATTAGGATTCTCACTTAATTTTAAAACAAGTTCACGCCCTTTATTAGTAAGATGGATTCTCCCCCGCCAGTTAACCTTTATCAGATTCATTTCTTCAAGTAGGCGGAGGGTTTTCATAAAATCCTCTCTGTCTTTTATATTTAACCTGTGTTGAATAGAGTCTAACGAAGTGTTTTTCCAAACTGATTCCGACTTGTATAACTCTTCGAGTATTTTACATAATCCGCTGGTAGGGGGCTGATCCATATAAACCACGGCTGATTAGTTAACATGACCGAAATATATTTATATGCCTCTATTTATAAGTATTTCGTATATCCGAAATATTCATATTCGTATAACCGAATTCATGATGAAAATGAAAAAAGAAGATAACCTAACTCACATGGCCGAGGATTATATAGCAATAATCTACAGGCTCCATGAGAAAAAGAACACACTCGTAAAAATATCTGATCTCGCAGATTATCTACCGAATTCTCCGAGCACAATCACTGAAATGATTCAAAGATTAGCGGCTAAAAAATATTTAGATTATGAACCTTTTAAAGGGGTTAGATTATCTCAAAAAGGAATTCAGCTAGCTGAAAAAATATTAAGAAGACATAGAATAATTGAAAGGTTTTTAACAGATATTTTAGATTTAAGCCCTGCTGAAGCTCACAACGAAGCATGCAAACTAGAGCATACAGTTTCACCTATAATCGAAGAGAGACTTTACAATGTTTTACATAAACCAGTCACATGCCCTCATGGAAATGAGATAAACACTAAAATGAAGGAATCTCATCTAGCGGACATGTATAGTTTAAATGTTAGCGAGAGCGCTGTGATAAAAAAATTCATAGACGAAAGAGAGGAGATATTAAAGTCAATATATAGTTTAGGATTACAGATAGGAGTGCATTTCAAAATTATTAGAAAAGATGAAGATAGAATTCTTATAAACATGGAAAACAATAAGTCGGTTCTATTAGATCGAAAACTAGCTGAAACAATACTCGTTGAGAGAGTTACTTAACTGTTCTTTTAGCGATTAAAGCCGCGCTTATCCCAGCTGAAACACCGTTATCAATGTTAACTACAAGAAGACCTGTCGAACAAGATTGAAGCATAGAGTATAAAGCAGCTTTACCCTTCCCTCCCTCCCCATACCCTGTTGAAACAGGTACACCTATCACAGGCACGTCCACAAGCCCAGCGACCACTGAAGCTAAAGCTCCTTCCATACCAGCTACCACAATAATACATGCGACATCAGCTTCGATCATCTTCTTAATAGCCGGGAAAAGCCGGTGGACACCAGCTACACCTACATCATAAGCGGAGATCACATTACAATTCATGTACTCTAAGATCATTTTACACTCTTCTGCGACGGGGATATCACTAGTCCCAGCGGTTATTAACCCGACGGCTGGCTTCCGAGCTTCACTATTAATTTTATTATTAAGGATTATTATCATTCTAGCTTTTTCATTTAAAACAAGTTTTTCACTTGGAAAAATATTTTTCAACGCTTCAAACTGTTCAGCGCTAAGTCTAGAAATAATCACGTCCCTCCCCTTAGCGTCAAGTGTTTTCACTATTTCGATTAGGTCTTCAAAAGCCTTTCCCTCCGCTAATATCACCTCAGCAGCTCCTTTACGAACAGGTCTATTAATATCGATAACCGCGATCTCCCCTATTCTTTCAACAGCATCCATTTTTAAAAGTCTCTCTGCTTCCTCTAAAGATATCTGATTCCGCTTATACTTTTCTAAAATATCTCTAATACTCATAACACACCCCTAAATTTTTATTTACAACTTGATTAGATTATAAGGGATAATTTTTAAGGAAGCTTTAAGATGAATCGAAATAAAATCCTTTTCATAGATACTAGTTTAAGCGGCTTATCAGGGGACATGTTTCTATCCGCTTTAATAGACATGGGATTCGAAGAGAAGAATCTACAGGAAGTCTATTCGATTATAAAAAAGTCTTACAATCACCAGGTTTTCAAAGGGTTTAAGTTAACTTCAACAATAAGAAACGGGTTGCAAGCTAAAATATTATCCACGGAGATATCCGAGCAGTATCATGGTGTCGAGATAGAAGTTTTTAAAGAGATATTTTATAAAAGCCTTGAAAAAACAGGTTTAAGAGAAGCCTACAAGAATTACGCTTCAAAAGTTGTTGAAGATTTAATTAACGCTGAGAAAAAAATTCATCAACAAGATAACGGTGAAAGCATATACTTACATGAATTAGCTTCACCGGATACTATTTTCGATATTATAGGTGTCTCAGCAGGACTCCAATATTTTTCAATACTTGAAGAAGCTGAAGTATACGCTACACCGATACCTGTTGGAGGTGGCAGTGTTAAAATTTCACATGGAATTCTCAGGGTCCCGGTTCCGATTGTCACCGAGCTTCTCAGAAAGTACAGTATCCCCTTTAACCTCGGCCCTGTTGAAGGAGAGCTTTTAACACCGACAGGCATAGTTTTGATAGCTAACTTGAAGCCTATATTTCAAACTATACCTGACTATTTAACGATTCTTTGTGAAGGTTACGGTGCTGGTAACCGGCTTATTAAAAACTTCCCTAACGTTTTAAGACTGATATTATTTAATAAAATAGGCGGCAGCATACACTTTCTAGAAAACGATTATGTAATATTACTTGAAACGAATTTGGATGATATTACAGGGGAGAGATTAAGCTACGCTATTGAAAAAATTATGGAAACCGGCGCGTTAGATGTAACAGCTATACCGTGTTTAATGAAGAAAGGGCGCTCCGGATACATTTTAAAAGTACTCTGCACTCTAGAAGACGAGGAGAAAATAACATCAGCTGTTTTCAATTATACGAACACGATAGGATTAAGAAGATCTATTTTATTCAGATATAAGCTTAGACGGGAAATGGAAACGTTGAAAGTTAATATTAAAGGAGAATTATTCGAGATAAGAGTTAAAGAAGTATACACCGCGCATGGATCTAAAAGATATAAACCTGAATTCGACGATGTTAAATATATCTCGGAGAAATTAAATCTTCCATTAGATGATGTTTTAAGATTTGTAAATGAAGCTGTTGAAATAAAATTTAAAAAAATTTAATTTAAGAATCAGAGTTTTTAATACGCCAAAACTGTTTATCAATCCTAGTATTCTTAGACGGGACTTTTTCAATTAAACCTTTCCCTTCTAAAAACTCTAATATCTTTAAAATAGTTGAGTGATTCTCTAACTTTCTAATATAGCCTTCAAGTTTCACGTTAAAACATTTAAAAACATATTCTTCTATATCTAATAAACTAGCCTTACTATATAAGTTGAAATATTCTAAAACCGCTCTACTCCAACACTCCTGTGTTTCTAAAGCAGCGCTTATAGTATTCGCAACATCGTATGTGACTGGGAGATCATGAGCTTGACATATTAATTGAGGTTTAAGCTCTTTGAATAATTCTAAGGTGAAAATTCTTTTAGCAAAGGATCCTGTTCGATCAATCATAAACATATTTGGCTTATTAGAATAAGGGAATAACTCGTCACCTGAAAATAAAATATTATTTTGAGGCATCCAGAAGCATAAATGACCGTTGCAATGACCGTTAGACTCGAGTACAATGATTTTTTTATCATCCACGGAGATTACGCTTTTATTCTCGAGTATTCGAGTTGGAGTTAAAGATTTAAAATTTATGTTGATACCTTTATGCCGTAATAGTTGACTAAAATTTTTGTTTACTCCGAAGCTTTTAACAAGAATCTCCTCTGAATTTTTCAGTAAATCAGCTGTAGGTTGACTGCAGCAAACAATCCCTCTTGTCTTACTACTCAACCACTTAAGCCCGCCTAATATATCCGGGTGAGCGTGAGAAAGGAGAATATATGCAATGTCCTCTAAGCTTTTACCTATATTTTTCAGAGCTTCTAGTATACTTTTCGGAGTAGAAGTTAAACCAGTATCCACGATTATAACACGTTCATCTACAATAAGATAACTATTAGAGAACCCGATATCACTTCTATACTCCTCGTAAACTCTGAAAATATCTGATGTAATCTGCTCGTAAACCACTAGCAACCCACTCCAAACCGATAAAAATAATTAAGCTAAAAATTCTAAACAGCTAAATTATATTCTGCTAAAACAATATATAAACGAGTATTATATTCTAATTTCACAGAGGTAAGCACTACAGAAATATATTATATGAGAGTGGTTTAATGGCTTACATTGAAGGAATAGATAAAGGAATGGTTAATTTAAAAATAGATGACATAGAACATAAGAAACCGGCTTCTAAAGATTTTGAACTACGTTTTAAAGGGGTTTCAGTAGGCGTCACTTATAGTTTTAACATATGGTTGCATGAGCAATATCGGTCTATCTATGGTGATAAGTATCTCTATGGAGATAGTTTTATTAATTTTAACTCAGGTCCATTCAGCAGCGATAAACTTGAAAAAAAATTAGAGGACCTACTATATTGGAAAGCGGATAAAATAGACGTTTTAAAAAAAATATCCGGTTCAAATTGGGGGATTTACTGGTCAGGTGTAACAGGGGGGATTGATAGAATTGATAGAATACTCTTCTCAGAAACGTACCTGAACAGTAACCCGCTTATACATTTTGAACTTCAACCTATCGAGTTAATGAACCCTGTAACTCTTAAAATATATGACACTGATTCAAATGAATGGAAGAATTCAAGCAACAATGTTAAAGGTTATATTAGAAGACTTCTAACAATTTACAGATGCGGGTTTATAACGATAACATATTTTTTAATTTTAAATTCCGGTAAAAGAGAATGGTTGGAGAGAATCCCGCATTTAACGTTGAAAAATGATTTAACAGTCGACGAGCTGATATTTATTTTAATTAAAAAATTAAGCAGCTTCAAGCTTAGAACAGGTGAAAAAACCAATTTAGATCAGCAGGCTACAATCGACTTTATGAAAATACTTGGAAAAATCTATGACTTAGATGAGCAGGATGTTAAGGAGACAATCAACCATCTTGCTGATAAAACATCCATCAACTATTATTCTATATGTATATGGGATATAAACTGTAAATGTAAGGAACAGCATACAAACGCCGTGGATATTATTAGAAATCATCCTTGGGAGATTTACGGTTTAAGAGGGCCAGACCGACAGTGGATGAATAGAAAAGCAGAGTATATAGTCGACTCTATCTCAGACTGGTTTAATCCTTATTCAGATATTGTTTTTAAACCGTTTCCTAGAGTTCATATAGAAGTCACATACCCGCTTATACGGAGGAGAACGCTTATCTCCATGGGGCCTTTCTCACCTCCTCAAAGACTATGGGAGTTTAGAGTCGTCCAGGAGAAAGTCTTCAGAACCTTCAATCAATTACTCAGCGAGGAGACATCTAAGCTTTCAAAAACACTTAAAGTAGAAGAGCTGATTGAAACAGTGAAAAACGTAGCTAATATTAGAAGAAGACTTATAGGTGTCTTAGAAGACTTATACTGGATATCTAGCAGTATCAATCATATACCTGATCGAAATTATTTAAGCTACGCGCAAATCACAGCTGGTTTAAATAATATGAAAAACACGCTATTCGAGAAAATAAACAATTTAGTTGAAATATCTAGAGATGAAACTAATATAACTAATCTCGATGTAGGCTCGAGAATGAGCCTTATAAGAACATATGCTTCCGTTCTAAGCATATTCTTAGCTACTATAATAACTTTAGCCAGCACTTTATCTAATATTTATATTTGGATGCTAGGGCCGAGGCCGGCAACACTTAGTTTAACAGATCAGATTATGATAATACTGCAGATCTTCGGATTAAACGCCGCCTTCCTAATACCTATCGTGTTAATAGTTTGGAGGATTTTCAAGAAATTCAGGTAGACGCGGATTCGAAGAAGGCTTGCAATCGTTCAACACCCTCCTTTAAATCCTCGTCAGGAAGCGCATAGCAAATCCTGAAATTATATTCAGAACCTTCGCCGAATATTGTTCCAGGTGAAACCGCCACATGCGCTTTATTTAAAAGTTCCATCGCTAAAGTCTCAGAGTTAAGCTTACATCTATCACGTGGAAATATGTAAAATGCTCCCTGAGGGACAGGTGTTTCTAATCTGGAGATCTTCTTCAAACCTTCTATAATAGTATTCCTTTTTCTCAAAGCTAACCCCACAACAGTTTTAACATACTCCTTATATTCAGATAATATGTCTAAACACGCTTTTTGCGCGAATGTGACAGGGGCGGTTACAGTATGCTGCTGTACTATATTCATTCTATCAATAATATTTCTAGGCCCCGCAGCGAAACCAACCCGCCAGCCAGTCATAGAGAATACTTTAGAAAAACTATCAGTGAGAATAGTCTTCTCAAAACCGTTGCTAATAGCAGCCGGACTGTAATGAACATGACCGTCATACGTGTAAGCCCAGTCGACTTCATCCGAGAGAATATAAAACCCTTTCTCTACAGCTAAATCTACGATAAACTTTAAATCGGATTTATCTAGCACACCGCCGGTGGGATTATTCGGCGTGTTTAAAACTACTAATTTAGTTTTCCTGGTGACAGCGTTTTGAAAACGCTCATGGTTAATCTTGTAAAGCGGATCGGTTAAAACCTCTCTAATATTTTTTATACCTAGAAGCATTGGAATAGCTTTAAAACTACTCCAGAACGGTGTTAAAAGAATAACTTCATCGCCTGGTTTTAGAAGAGATGCGAAAACGCAGTAAGATGAAAACTTCGACCCAGGGGTGACGATTATTTCCTCAGGATTATAGGAGACACCTCTAGTTTCTTCGAGAAAGAGTTTCAACCCTTCTCTTAACTCGAGAAGACCCTTAGTAGGAGAATACCTATTATACCCTTCTAACACAGCTTTACAAGTAAAATTCACAGCGTTTTCAGGCGGATCGAAACACGGCTCAGCTAAGTCAAACCGGATAACCTTAACGTTATCCCTCCTCTCAACAAGCCTAACCATATCAGTTATAGATACAGGGGAGATTGGAATATCTTTTTTACTCCACATTAAACCACCTTCCAATAGTAGAAAATAAAATATAAATAAATCTATTCGCAAAATTAATAGAAAAATTATTTTAAAAGGCTGATGAAAATGGGCTCGAAAGAAATATTCGAAGCAGCTTCGAAAAGTATCCTACTAAAAGATCCATATGTTAAGAAAATCTGGAATCTTATAAACGATAAAACCTTATTTAATAAATCACCGGATTATCTTAAAGCGCTTAGAAAAAGTCTATTAAGAGAAGCCTTAGACTTTTTTTCTAGGAGAAGCGAATACTACCAACAGACCTTTGAGAAATTAAATATTAACCCGAAGAATGCGGATTTTACAGATTTAGCGAAGCTAGCTGTTCCAGCTGATATGCTAAGAGGTGAAGGGCATAAACAGTTCCTGATAAGGGATGTTGAGCAGGGAGGGGAATACTTTACCTCAAGTGGAACCACAGGTAAAACACCTGTTAAAATATATAGAAGCCCTTTGGATCTGGCTATAATGATTAAAGCTAACACCGATCTATTTGAATATGTTTACGGAGATGTTTTAGAGCAGGGTAAAGGTATAGCTTTATTCATGGCAGCCCCGGAGTTAAGATATAAATTAAGTTTCGTAGCGTTCGTTGATCTCACACTCGACAATAAAAATATTCCATTATTATATGGAATGAATCTTGTTCGAAACAAAGACGGTACAACTGACTGGCAGAGACTTGAGTTAAATAAAGAGAATGTGGTGAAATTTTTGAAAAGTCGAGAGGAGCCTAAACTGTTTTTCACAGCACCGGCAGGCGTCTATCTTATGGCGGATAAATTCGATAAAATGAACTTCTTAAAAAAGCTAATATACAGGATAGCCACTACAGCCCCCCCTGTCAACCTAGGAAAAGGGGGGGTGATTGTAACCGGAGGGGGAACTAAAGGGTTTACAAATCTGCCGTCATATGATAAGATTGTGGAGCTTTCAAGAAAATATTTTAAAGCTAAAAATAAAGCAGGGGAGGAGCACCCAGCACCTTTCATGGATGTGCTAGGGATGACGGAGACTTTAACCGCGTTAATAGATCGATTCGGTGTTATGAATAAAATACCACACCCCTTATCCCACGTTTTCCTATTAAAACCTAGTACATTTGAGTTAATAGAAGATGATGAAGGGCAGGAAGGCGTGTTAGGTATATTCAACCCGTTTACAACATCATGGCTTGAATTATTCTATCCAGGTGATTTCATGAAAGCTCACAGCTCTAATCGATATTACGGTAAAGAATACACTTATGTTAGAAGATTCACCCCTGAAGAGGGCTGGGAGCTTCAAAGAGCATGCGGGGGAACACTAGAAGAGATGATGAGATAAAACAGAGGCTTAGAAGATGAAGTTAACTCCTTTAGCACCTATGAGCATAAGAGATTTTATTAGAAAAACAGTAGGAGACATAGAGGTATTAGAGCTTAGCGAAAAAAGTTTAGATGAAATCTTAAAAGAATTTAAATCGATTCAATCCTCTTTAGCAAAAACACCTATAGAAGAAAGGATTAAAATATTCGACAAGCTCGGTTTAATTTGGAGAAGAAAATTAGATAACGGTGAACTTGAAAACTTGAAGAAAACGCTATCAGAATTGACAGGTTATAGTGAACACCTCATAGAGTTAGAGTTTAATCTAGTCTCCTATCTGTTAAACGAAGCTAATATTAGGCGTAATCTGGAAGCAGCTTTCAATAATGGAGTGGAAGGCCTTAGCAAATTCATTAAAATCGCTGAAAACGAGTACTTTAAGTATATGCCGGCTGGGCCTGTGTTCATAATAAGTTCAGGTAACTCTCTTATACCCCCACTTATCCCAACCACTTTATCGCTGGTAACAGGAAATTTAACAATACTTAAACCATCTATTTCAAATTATCCCGGTGTTATTGAAGTTTACAGAAATCTAGAGGAGATTGCGAAAAATGATAAGACAGCGGAGACCATTCTCTCAGCGATAGTCATCAGCTATTTCACACATGACAGCCCGGCACTCAAGCATCTTTTAACTAAAACCCCATTAGGAGTTGTTAATTTCTGGGGAGCTGAACCTGCTAGAACTGTGATAGCTAAACTTGTAGCAGAAAACCAATATCATCCACGCCTTATAGTGAACGGCCCTTTAACAGGTTTAGCGATAATAGACTCAGAGTCAGCTAACCTAGCAGCTAAAGAACTGGCGTTAAACATGATCTTATACGATCAGCAACTTTGCAGTTCACCTACGCAAGCAGTTTTTATAGGTAAATTAGAAGAAGCGGTTTCATTCGCTGAAAGTGTAGGGCGATACCTAGACCTTATCGGCGATAAAATTAAGATGAAAACTAAAGACTCTGCGCTTTACCTTCTGCAAACCGCTAGACGAGCATTACAGTTTAAGGGAGTTAAAATACTGTTCTCAAATAAACACGACAACCCTTGGACTATAATAGTATCAAAAGAGAAAAGTAGTTTACAATCGTTATCAGAAAGCCTACCAGAGTTTAATATCTATAATAGGAGAAGATTCATAGAAATAATAGTTACGGAAAAATTAGATGACGCGCTTAAAATAATAGAATCAGTTCGTTTAAATCCTGCTTTCAAAGAAGTAGATAAAGTTCAATCAATAGGGTTAGCGTTATCCGAGTCTAATAAAAATAAAATAATAGAGGAACTGCCTAATACGGGAATATATAGAATCACTACTCTAGCAGATATGTATATGAGAAGCGCTATAGAACCATACGATGGAGCGTCGATACCATTACTTTTCACTTACACAGTTTATAGAAGAGATGTTAAACATCCATATGAAATAGCCCAATTATTTTAGGAAGTGAGTTTAAAATGAAAATCCTTGTAACAGGGGCCTCAGGTTTTTTAGGAGGCCACTTAGTTGAAACTTTAGCGAATAAAGGATATAAGATAATAGCTATGGTAAGAGAGACCAGTAATATAGAATTAATAAAAGACTTAGTATTCGAATTCAGATATGCTGATTTAAGTGAACCTGAAACTATCGTCGAAGCTGTTAAAGGCGTTGACGTTATAATCCATTTAGCAGCCTACTATACTTTTCACGGTTCCAGCAAACTATATGAAAAAATTAACGTTGAAGGAACAAGATATTTAGCTGAAGCTGCTTTAAAAAATAAAATTCAACACTTCATCTACTGTAGTACAACCGAAGTTATAGGCCCTGTTAAAAATCCCCCGGGAGATGAAAACACTGAACCTAACCCTACTTATGAATACGGGAGATCGAAACTAAAAGCGGAGAAGATAATTAAAGAATATGGTTTAAAAGGCGTAAATTATACGATTATACGACCCTCAGGAATATATGGGCCTAGAAACGTTAACGACGTATCATACTGGACAATCACATCTTTCGCTAAAAACTCTATAGGCACACGATTTATTATAGGTAGCGGTGAAAACCTAGTTCAGTTCGTTCATGTAAAAGATGTTGTTGAAGGATTCACTTTAGCATTAGAAAAAAGAGACATATCAAGTAGACAAACATATATTATCAGCGAGGATAAAGCTTACACATATAAGCAAGTATATGAAATTCTAGCAGATTTAACCGGTAGAAAACCGCCAAGCAAGCATATACCTAAAACATTAGCTAAAATTTTAATAGCGCCTATACAAGGAGTAAATAGAATACTCGGTAAAGAGAATTTTTTATATCATATTAGCACCGTTGACTCTGTCTGCTCTGATAGAGCCTATAGTATTGAGAAAGCTAAACGAGAATTAGGTTATACTCCCAGATATGATTTGAGAACAGGGTTGAAGGAAACAATCGAATGGTATACTAAAAATGGATATATCTAGTTTAGAGTAAATAGATTACATTCGATAAAGCTAATGCGACGGTTGACAGCAATAGCATATTAGAGATTATTTGGCTAAACCAGCTCATAGAAACGTGAGAGAAAATTGTGCTAACAACCGTAGATACAGATATCAGAATCACCATTAAATTTAATCCGAGTAAGAGAAAAGAAACATTTTGTTGAAGAATAAGAGCGACTATAAATAATTGAACTAGAAGAGAAGAAACTGTGATGAGAATTTGAAGAGTACAAGATAATATAGTAGATAACCATCCTGAACCTAGTGTGCGCTTAATTAAACCTCTGAAAAACAGCTCATAAAAGAAGAACACGCAGAAATACGCTGGGAGATATAGAAGTAAAAAAATCAATTTAACAGAAGCTGTTGAGAAAGTCGAAGCTGTATTAAAGCCGACGCTGGTATAAAATAATATTATAAGAGAGATTCCGACGGTAAACCCTATTATAAGGTTTTGAATAAAATTTTCTCCAAGGTTATTTTTAGATTCTCGTATAAATGCGCGCCAATCAAGCCGTCTTCTAAAAATAATTAAAGCTAAAGCCCCTAAGCTGATAGAGTTTCCTAAAAATAGAGAAGTAATAAAGTTTGTGAAAAGCAGAGGGCTTATAATGAAAAAAACAGGGGATAATAATAAAGTTAAAGCAGCCCCACAGAAGCTAGCGATTATGAAACCTGAGCTGAGGTATAGAAGAGTTTCACACTTAATTTGCAGCTGTCTGACATCTGTTTCAACACGTTTTTTAGTATTAATATTTTCCAATAAAATATGAGCGGCGGGCAGAATGATCATTAAACCGGCGATTAGAGTTGAGAAAACTGAAGCCCCTATTAAATCAGAGTTAATAGTGGAAGATTCCTCTATCCCTGAAACAGCCCTGGTTACCCATTTAACAACCTCATTTATAATAACAGGTTTATATAAAATATTAAGATGATCGGAAGAATCATCTATGAAAAGCTTTTTTTCAGATCCACCTGCGAAGTATGTAATACCCGGTTCCCCTGTATTATTAATAGAGTTATAAAATGCGTTGATAACAGCTTGATTATCAATTATGAAATCTCCTTCAGAGATGATGAGAAGAAGGTTCCTAGGAGTAGTAAGATTAACAGAGTTCGAGGAGATAGCTGGGGCTATTCCGATAGTTGCAATAGGTTGAAGAATTTTACTCATGTTAACCGCTACACTCCCACCCATACTGTGACCTATAAAAATAAGCTGACTTATATTACCTATTTTGTGAAAGATAAGCGAATCTAATACGGCTTGAATATCAATGTCGAAGCGGTTTATATCACTCATGCTTCCCCCGCTATCGCCATGCCCTCTCAGATCAATTAACACGCTAATAAAATTTCTTTCAGCTAAAGCAAGCCCTATCATCTTCATCATTTTTCTGTTACCTGAAAATCCGTGAATTAGAAATATGAGAGGGGCTTCATTGCTAGTAGAAGGTTTTTTAATAATATCGAATACTATTGGAACACCGTCATCGGTTACGGCGTGCATAGTTAAACATGGATTATTAATATTAACACTAACTAAAACTGTTAGTGAAGGTGTTAAGATAATTAAACCGATTAGAATAGAGGCTAAATGAGCTTTTTTAAATTTGAAAACACCTCTCCAGTTTTTTCAAATATTGAATTATCATTATAATAAGCATTTATAATTTATAAAATTTTTATGAAAAAATAGGGGAGTAGTTTTATTCTTTCTTCTGCCATGGACCTAGCGGTAATACTGTTCTATTATACATTCCATTTAAGATTATTCCAGCGGCTGTATACATTGCACTGGCACCGCATACTATGCCCTCTAAACCTGTGATTGTTAAGACCAGTGTGCTTCCAGTGAGATATATTACAGTGTTTGAAATAGCGAGCAAGTAGAATAGAATAGCTAAGCTACCTAGCACAAATGATAATGCTTTAGTAGTTTTAAATGAGCCTACAAAGAATATTGTGGTGAAAACACCCCAAACAAGCATTGTCCAAGCAAGGTCTATAACTGTAATAGTCGGGAATAACCCCATTGAACTAAGAGATAAAGCGGTAGCTAAACCTATCCAGAATAAACCGTAAGAGCAGAAAGCTGTTCCACCGAATGTGTTACCTTTTCTAAGATCGATTATACCAGCTATTACTTGAGCTAAACCACCGTAAAAGAATCCGTAGCCGATAGCCATCGTATTTGCAACACCTAATAAACCTAGGTTATGTAAATTTAGTAATACAGTCGTTAAACCGAAGCCGAATAATCCTAGCGGACTAGGATCAGCCCATGTTTGTTTTTCAGACATTAATTTAACCTCCGAATAGTGGTTAAATATTGTCAGTTTAGCGTTAAATATATAATGTTTACGATTATTTTCGCTCAGCACAGTAAAGCATATGAATTTAAGCGTATGAGACTAGCAGTGGTGAAATTAGTTCCAGCGGTTTATCAGCCAGTTAAAGTTGAGGATATTTCCTCTTACTATAGATTTAGTAGGTTTACTGGTTAACTATGTCAGGTTCTAGTTTGAATCTTAGTGGAAAAGTTTTTTTATATAAAAGTCTGAAATTAATAATTATTTAGATTATTTTGAAGGTGAATTATTTGGAGAAAACCTCGAATATAAGCGGATTTTATAAATTGAATATCGCTCAGAGAAGGCGTGTGGTTAAAGAATTTGCAGGTTTAACCGATGAAGATTTAGAGCTTCTTGGAGATATCAACGATCCGTTAACTAGTATAGCTGATAAAATGATTGAAAACGTTATAGGAACCACTAGGATTCCTTTAGGGATAGCGGTTAACTTTCTTATAAACGGGAAAGATTATCTTATTCCCATGGCTATAGAGGAGCCTTCAGTGGTTGCGGCGGCTTCTAACGCGGCTAAAATCGCTAGAATAAGAGGCGGATTCACAGCCACCAGCACCGATCCTATCATGATAGGTCAAATCCAGGTACTCGACGTTAAAGATCCTCATGCTAAAAAATTTGAAATTTTAAAACATAAAACAGAGCTTCTCCAAATAGCTAATGAACAGGACCCTGTTCTAAACAGATTCGGTGGAGGCGCTAAAGACATAGTTGTGAGAGTGATTGAATCTATAAGAGGACCTATGCTTATCATACACCTACTTGTAGATACAAGGGATGCTATGGGAGCGAATGCAGTTAATACTATGTGTGAAGCGCTCACTGATAAAGTAGCTCAGATAACAGGGGGGAGAGTTGGTCTACGGATTATTTCAAATCTTGCAGTTTACCGGTTGTGCAGAGCTAAAGCGATATTCGATAAAGAAGCTTTAGGCGGAGAAGATGTGGTTGATAAAATATTAGACGCATATGCTTTCGCTGAAGCTGATATATTCAGATGCGCTACGCATAATAAAGGTATTATGAACGGGATAACAGCGTTAATGTTGGCGACTTGTAATGATACTAGGGCTGTAGAGGCGGGGGCGCATGCTTACGCTGCTTTAAACGGCGGGTATAAACCTCTAACACGATGGGAGAAAGATAGCGAAGGGAATTTGGTAGGTTCAATAGAGTTACCTATGGCTGTAGGTCTGGTGGGAGGCGCGACTAAAGTTCATCCGATAGCGCAGCTAGCTATAAAAATTTTAAATGTAAAAACAGCTAACGAGTTAGGGGAGGTTGCAGCTTCACTGGGTTTAGCTCAAAACTTCGCGGCGATTAGAGCTTTAGCCACCGAGGGTATTCAGAAAGGACATATGCGGTTACATGCCCGGAATATAGCGATCACAGCCGGGGCTAGCGAGGATATCGTGGATAAAGTGGTTGAGGAGCTTGTTAAAATCGGTAAGATTAGAGTGGATATAGCTGAGAAGATTATTAAAGAGTTGCAACAATCTAAATAGAGTCTAAGAGTTCACGCCAAGATACATGATCGTAAACCATTTTCTTTGTTAAATTTATCCTAGAAGTGTCTGATGGTTTAATCTTACCCGTAAGGCCCTCGAGAATTTTAACAGTGGAATATGTGTCGTGAGGAACCATTATCACAGTAATGTTTTTTTCACTAGCTTTAACTAACACTTGCTCTGAAGGCCTCAAGTTCCCGGTTAACACTATAACAGAGGCGTTAGTCTCCACAGCTGCGGATATTATATCAGCTCTATCCCCGCCTGTTATAATCGCATTATTCCCGCTTCTTCTAAAATATCTTAGAGACGACTCTGTTTGCATGGCGCCTATGAAAATGTTTTCGATAACGCGATTGATATCGCCTTTAACAAGCACTTCTCCTTCCAACAGCTCTAAGAGTTCTCGAACTGTAGGTGAGGAAATCTCATAGCTTCTAGGTATTACCCCCCAGACTTTAACACCATGCCTGTTAAGTAGCTCGGTGTACTCGCCTTCAGCTTTCTCCATCATATATGGTGGGATCTGATTTAAAACAGCGCCTACTAGTTGAACGCCACGCATATCTAGAATACTTTTATAGAACAGTATCTTCTCAATAGAGCTGTCGCTTACACCCCCTGAGATAGCTAGAACCTTTGAGTTTAAAAGTTCAGCTATATCTATATTATTTAAATTAAATGCCGTCATGGTTTCAGGTGAAACACCGCCTTCAACTATTATTATATCAGAGTTCTCCGATAGTTTACCGTATTGTTTCAAGATCATACTCCTTAAATCTGCAACATCTCGTTTAGCGTAAACACTTAAATAGTTAGGTTCAATTAAAATAGGTGTTAACTCATCTAGGGTAAAAGGAAGTTTTAAAGTCTCTTTCATTAAGAGAACATCAGGATCTACAGCTCCTTCTGTAACAGATGTTTGAGGTCGACCGACAGGACGGAAATAGCTTACTTTAAAACCGTTCTCCACTAAGACCTGGGATAAACCTAGTATGAAAGCTGTTTTACCTGAAAACCCTTCCCATGAAACTACAAATAAGGATTTCATACTATCACCTATAATTTTTTTCAAATATATAAAGACATTTTAACATCTACAGCGATACAGCCCTCACCTTTATTATAAACGAATAAAGGATTAACATCCAACTCTGATATAACTGGAAACTCTTCTACTAATTGTGAGACGGCTAGAATAGTTTTAATAACCGCATCTATATCAGCAGGCTGCTCTCCTCTAACACCTTTAAGTAGATTATACACTTTAGTCTCTTTTATCATTTCTTCAGCGTCGTTAAAAGTAACTGGAACTATTCTAAAAGCAACATCTCTTAGAAAGTTAACATATACTCCTCCAAGCCCGAACATTAGTAGATGACCGAATTGAAGATCCTTATTAACCCCGATTATAACCTCTTTACCTTTCTCAACATACTCGTATACTTCAACCCCGTATATTCTAGCATTAGGGAAAAGCTTATGCGCGTTAGCGACCATGCCTATGAAGATTTTTCTCACGTCTTCTTCATTCTTCACGTTTAAAGCAACACCGCCTACATCAGATTTGTGAATTATATCAGGGGAGGCTATTTTCAAAGTAACAGGGTAACCGATCTCGGCAGCAGCCTCACAGGCTTCTTCACTATTGGAAGCTAGATGAACTTTAGGAGTTTTAACATTGTAAAAACTTAATATTTCGCAGGCTTCACTGGATAGCAGTGTTCTTCGATTTTCACTTAAAACTCTCTTAATTATTTCACGAATAGGTTCCTTATCCACTGGAATCTTAAATTTTCTATGAGACATCTTCTTTTCACGAATAAGCTTATATCTTGTTAAAGCCGCTATGCTTTCAACCGCGTCCTCTGGGAAACTGAAGACAGGTATATTATTCTCGGATAAAATTCGTTTAGCTTCAGCTACCTGCTCACCGCCTATTAGGGAAAAAGCAACTGGTTTATCTATCATACTGGTAAGCTTAACTAATTCTAAAACTGTTTCAGTTGGTTTAGTTGTAGCCTGAGGTGTTAAAATAATAATTAGAGAGCTGACGTTATCGTCATCTTTAAGCGTCTCTAAAGCCTTATAATATCTTTCAGGCTGAGCGTCGCCTAGGATGTCTACGGGATTATAAATAGACGCGTTTGGTGGCAGCCGTTCTCTGAGATTATTCAAGGTCTCATTTTTAAGCTGAGCTAGTTTTAAACCGTGTTTTTCACACGCATCCGTCGCTATAATTCCAGGGCCGCCTGCGTTGGTTAAAATACAAATAGAGTTATCTTTCGGAAGCGGTTGAGTTGAGAATACTTTCGCATAGTTGAATAAATCGGATATAGTTTCAACCTGTAAGGCTCCGAATTGTTTAAACACAGTTTCATAAGCTATCCTGCTTCCTGCAAGAGACCCTGTATGAGAGGCAGCTGCCCTCTGCCCTGCCGTTGATGAACCTGACTTTAAAACTAGCACAGGTTTTATTTTAACAGTTTTTTTAAGAGATTTAATGAATTTACCACCGTCTTTAACATCTTCAATATATAATAATATAACCTTCGTGTTATTATCAGCGGCTAAGGCGTTGATGAAATCTGATTCATCTAAGTCTGCTTTATTACCTAAACTTATCACTTTACTAAAGCCTATTCTATTCTTAAAAGACCAGTCTAGTATCGCTGTTCCCAGAGCTCCGGATTGAGAGATGAACGCTATATTCCCTTTCAGAGGCATCTGAGCTGCGAATGAAGCGTTTAAAGGTGTGAAAGTGTCTATAACTCCAAGGCAGTTAGGTCCAAGTAAGTTCATCTTATATTTTTTACATATATCTTTAAGCGCTCTCTCTCTTTCAGCGCCCTCTTTTCCAGTCTCCTTAAACCCAGCGGATATCACTACGAGATTTTTAACCTTACTAGCACCACATTCTTCAGCTACTTTAACAACGCTCTCAGCCGGTATCACTATTACAGCTAAGTCTATTTCATCGTTTATCTCACTTATATTAGAATACACTTTTAAGCCGAGAATCTCTTGATAATTAGGGTTCACAGGGTAAACTCTCCCCATGTAACCGTATTTTATTACATTCTCTAAAATATTATAGCCTAGTTTACCTGGCTTAGAAGAAGCCCCTATTATAGAAACAGATTTAGGGTTAAATAACGTTGACAGGAGAATGTCAGGTTTATGCATATCAACTCATCATTATTATATTAAAGTTTCATATATCTATTAGACCTTTATTGTTTTAGTGAACTGCCTGGAGGGCATGCTCAGCATCTATAATCAACTAAATTAGAATGCTATATATTAGCTTTATTCACTTACTCTATTCTAAAAATAGTGGACACCGGTTTAAAGTGTTAGAATAATAACACCGACGATTATTATCAGGATTCCTAGAATCTCCCGCCAACTTAACTTCTCTTTGAGAAATCGGTTACAGTAAAAAGCTGTGAAAATATATGTAGTTGATAAGACTGGGACGATTACACTAACCTGGTAACGGGAGAGAGCCATTAAGAATATCAGCCAGGCTGAAAGTTGAAGAATTATAGCCAAAGCCATATCCTTGTTAAGCAGTTTTTTAACATTTCCTTTAAAATCTTTTTTAAACTCTTGAACTTTTATTTCTCCAACAGGCATCGTCGCCTTCTTAAAAAGAAGTGTAGCTACACCGAATATGGCTGATGCGAGTGTAGCTAATAATATGCTAACAAGGAGGTTTTCTAAAGGTATTTGAAACATTAGGAGTGTTCACCTCTCACCTCATTATTAAGCTGTTTATTATTCGAGAAATGGCTTAACAAGTAGATTCCTAATATAATGATAAATATTCCTATAGTTTTAGGAACCGTTACGCTTTCACCTAGCAAAATATTTGAGAGAACAACTATCGTGATATAAGAGGCCCCGCCTGAGAGAGGATTAATTATTGAAGCTTTACCTTTAGATAAAGCTATAACATATACTATGCTCCCTACGAAGGCTAAACTCATTCCAAGTAGAAAATGCCAGTTTAGAAGTAATGAAAACCATCCTATAATATCATAGAATAAAAAATTATTAAGGCCGGCCGCCTCCATGCTAATTTTTATAAGCGGATCTCCGAACCCGATTAAACCTCCAGCTAAGGCGGCTACAGCCTCGTTTTTAACCGTGTTAATCAGCCTCAAAAAAGAATCAAGTTTTATAAATGAATCTCTCCCATGATTTCACTGTAGGAAGTTCTTCTGGCATGCCTTTCCTCTTTCGAATTTCGAGGATCTTAGGTACTTGAAGATTTTCAGGTAAAGGCTGGAATCCGATGAACTCGTATCCGAAGAATGCTTTACCGGATGTTGCGCTTCTAAACTCATCCGCTATTCCAAGAGTTTCAGCTGTGGGGATTGATGCTGTTATAACAGCTGTATCCTCCTCCGCCTCCATGCTGGTGATTTGACCTCTATGTTTATTAACCACTTTAATGATTTCGCCCTCAGTTCCTAAAGGCGTCTTAATATTAACTTTAAGAACAGGCTCGTAAAGTTTAGGTTCACCGGTGAGAAAACTGATATTAAGGGCGGATGAAACCATTCCCGCTATCTCATGATAACCTGTGTGAGCTGGATCAACGTGAACAGTCGCATCGGTCATAACAACTTTAAGATTCATAACAGGCTCTTTAGCGAGGGTTCCACCGTTTATAAAATCTCTGAAAACGGATATAATATAGGATTTTATTCTCTCCAGTCTCTGCACACCACTAGTATTATCTATGAAGACGCTTGTCCCGTAAATATCCCATATCTTTCTCACTAGTTTAGCATCCCAGTTAGCTTTCATTCTAAGAATATCCCCTCTCACCTTAGCATCCTGTTCTATTGTAACCTCACCCTTCTTTATAAGCTCAACTGTAGTCTCGTCTAAAGGTTCGATGTAAAGTTTTATACGGTTATGTCCGTTCGGAGACTTTGTATGAATTTCAATCCCCTGCTTTGTAGCCTTCTCCCTGTATACTATGACAGGCGGGCTTACGTTTATCGGAACTTGATCGTTTATTCGCTTGGTTAAAATTTCAATTTGAAGAGGGTCGATGCCACTGAGAATATATTCACCACTCTCCTGGTTGAATTTAAACTCGGCGGTTGGATCAGCCATAATCCATTTAGATACAACTTCACCTAGCCTAGCTAAATCCTGGGGGTCAACAGGTTTTATACTCTTACTTACCACAGGTTCAGCTACATAAGTGATTTCTTCGAATGGTGGGATATTTGAACCCGGCTGAATGAATGTTTCTCCTGCAGGTGTAATAAAACCGAATACAGCGAATAAGTTACCTGCCGGTACACTATCACAGTCAAGTATATCGGTTATCTCCATTAAACCGAGTCTTTTAATTCTCTCCTCTTTTTTCTGGTTAACTAGATAGATCAGATCACCTGTTCTTAGGGTACCGGAGAAGACTCTACCTATTAGAGTAGGCCGCTTTGACTTAGGGTCTATGAAGATTTTTGTAAACATTCCTAGAAGAGGACCGTCCGGATCGCATTCAGCTATTTTTCTACCAATCTCTGAATTAACATCACCAGACCAGATTTTACTTAACCGGTATTTCTGAGCAGTTTTCGGATCAGGTAAATGCTGGATGACCATTCTAAGAATAGCCTCATCTAAGGGGAGATTCTGACGAAGCCATTTAATTCCCTCCTCACCCTGCTTATATTTTTCAAAGAATATAAGAGGCGGAATATTCTTTTCTTTTATAATATCGTAGGTTACAGCCCATCCGTGTTTCGCTGAACCGAAAGCCACGCTATTATTATCAAATCTAACCATCCAGCTCTTCGCTAATTCAGGGGGAGCGATTTTGAGTATAAGATCGTTAACCTTATTGATTATTTGGTCAAGTTTCTGAGAGACCTTTTTAGGCTCTAATCTTAGCTCGCTGATCAATCTATCCACTTTGTTTATGAATAAAACTGGTTTACACAATTCAGCTCCTACAGCTAATCTTATATTCGTTTCAGTCTGTGTCATAACCCCTTCTAGAGCGTCCACTAGAATAACTGCACCGTCTGATCCTCTTAAAGCTCTAGAAACTTCTCCAGTAAAGCTTATGTGACCTGGCGTATCATTGATTTGAAACAGGTATTCCTTCCCTTTATACTCATAGCTTAGCTGAGCTACACTTGTAAAAATAGTAATGTTTCTAAGCTGCTCTTCAGGGTCGCTATCCGTCATAAGAACCATGCCAGCAGCGTCATCGCTCATTAACCCGGCTCTTCTAAGAAGATAATCAGTCATGGTTGTTTTACCGTGATCTATATGAGCGGTAATGGAGAATATTCTCCTCTGCTCATAAGGACAATTAAGAATAAGATTACGTATCTCATCAGCGTTCTTTATCTTCACCATACTCGTCCACCACATTAAAAGTTAAACAATCCCACTAAAGTTATTATAAGTTTTTTAAAGGCTTAAAAGCCTAAACTATGAATTTAACTCTATCCTCCGTAATTTATATTTTATAAACGTGAAAAATTAAGCAGATACTATTTTTAAATTTTTGCATAATAATAAATAAGCTACTATAAAAAGTTTTAGAGGGGCGAATGTGAATAAATCAAATTACATCCATTTTTTAAATCTTACCGTTTTAACATTGATATCTTTAATAATTCGTGTAGCTTATAACCCTTTAAGAGCTACGGGAAACCTTTACCCTGATGAAGCATATTATCTAGTAAATTCGAGAAACATTACCGAGATAGCTTCTAATCCTATTCTTCTTTTTAGAGCGACATCTTTACTAACCTATTTCTTAATCTATTATTTATTCGGTTTTTCACTAGATATTTTCATTTGGGTAAACTACTTGTACGGGGTTTTATTAACTATAGCCGTATATCTGATAGTTTTAGATATCACGCGAAAACAGCTGACAGCGTTGTTTAGCAGTGTTTTTATAACATTAAGTAGTTTTTTTATTCATGCAAGTCAAAGTAATCTAATAGATTTACCGATCGCTTTCTGGCTGCTCATATTATATTATTTTTTATATAAAACACATTACGAGAAAAAATATATTCTACCTTCAATTATAACAATGGTAGTCTGCATATTTACAAAGGAAACAGCTTTTTACGCTATTCCAATCCTAATCTTCATCAATATACTTTTTATTAAAAATTATAGAATCCGTATAATTGGTTTAATTTTATCAGCTATAATCTTGTTTACTGCTGTATTTTTAATAGGCGGCTATATCGAAATCCGCGGCTACTCTAATTTATTCTCAATAGAGAATGCTAAACGATTCATATACAACTTAGGTTGCATTCTTACAACAAATTTTTATATATTATTTAACATATTCACATGGACGTATGAAAAGTATCTTACCATAATAGTTTGCGTTCTCTTTATCTTTATAGTAGTTAAGGCTTGGTATTATAAGCGAGCAAGTATTTACGAGATAAGCCTACTCTTTTTCGCTGTTCTATTTTATTTAACGCTATTATATGTTAACCCTGCTAAGGTTGCTTTAAATATCGGTTGGAGATATCTGCTACCGTCGATGCTAAGTTTACTACTATTATTTAGCGTGTTAATCACTGATTCAATTTATTTAGTAAAAGAAAACATATCAAATATGGTAGGGGATAGTATAAGCCTAATTGTTAAAAATAAGAAAGAGATGGGGAAGATTATTTTAACGATTTTATTAATAGCGATGATAATCTCACTACCAGTCTATTATGCGTTCTCAGAGCTTAATTTCTATAATAGATACGTAAAAGTAACGATGTATGAATATGATAGTTTAAGGAGAGCTTCCTTAATCGTAGCGGATTTGAAACAAGATAATGAGAGCACGATACTGGCGCCATTCATATATCAGGTGAGCATATGGACTGATTTCAAATTTGAGAAATATTATTCTTTCCCGAAAAATAGTGTAGATCTGCACACCTTGCTCAACGAGACAATATTCGATTATATTATAGTATCAGACTGGTGGGTTTACCATCCATTTGAACTTATTCAGGAAAAATATTTGCTACTCTACTCTATTACAGACGCAGCGAATCACACTACTAAAATATATAAATCAATTTAAATTATGAGTCGAATTATGTTTACTAAGTATTAATTTAACAAGAGTTGTGAACGCTTCCTCGATGTTTTCACCGGTTTTAGCGCTTGTTTCAAAGTATGGGTAACCTGTTTCCTTAGTTATTTTTTCAATACTGGATGGTTTAACTTCAATAGATATTTTTAAGTCTTTTTTATTACCTAAGATAGTACAGGGTATATCTGGTTTAGAGTATTCTTTAACTCTTAGAATCCAAGCTTTAAGGTTTTCAAATGTTTTAATTCTAGTTAAATCGAAAACAGCTATACAACCGTCTGATCCTTTAAAATAATTTTTATGCATGATCTCCCAGCCTTTCTGGCCTGCAATATCCCAGATAGATAAATCCACGACCCTACCGTTTATATTTAACTGCTTATAGTATATGTCAACTCCTAAAGTGGGAAGATACTCTGTGCTAAATTTCTCTTTTATAAAACCTCTAACAAGGCTTGTTTTCCCAACAGCCGCGTCGCCTACTATAACTATTTTAAATGTAAACTTACCCGCCATGTATAATCCCTGTTTAACAAAGTTTTTATTGTGACTAGCCTCTAATATATTTAACTGAAAATTCGAATATAATTAGATTTTTAAATTAAATTTCATTTTTTAACGGTGGTATTGTGCAAGAGGACTGGGAGACTCAATGGAATAGAGCTTGGTCTAATGTACCTTTATGGTGGGTTATACTCTGGCGTGGTTATAAAAAACTGCTTAAAGAAGTTGATTTGAAATCGCCTAAGATAATAGAGCTTGGTTGCGGTAGTGGTAGAACTTCACTAGCATTAGCTAAGTTATTTAACGGCGAGGTTACATTAGTTGATAACTCTAAGGCTGCGATACGGAAGGCTAAGCAGACTTTTTATAACCAGAATGTTAACACCAAGTTTATTATAGGAGACCTGTTTTCCCTAAAACTAGAAGGAGGCTATGATCTAGTCCACAGCGAGGGGTTAATCGAACATTTTAAAGAGAGACAGCTTAACGAGCTTGTTAAACTGCACTCCTCGCTCTGCAACCCGGAAGGATATGTGATTATTTTCGCTCCAACTCTTTCTAAAACCTATAAGATTTGGAGGTTTATACAGGAAAGACTAGGAGTATGGTATTATGGAGATGAGAAGCCGATGTTAGAGGGGGAGCTTAAAACTTTATGTGAGCGAAACGGTCTTAAAGTTTTAAAAACAGTTAAAACACCCTTCCAGGTAGGTGTTTTATGTAAACCTGTAGGATAGGCTAACGTTTTTAAGGTGAGAGCTTTGAAGATTATGCTTGTCGCCCCTCCTCTTAATTTTAGGAGAAGTTACAAGGAGCTCTATGAAGAATATACATGTGACGGAAGCCTTCCGCCGATGGGTTTAATGTATTTAACTGCTGTGCTTAAAAATAACGGTTTCGACGTGAAATTATTCGATCTCAGTGCTATTCCGGTCACACCTGATTATTTTAGAAAACTCGTTAAAGAATATGATCCGGATATTGTTGGGTTCTCAATTATCGCAGATGCTGTGAACACGAGTATAATATTAGCGGGTGAAGTTAAAAAATTAAATCCTAACTGTATTGTTATAGGAGGCGGAATCTCCCCTACATTCTTGTATCGTGAGATTTTAACAAACTGCCCTTATTTTGATATTATAGTGAGGGGGGAAGGGGAGTATTCGATGTTAAAAATAGCAGAGTTAGCTGAGAAAAATATGTTATGGGAGAATATAAACCATTTAAAAGGTATCGTCTATCGCTCCAGTAATGGAGTTGTTAAAGTCAATGAGGGAATTAATCTCATCAACAACCTTGACGAGCTTCCTATGCCTGATAGATCAGCTCTTACATTCAACTATACATATCAGTTCGGTCAACTAGAGCTCAGCTCTAAAAAATTCACCACTATACTAACTTCTAGAGGCTGCCCCTTCCAATGCAGGTTTTGCGCCTGCTCCGCGTTCACACAGTCAACTTATAGAGCTAGATCGCCTGAAAAAGTATTAGATGAATTCGAATACATTTACAGTGAAGGCTACCGGCAGGTTCTGATAACAGACGATCATTTCTTTCTCACCCCTAAAAGAACAATTGATATTTTGAAAGGGTTAAGAGAGAGAGGCGTGGACATGGAGATTATCTGTGAGAGTAGAGTCGACTTCGCTAGATCTGAGGTCTTAAAAGAAGCATATAAAAGCGGGGTTAAATCAATCTTCTACGGTATGGAGTCAGGGAGTCAGAGAATACTAGACTACTATCAGAAAAAGATTACTATACCTCAGATTATTGAAGCTGTTAAAAAAACCAGAGATGCGGGTATTAACATGGTTGTAGGCTCATTTATGTTCGGCGCGCCGGGTGAAACATGGGAGGATATGCTTTTAACTGTAAAGTTGATTTTAAGTTTAGATATAGATGTCCCGATACTTAATATCGTGGATGTTCTACCAGGTACAGGTTTATGGTTTGAAGCTGAGAGAAGAGGCATACTTCCAGCTGATGCTTGGAGGAGAACCGTGAACGCGGCTAAAATATTCCCGGACACTGTTCCACTCGACCGTATAAGATTTTTAATAGATAAAACTTATAATCTATTTATTAAGAGAGGAGGGTATATAGGCAGACAGCTGATTAGAACTTTTGGAGATAACTGGAGGCGGGGGTTAGTTTACAGAAATATAAGGAGACTCGGTTTAACTAGGATTACAAAAGTCTTCAAGGAATATACGTCTTCACGCCGCATGTATAAATATCAGTTAAAAAATCAGGTTAGCTAGAAACGGCTGATTAACGTGGATAAGAAAACTTTGATTTTAACCATGCTGCTGATTTCATCGACGAGTATTATAATCAGATTAGCTAATATTTTACGGTTCCCGATTCTACCAACCGCCTTCGATCCATGGTATCACATGGCTATCGTTAACTCTATTATTAAACACGGCGAATTAAACTTATCATTGTACAGAGGGGGTTTCCTTTTACACTTATTCACCGCTTTAATAAGCTTAGCCACCGGGATAAGCATATTCGATATAGTTAAATATCTACCTTTATTCATCAGCCCTTTAACGGTTTTAGCTACCTATCATCTAGCTAAAAATATCACAGGAAACCGGGAAATAATTATCTTAAGTGTTTTCTCATTAAATTGTTTATCATTCAGCTTTATTTTCGCTACAAATCAGTTTTGGCCTGAGCTTTTAACCCTACCTTTAGCTCTTCTAACTGTAAGTTTCTTTTTAAAAGCTGTTTTCAAAAAAAACAGTTTATCAGCGGTTATAAGCGTGCTATTATATGCGATTATAATGCTTACACACGATTTCTCAGCGATTATGACGCTTATAATAATCCTTTCAATAATTGTTTTCTTAACTTTCACAACCGGTTTAATCTCAAAACACGCTATTTTAATCACATTGGCCTGTTCAGCTTTAATGACAGGTTGGAGTTTAATATTCACTACGGCTACAGTTTTATATAGCATTATCACTAAACTTTACTTTTTAATACCTGTTTTCGCGTTGATTTTTTCAACTACAGTTTACATATTTAGAAGAATTAGAGTGCAGGGAGACTATGAGAGTATAAGGTTATCAAGTTTTACATACCCGTTATGGGCTTTCTTCACTTTAACAGGCTTGGTTTTAACTCTGGTAATAACTTTTATTCCACCAATCTCCTACACTTTAACGTTAACTGTTGAATATATCAGTATAGCTTTACCTGGAACTGTGGTTTTTATATCGCTGATCAGCTTAGGCTCATTGATTATATTTCAAAACTATCATCGACAATCCAGTATAATAGTAGGAGTTATAGCTGGACCTGTAGCTTTAATACTACTCCCTTTAATATTATATTTAGTCTCATCGCCTTTAATTGAACCTGAGCGAATCTTAGAATTCACTTCTATAGGCGGGGCTTTAATATCAGGTCTAGGTTTAACAGTTATCCTAAATAAGATATCCCGCGCAGACTCAGATGAAAGAAGAAAAATCTACACAGCTATCTTAATACCAGCATTATGTGTTAGCGTGATTTCATCAACGCTCTGGGCTTATCCTACGCCAAGCGAGGGTTTAAGATACTTGAATTGGAACACATACTCAGAGTTAGATTTAGCTTTATGGTGTTCAAAACATATTAACGGTCAGACTATAATATCTGACTGGAGATTAGGATATATTTTAACCGGGTTTTTAGCTGATCCACCCGACTATAATATTATAATTAACGCTTTACTATTATATGAGAGTAATAGAAGTGTAATACTTTCTATCCCCTATAAACTAGGAGTTTACCTAGTTTTAGATGATTGGATGATTAAACACGGACCTACACAGCCACCCTCCTACGGGTTAACAGCGCCTCTTGAAAGCTCTAAAAACTATTATGATGCAAGCAGCGAGTACGTGAAAATATATGATAACGGTTATGAATGGGTTTACTTCACGCAGTAAACATCGGTTAAAGTATCACTGAGCCTGTTAAAGCAAAATTTAGTATAAATTTCTTGAAACCTGTGATGGTCTCTAGGATCCTAGCTGAAAGCCATTCTTCAGCCGGAGGTTTAGGCTCGTAAACGATAATTCGCAGATAGGTGTCTTCAACTATAAGTTCTACTCTTCCAATAAATGAAAGCTTTTTAAAATTAAATAATAGTCTTGTCAACCAACGATATGATGGTAGTAAACGAAGTTTACCCTCGTAAAGTTTAGTATTCTTCCATATAATGTTGTTATCTACGATCAGCTCTAATTTATCATATTGGTTTTTAAGATTCTCCTCGTAGATAAGATACCTCCCCGAGATACTCTTATAAAAATCTGTTATTTCAATCTTAGACTCTACTCCATTAGTTAAAATATATGTGTTGTAAAAAAGACTTGTTTTTAAGGCAGAGTCATTTAATTCTAACTCGACTGCAACGTCGACTTGCCTAGGTTTACTCTCAATTTTATAATTTTGAAAGATCGCTGCTAGAAAATCTCTCTCTAATCGTGTAAGTTCAGCTAAACTATTCTCTAATAGAGAGGCTTTAAAATATTTTGATTTAAGCCAGCTGCACAGCCTGTTTAAAATAAGATTGAAAGGGATAATAATTATGAAAACTACAAGTATTAGGTAAACAGTGAAGGTTAAAGGCGAGACTGGAACGATGAAAATAAAGTTGTATAGAAACGGGAGGAGGATAATTGAAATAACGGTTACTAATATAACCTCTATGAGAAGGTAACCAGGGTTCTTTAAGGCCTCGTTTAAACGTAGTATTTTATTCCTATAAGCAGCCGTCTTAAATTCTTTTAAGATGCTCGTAATAGCCTCGCGCTCCGAGTTAAGCTGGCTGATAATTTTTTCCACGCTCATTTAGATCACTGTTTAAATCTCAAATATATATTAGAGTTTGAAAATTAAGGATTTTAACTCTATCGAATAATATCGTTAAAAATGTCGCGAAAAATATTATAAAATAATAATTTTCCCTTAAGATTCTAGAGAACTGAGATTATCTTTTTCTATCATTAAGCTTGATCAGCTTAATCTACACTTATTTGAAGATATTAAGCATCGAAAGTCGAAGCGCCGTTCTAATCTAAGAGGCTTCGAAAATATTTAAAAATAATCCGCATTCAAGCTTGTTAACGGCGACCTCTAATGGCTAAAAAGAAAAAAAGTTTATTAAAGAAATTTCTAGTTTCAATTGCAGTAGGTTTTATCAGCTTAGCTACCTCTTTAGCTATTATCTCAGCTTTAAACTATGGGTTAAGTCTGATAGTATTATTTCAATGGTTTTTTATAAGCGCCCCGGGTATTCTCATACTCATTTCTCTAAGCGAAGGTGATTAGATGAGTTTTAAAAAATATTTTATAAGAATTCTAATAGTGTTTTTCACTGGAATTCTAATCTTAAACATATTAACCAGTCTAATAAGAAATGTTACCGTTATGATATTACTCTTCATAACACCTATAGCAGTCGCCTTCATCCTATTAAATATTAGAGAGTTAAACACATGGATTAGAAAAAATTATAGGAGAGGTGAGAGGGGAGTGTTATCATTTAAAAAAACGGGTGATAAAATAAACCTCTTAATTAAACCGTTCATCCCGTTAATAAATCAGATCTGCGAGGATATAAAACAGGCTGAGGATAGAAAACTAAAAGCGTTAAACCTTACATACGGGGAAAATTACTTGAAGCCTTTAATGGATATTATAAAAAGATTAGAGGAGTAAATTAATCTGATAAAACAGATATATGTGGAAGTAATAGGTTATATGTTTGCTCAATTGTCTCAATTAAAACTCTAGCACCCCCGATTACCTCCATAAATCCTAATTCAGACCTATACCGGGGAACGACATGAACGTGAAGATGTTTTATGCTAGCGCCACTGTTCTCGCCGATGTTAACTCCTATATTAAAACCCGGTGGATTGTAAACTTTTTTTAAAAGATTAATTACAGCGGCGACCTTATTAAACAGGTAAGCGATCTCAGCTTCATTAAGCTCAACTAAGCTTTCAACATGTCTAGTTGGAACCACCATTAAATGACCGGGGTTATAAGGATACTTGTTTAAAACCACCATAATTTTTTCATTTTTAAAAAGTATTTTAACATCAGATTCTTCAGGTTTCTTGAAAGCTTTACAGAATATACACTCAAGGTTTTTATCCTTGTTAAGGACGTAATCCTTCTTATCTGGAACATATAATATATCCTTGAATATTTCAGGTCACCTTGCAAAACAGGCTTCCAATTTAAACTGTAACGGTTATAAGACCTCTTTTAATAGGAAGAGGGTTCAAGCTGATAAAATTAGATAATTCTTCTATCTTTATAATATTTTTGAGAGAGACTGGTTAAAGCGAATCTAAGCTAACAAAGACAGAGACCGGCTTATAAAACTAGTATAGTCGTTAACTGGGAAGCCTTGAGAAAAATAAGAAATTAACTTAAACAATACATTATATAAAGTTAATATATTTTTAGCGTGTGAAAATTTATAGACGACAATTTCAAAAATCAGTTTTATTATATTCAGGAGGCGGAGTAGACTTTACCTCGTGTTTTAAAAAATTGTAAATATAGAAAACAGATGTGAAATAGTTTTCAGCGAGACTTAAACTAACCCCGTTATTCTCTAAAGCGTACCTTAACCTATTCTCCCATATATCAATTAATTCAATTAGAGATAAACTAAAATAGTTTTTACATGTAAAAAAGTGTTTAAGATTCGAAGATTTAACGTATTCTAGTAATTTGAGTAAAACTAGGCGACTAAGCTTCACCGCTTCAACCGGTTTATTCAATCTTAATAAGTTATCTATTAGCCTAAATTTTTTAATAATATAAGTATCAGACGCTTCTTTTAGTGATCCTGTGATCTCATCTCTTAAAAGCATATTTAACCAGCTTATTTTTTTAATGAAAGCAGTTAAACTCTTCTTTTTAAAGTATACTATGCTTATAATAATAAATCCTAGTAGCGTAGAGAAAGAGGCGAGAATATAAGTGTAAACACTTGGTGGTAGAATTTTCAGGTAGTAGACTGGTATTAGAATAAATGAAGTTAAACTTATTAAAGCTGATAATATGATTAGAGTTTTCACGGCCTCATGTATTTTCAATTTAAATACCATAATGTTTCAGTTAAAGCGGTAAATTAATTAAATATGAACATCTAAAAAATATCTGGTTTTTATAAAACTTTATCGGATTTTTAGAATTCTCAAATATTTTTTATCAAAGATTTAAGGGTTTAAAACAGCTATAATTTTAAAATAAGCTGTAAAAAAACCTAATTAAATAAAATTTTTAAACACCTGTCCATGAAAGCCAGGTAGTGAATGTTAAAAAACGCGACATTTTAGACAGCAATAAAATAATCTGAATGAAAGCGTGCTATCGTCTAGTAAACTACCGAAGCGTTTTTAAATAGAACGCTTACCCGGCTATACTCGAGCTGTATGAGTAAGATAAAAAAAGCGTTAGCAGTTTTAGCGATTCTAACCCTGATTATACCTGCAGCGAATTCTATAGTTCAAGGGAATGGAAACACTCAGTTAAACAGTAGTATACTCATCTTATATGATCAGAGAGATCAAAACGCTTTAAACTGGTATAATTTTTTAAAAAATTATGGTTATAATGTTTCAATTCAGTCAATGCAGATAATATTCGCTAACCCTATATTACTGAAAAATTTTAGACTTATAATACTCGACAACACTACTAATAATTTAAACGGTGATCGATGGAAGACAGAGGAGTATAAGCTACTAGCTGATCAAAAAGTGCCTTTAATAGCCAACGGATTCGGGGGATGGTTAATTCTTAAGCTTAGCGGTGTAAACTCGATGCGATTATACGATAAAACATCATATCTTAAAGTTAATTTAGAAGATTATAATTTAAGCATCTTCCACAGTCCTTACGAGTTAGATTTCATTAATCAAAGCTCTATTTTACTCTTAAAAATAAGCGACACATACTATAACTCAACGTTCTTCCTTCCAGCGGATATACCTATGTTGAAAACCTATTACTATAGGTATTCTGACTGTGCTATTGGAAAATATGAAGGCTACTCTAATAACACGAATATATTCTTCAGCTTTATATATGATCCGAGCGCGCTTTCAGAAAACGGTAGAAGAGCTTACGTTAACCTGGTGGAGAATGCTTTAAGCAGACAAATTATAAAAGAGAAAACATTTCTCACGATAATATCAGATGACATTCTATTCGTAAACGAAGAGTATACTATAATCTTTAAACTTATAGATGAAAAAGGGAACGGGGTTAACGCTCCTATTAGAATCTTATTCAATAATATAGAAAAACAGCAAGCTTACACTAACAGTGAAGGGGTCTACAAGTTAAACTATACCCCAGGCTATACGGATACAGGTTTAATAGAGATCACCGCGTATTTTGAAGGAAACCAAATATATGAGAGCTCATATTCTATGAAAGATATTATTATAGAAGAGAAACGAGTGACATTCCTAAATTTAACGGGCCCTAGTTTAATAGTCTACGGTGAAAAAGCTTACTATACAGCAATTCTAACAGAAGAAAACGGTTCAAAACTCTCAGGGAAAAATATAAAATTCTACGTTAACAGCTTGCTAATATGTGAAGGAGTCACAGATTTAGAAGGGAAAATAATATTCGAGTACACGCCAAGTAAGCTGGGAAAAATAGTTTTAAAGTGTATTTTTAACGGTGAAAAAGAATATTATCCGTGTTATTCAAATGAACTAGAATGCGAGATTACAGCTCCGAGTTTAAGAAACACGGTTTTAACGTTAAAAACACCTAAAACAGCAATTGTAAACGAGAGCGTTTTAATTGAAACCAAACTTTTAGATAGTTCAATGAACCCGCTTGAAAATAAAAATATCTATCTCCTATTAAACAATCAGGTTTACAATATAGGTGTAACTGATTTAAACGGTTGCGAAAACTTTTCAGTAATCTTCAACCAGAGCGGCTACTATAATATCACTGTTTTATACCCAGGGGACGGTGAGTATAGTAAATCGAAGAAAACCAGTCTTCTAGTAGTTGATAGAATTCCTACTAAAATATTATTAACCATCGAAAAAATTACAACTAACAGTGTATTCAAAATAAACTTGAAATTATTAAGTGAATTTAACCAGCCGATTAGTAATCAAACCATCACAGTTTATTTGAACGATGTTAAATTACAGAGTCTCATCACAGATGAATACGGATCAGCCACTTATACCGTAAACCTTGGAGAAGGATTAAAGAGTATAAAAATTGAATTCAAGTATAATGGAGATGAAATTTATAAGAGTTGTTCTGAAACATGCGAGTTAACTGTTGAAAACGGACCAGCGGAGAACGGGGTTCCATTAGGTTTGACAGCTATCACCTGCTGTGCTGTGGCTTTAACCATAATACTGAGAAAGCTAAGGATACCGTGATAATTTTTTCAAGGAACGGTTAAGCAGCCTATTTAGATTGAAACATGAATAAACTGGAGAATATTATTCAAAAGAAAAAGTTTAACGAAAAAAGTCTAGTTTTACGTTACCAGCTGCTTCGCGTGAAACCT
>JAHQXC010000078.1 GCA_029856525.1 Candidatus Odinarchaeia archaeon
GCCACACCCACCCTCTCAGCTGGATTAAACATGCCAGCTCGCAGAGTGATAATAAAGGATTATAGGAGATATGATATCGGATTAGGCTACACGCCTATCTCAGTCCTAGAAATAAAGCAGATGGCGGGGAGAGCCGGTAGACCTAAATACGATGAAATAGGTGAAGCTGTTCTAATAGCCCACGATAAACGGGAATTCGAGTTTTTAATGACGAATTACGTGTTCGGTGAACCGGAGAGAATATGGTCGAAACTAGCCACAGAACCGGCTCTAAGAACACACATCCTATCTTCGATAGCAACGAAGTTCACTGAAACATATGAAGAGTTAATAGACTTTTTAAAAGAGACTTTTTACGCTAAGCAATATAGTTATGAGATTATTAAAGGAGTCACTGAGAAGATCATAAACTATCTTGCAGAGGAGGAGATGATCGTAATAAAGCAGAATACTTTTAAGCCGACTCTATTCGGTAAGAGAATCTCAGAATTATATATTGATCCTAAATCCGGGGAAATAATAAAAGACGCGTTATTCACCTCTCATAATAAGAATATCACGGAGTTCAGCTTTCTACATTTAATCGCGCACACACCGGATATGGAGCCGCTTTACCTTAGAAGAAAAGACTATGAGGAGCTGGAGATAATCGCCGACGCGGTTAGAGATGAGATACTGGTGGAGATACCTGATAAATGGGAGAACGTCTACGCTTACGAATTCTTTCTATCAGAGATTAAAACAGCCTCCCTTATTAACGACTGGATAAACGAAGAATCTGAAGAAAAGATAGAGGAGAAATACGATATAGGAGCAGGCGATCTTCAGAGAATCGTGGAAACAGCTGAGTGGCTTATCCACGCATGCTATGAGATAGCGAAACTCTTCAAATATGATTGGATGCTACCGAAGCTGTTAACTCTAGAAAAAAGAATCAGCAAAGGTGTTAAAGAAGAGCTTCTTGAATTAGCGAAATTAAAAGGAGTTGGAAGAGTGAGAGCGAGAGCTCTGTTTAACGCAGGTTATAAAACTATTATGGATTTGAAAAAAACAGAGATAAGTGAACTTGTTAAAATACCGTTAATAGGCCCAGGCGTCGCTAAAAAAATATTAGAGCAGATAGGAGGAGTAATCGATAGAGAAACATGGAGGAAGCTATCGACAGGCGATAGAGAAAAACAATTAAATTTAGAGAACTATCGGGAGTGAAAACGGGAAAAATTTATCAACAAGCTTTTAATTAAAAATGAGAAAGACTAAATAAGAGGCGTCTATATGGATGAAGACTTGTTAATGCTACCTGGGCCTACAAATGTACCAGATGAAATTAGATTGGAAGAAGCTAAAAAAATGATAAACCATAGAGGGGAATTATTCCACAACCTCTATAAAGAAGTCCAAAACGGTTTAAAATATCTTTTTCAAACAGATAATCCGGTTTATATTCTCACATCATCCGGTACAGGTGCTGTTGAATGCGCAGCCAGCAATCTAGTTAAGAAAAATGATAAAATAGTGGTTCCAGTCAACGGAGAATTCGGAATAAGACTAGCGGATATATTCGAAGTATACGGTGCTAAAGTTATCAGGATACCGTTCGAGTGGGGGGAGGGAGTTGATCCTGCTATTGTTAAAGAAACACTTGAAAGAAACCCGGATACGGTTATGCTAGCCTTCGTATATAATGAAACATCTACAGGAGTTAGAAACAATGCTAAAGCTCTTGCCGAGATATGTAAAAAGCTAGGTGTACTAGTTTTATGCGATGCTATAAGTAATCTTGGAGGAGATGAATTATACGCTGATAAATGGGGGCTAGATATAGTCGTCTCCGGAAGCCAGAAATGCATAGCATGCCCGCCAGGCCTAGCCTTTATAACGTTGAATGAAAAAGCCTGGAGAAAAGTAGAAGACAGTAAACCTCATATAAACTATTATTGGAACCTTGAGAAAATGAAGAAATTTCATGAAAAAAATGAGACACCGTTCACACCAGCTGTCTCACTATTCTTCGCCTTAAATAAAGCGCTTAAAATAATAGAGAAGGAAGGAATTGAAAAAAGAGTTCTAAGACATAAAGTGTGCTCAAAAGCTTTACGAGAAGGCGCGGTATCAATAGGGTTCAAATTATATCCCAGGAAAGAAGAGTACGCATCCTATACAGTAAACGCGTTTAACCTCCCCTCAAACGTAACTGATAGCGATGTTAAAAAATTTCTATTAGAAAAATACGGTATCGCAATATCAGGGGGTATTGGTCCTACTAAAGGTCAGATTATAAGAATAGGAACGATAGGAGATATCAACCAAAAACAAGTTGAAAAAACTTTAACCGGATTAGAGGATTGCTTAATAACTAAAGGTTTAAATGTGAAAAGAAATACGGCTGTGGAGGCTGCTTCAAAAGTTTTTAAAGAAAATAAATATTAGAAGTGCAGCAACGCCCCATTAAGTGGATGCCGTCTCTATAGGCCAGGGGCTGCCTACTCGCACTCAACCCCGCACCCTACCAACGCAGTGTGTTAGGGTTTAGGTTGCTCCTTCCCAGGCCTAGCCGGTTCACCCTACAAAGAATATAGCGCTCTTCCCTACAGAAGAGGCTTATCCACCACACGCCCGGTAGGACGGGGTTTCATAGTTGAATAAGCAGTCTTAACCTTTAGAGACGACACCGCCTTAATGGTTACTGTCCCTCGCATAATGCCCATTTCGAGTTACAGGGCAGGGCAAACTCCCCGGACCTCCCGTTGCTGCAAGTATAAAATAATAATTTCAAATTATTAAGTTTTACGTGTACCAGCCCGTATTTCATCTAAAATCTTCAAAAGCTCACATTTCTTACATAATTCCTGGGCGGTTGGCTCCCCGCAGACGATACACGTGTTTAAATCTAATTCCCGTTCTAAACATGTGTAAACAGAGCGGAGCCTATCATTTATCCTTAGAATATTATATTTAACTTCAGGTCTGGTTAACTCCATTTTATTAAGAAACGCTCTAACATCATTTCTAAAAGCATCCTGCGCGTAAGGGCAGGTTTGAGTATGCAAGGGAAGATTACTGAAATAAGCGTATAATATAATCTCCCGTTCAGGGATCTCGATTAAAGGCTTCACTCTTGGAATAAAACCTGCATGGATTTTTTCAAGCCGCGGACCTGTTCTAAGCGCTCTTATATAATCAGCTCTTAAAAAATTCATTATCACCGTTTGAGCTTCATCATCTAAATTGTGAGCGGTTGCAAGTTTAGTTGCACCAACATCTTTAGCAGCGATATTCAAGGCGGCGCGCCTTAATATACCGCAATATGAACACGGGGAGGATTCATCCAGTCCATGCTCTCTTAGAATCGAGATCACTTCGTCAAAATCATAGCCGAATAATTTTTTGAAAGAATAAACTTTATGCGGGATTTTTAGTTTAGAAGCCACAGACTCAGCGAATTTAAGAGACTCTTCGCGATAATTTTTAATACCTTCATCAATAGTAACCGCTATAAGCTTGGTTTCATGAAAATGCCGCTCAAGTTTATTTAAAATTGTGAGAAGCGTTAGACTATCCTTACCACCTGAAACAGCGACGGCCACAATATCCGTCTCCTCTAAAAGAGAGTATTTATTAATAGTACGCTGAACTTTTCTCTCAACAGATTTTAAGAAACAGGACTTACATAGATATTCACCTGAGTATGGTCGGAAGGTCACAGCCTGGTTTCTACAATAAAAACATTTAGTCATCTTGATAAACACCTAGAATAAAACTGGAAATATGATAAATGAGAAGAGTATATTAAGAGTTAGAATCATGGTTGAGAAAGCTCTTAAAATATATAATATAAGTTTTTTAACCGGTAGTTGGTGTCCAACTATATTAACATTTTTCTCTAATGGAATAAACCTGTCTAAAAGCGTGCTCACTATTTTATCACCGTCGAATACAGGGATAGGGAGTAAATTAAACACTCCGACGCTAAACGACACGACCCAAAGCCAGTTGAAAACCTGATATAGATGATATGGGAACAATGGGCCAAGCCACTCCGCCCATGGTCTTGGAGGATAATATGGGAAAGCTGTTGTTAAAATAACACCGAGATACCCTTTACCAGGATTATTAGGGTTCTCACCTAATGTAATAGTGTAAACTCCTTTATCAGTGTAGAGGGTGACATTCATATATGGAGTTGTTAAATCCATGAAATTTAGAAAATCACTTATATTATTAATAGGGTATATGTGAGAGCTCCCATTTATAGAGGCTCCTGTTAATATAAATGGAGGTGTGATATAAGCGGATATCGGGGAGCCGCTTACAGTCTCCTGAAAAATAACACCATGAGCAGGAGAGTATAGAGGGGAGATCACGATGTTAAAGATAGTTGTATTGATTAAAAGGAGACCTACCACAGCTAAACCTAAATTCGAAAAAGATCCGGCTGCGTAAACCATCAGCTTAGCTTTAGCACTACTCTCATTAAGTTTTCTATTATCCGGTTCTACGAAGGCTCCTGGAAAGAATATTGCAAAAAATACCCCTGCAGCTTTAACAGGAATATTATTAACGTGAGCGGCTATTCCGTGAGAGAGTTCATGAAATAAAACAACTAGGAAAAGCGGTATTATCATATAAACTAAAGTTAAACCGGTTATAGTTATGCCTGGAACGATCGGGATTAGAGGGGAAGCTTCAGGGCTTTTATAAAAAAGGCTGATAAGATTACTAGTAAGAAAATATAAAGCGAAAACGATTATTATAAGGCTTACAGATGCACCCAGACTCCAAACAGCAAGCCAGGCGCGCGGGTATCTTCTAGCCACTTTCGCGATAAACCTATTAGCCCGCTTAGTCTTAAACATTAAAAGAAACGGTGAGATTTGAACCCCCCATCTTTCAACGTGAAATAATCGGCCGATTAAAAATAAAATCAGCCAGAAAAACAATAGAATAATAAACGGGTTAGCTAAAACATCGTATATCAATTTCTGAAACCTCAGTGTTTAAATCAAATTATCGAATATAATTTTTAATCGATACATACACTAATAAAAATTTGAGGGCTAGAAATGTATATAATAGTTTTCGTGACAACCCCCAACCCAGTTGAAGCGGAGAACATATCTAAAAAAATAATTGAGAAAAAGCTTGCAGCATGCGTCAGCATAATACGTGATATAACATCTATTTATACATGGAAGAGTGGAATAGAACGGGCTAGTGAATGCCTCCTCATAATAAAAACTCTGGAAGAAAAATATAGTGAATTAGAGAAGACTATAATCGAAAACCACAGTTATGAAATACCTGAAATTATAAGTGTGAAAGTCCACGCAGGCTCCGAGAAATACTTGAACTGGATATTTGAAAGCGTTAAAAAGGTAAATTAGCAATGAGAGAGAAAACAATTAAAATAGGAGATGACAGAGAGGTAGTTTACAC
>JAHQXC010000023.1 GCA_029856525.1 Candidatus Odinarchaeia archaeon
ACAGGGAGCTTTTAGCCGCTTTAGAGTTGAAACATAATTCAGGCGAGATCAGCTCTGAAGAATATTATAGTTTAAAATCTAAATATGAGGATAAGATTCGTAGGCTTTCAATTTAAAAAGGGGGTTTTAATGGATAAAGCTAAGTTGAAAAACACTTATATTATTATAATAGGTTGGAGTGTTTTTCTATTAGCCTCAATTATTTTAAAATTTCTAAAACCGTCTCCGATTCCTTTAACAATATCGGATAATCTATGGGTTTTACCGGTTTGCTTCATCCCGCTTTTAACTATTCTTCTAGAAGATTATCTTTCAAGCAGATGATTAGCCGAAAATATTATATACTTCTTTTATCAATTTATTTTTCAATCTTTCAGTAAGGGTGTATGCCTTGGAATGGGATTCGCTTTAACCGTGCAGTGCGCGTTCAGATTTAACCCTTACTTGAAAGTAGACTCGTTTTTAAATATTTTTTCACCTAAGGCCTCTACTACTAGCTTATTCTGGGCTTGGCGTTGGTTAACGTGGCCTTAGACGCCACTGCAATGGTTAGCCTATCCCTCTAAAATATTTTTTTAAAAAATTATGGAGGTTAAATTATGTCTAATTTGAACGATGTGAAGGTTCAACTTGGATTGGATGAAATGCCTAGGAGATGGTATAATATATTAGCGGATATAAAATCAGAGTTTCCACCGTATCTTAATCCGGCGACGAAGGAGCCTATTCCAATGGAGGCTTTGATGAATCTGTTTCCTAAGGAGTGTGTGAAGCAAGAGTTTGCAGAGGATCGCTATATAAACATTCCAGAGGAGCTTTTAGAGTATTACTATAGACTCGGCCGGCCTTCCCCATTATATAGGGCCAAGCGACTTGAACAAAGACTTAACACGCCTGCGATGATCTTCTTTAAGAGAGAGGATTTATCTCCAACTGGAAGTCATAAACCTAACACCGCGATAGCGCAAGCATACTATGCTGAGAAGGAGGGTGTTAAAAATCTTACAACTGAGACAGGAGCCGGGCAGTGGGGGAGTGCTTTAGCCTACTCTTGTGCGATGGTGGGTATAAAATGCACTGTTTTCATGGTAAGATGCTCTTATAATCAGAAACCGTATCGGAAATATATTATGAAGCTTTTAGGAGCTGATGTTTACGCTTCTCCGAGTGATAAAACAGAGTACGGTCGAAGCCTTCTATCTAAGGACCCGAATCACCCCGGCTCTCTCGGTATCGCTATCAGTGAGGCGATAGAGATGGCGGTTAAAAACCCTGGTACAAAGTACACTCTCGGCAGTGTTTTAAACTATGTTATATTGCATCAAACAATTATCGGTCAAGAACTTATAGAACAGATGAATAAACTTGATCTTACACCTGATTATTTAATAGGCTGTGTCGGCGGTGGCAGTAATTTCGCCGGCTTCAGTTTCCCGTATCTAGGTAAAATATTGAGAGGTGAATTAGCATCCCCTGAGGTTTTAGCGGTTGAACCTGTCGCCTGTCCGTCTCTTACAAAAGGTGAATATAGATATGACTTCGGTGACACAGCGAAAACAACACCCTTAATAAAAATGTATACTTTAGGATGCGAGTTTATTCCACCATCAATTCATGCAGGCGGATTAAGATATCACGGCGCCGCTCCGACTGTGAGTCTGCTGAGAGATGAAGGGTTCATTAAAGCAGTAGCGTATTCACAGGATCAGGTGTTTCAATGCGCTAAGCTTTTCGCTGAGTCGGAGGGTCTTATACCAGCCCCTGAGACCAGTCACGCGATATGTGCAGCTATAGATTTAGCGCGGGAGGCTAAAAAGAGAAATGAGCGGAAGGTGATCGTCTTCAACTACAGTGGCCACGGTTTACTCGATATTGAAGGGTATAGGACTGTTCTGAAACTTGACTAACCCTCCTTTTTTTAACTTTTCTCTAATAACCTGTATATTCTCTTATAAGATTTCTCCAAGATTTTATTATCGCCTTTAACAGGTGTTATATAAGTTTTCCAGAATTCTTCGAATTTACCTATATCCCTGTTAGCAACTATTTCAAATAATTTATTGAAGTATTCTTTTAAGTATTCTAAAACTTCAAGCGTATAACTGTTATCGATTTGAATGTGAGCGTAAAGCTTCCATGATTCTGAGGGAAGACTTTCCGCTAACAGCTTTAATATTTTGAATGTTGTACCAGCGTAGTTTTCAATACTATTATTATTAGACTGGTGGCTGTTAACCACGGCTGTGAACAGCATGGTTACAAAATGCGGTAAAGCTAAAGTTAAAGCGACTTTCCGATCATGTTCCCTGTAATCGCATTCAACTACATTCGCACCCTGTTTTTTTAGAAAATCTTTAACAGAGTTTAATAGACTCAGATTCCCGGGGTGAGGGATTAATATTATATTTTTTCTTTTAAGAGTTTTAGCTCCAGGCCCGAACATTGGATGAGCTGAGAGGAGAGTAATGTTTTTTTCACTTAGATAATTAAAGTTTTCTTTAAGAAATTTTTCAACAGGTGTTTTAACAGAGGATAACTCTATTATAAAAGTGTTAGGTTTCAGGTATGGTAGGATTTCTTTTAAAACATTCACGGTCTCCTCTAATGGGACACTTACTATAACACCGTCTGCGATGCTTGCCGCTCTCTTATTATCTTGGTAGGCTTCCACTTTAACCTCTTCTATAAAAGACTTGTATTTCTCAAGGTTAGGGGTGGCTATAACTGTTTGTATTTTATGAGTGAGTAAGAATCTTGTAATCCAGGCTCCAAGCCTTCCAGCTCCTCCTAAAACCGCTATTTTCAAAAATTTAGCCTCCGCTAGGTTCCAGGCTCTTTTTTACAGTCTCCTCTTCGAATTTAACCGTTAACTTGATTAATTCTCTAACCAGGCTTGCAGCATACTCTTCAGGTAAACCTATTCTCTTAGCGTAGGCTACAGCTTCACTTATCAGAGTGTTTTCTCTTTCAATATCTCTTAACTCGGTGTGCCTCTCAGCTTTTATTTTAGCGAGAACCTCAGCTGCATCTAATCTCCGCTTGAATAACTCTAAAATTCTTAAAGTGAACTCTTGAATCATGTTCCTCTGGTATTTTAAATCTTTTTTATCAGAATAAACAGTCTGTCCGAAATAGCCTGCTTGCATCAATAAATCAGCTATTACAACGGCGGTGATAGCCTCTACAACAGGTACAGCTCTCGGAACTATGCATGGATCGTGCCGTCCTTTAATTTTTATAGTGGTCTGAGTTTTACTCTCTAAGTTGACTGTCTTCTGCTCTTTTGTTATTGAAGAAGTCGGCTTAAAAGCCACGTTGAAGATAACCGGCATACCTGTTGTTAAACCGCCTAGAACACCTCCAGAATTATTCGTCTCAGTTATAATTCTGCCGCTTTCATCGTATTTAAACCAGTCATTGTGCTCAGACCCTTTCATTAAAGCTGCTTTAAACCCTGAACCGAATTCAATTCCTTTCACACCTGGTATAGAGAACACGGCTTTAGAGATCACGCTTTCTATTGAAGAGAATACAGGTTCCCCTACACCTGGAGGAAGCCCTATGATCATGCATTGAACCACTCCTCCTACACTATCCCCTTCACTTTTAGCGTCTAATATTTTTTTAATCATCTTCTCCGCTGCTTCTCCATCAGGAGAGTATACTGGATTCTTATCCCGGTTTATTTTAATCTCCTCTAATTGGCCTGGTATCCTCGCTGTTTCACCGGCTATCTGATATGTGTAAGCTAAAACCTGTATTCTTTTAGTGGCTAAGAGCTGTTTAGCTACAGCGCCAGCCATTACAAAGCTTGCTGTAATTCTCCCGGAGAACTGGCCTCCCCCTCTATAATCGTTGAACCCGCTGTACTTGATATAAGCTGTTAGATCCGCGTGCCCCGGTCTAGGTTTTAATATAAACTCCTCGTAGTCTTCGCTTCTAACATTCTTATTCTCTATCATCATGCAGATAGGGGCGCCTGTTGTGAATCCGTTTAGCACGCCTGAATATATTTGAACTTTATCTTCTTCTAAACGTGTAGTGGATATATCCGAGAACCCTGGTCTTCTTTTATCTAGCTCGGCTTGAATTATCTGCTCGCTTAACTTTAATCCAGCTGGAACGCCATCCACTACTACTCCTACCACTCTTCCATGGCTTTCCCCGAAAACAGTGATTCTAAAAATTTTTCCGAGACTGTTATCCGGCATCCGTTTCCTCCTCTAATCTTACTCCTATGCTTCTAAGATCTTTAATAAAGTTAGGGTAAGAGTCACTGTATGTTTCTAATCCGTTAATTACGCAGGGTTCACTTGCTTTAAGAGCGGCTACGCAGAGAGCCATGAAGATTCTATGATCTCCATGTGCGTTTAAACTGTTACAGCCGGAGACCACGCCTCCGCCTTTTATCGTTAAACCTGTTTTATTCTCCTTCACTCTAACACCCATTTTACTAAGCTCTTCCCGGATTGTTAGAAGTCGATTACTCTCCTTATACCTTACATGCTCAGCGCCATATAATATAGTCTCACCTTCAGCGTAGGCGGCTACCACAGCAAGCGCCGGTATAAGATCAGGGGTGTTACTGCAGTTGATTCTAGCTCCTCTAAGTTCCCCGCCGTGAACTGTGAGCTCCCCTCTCTCATAGTCTTCTTCTATTTCCACCCCCATTTTTCTAAGATCCTCTACTATTTTTCTATCAGCGCTCACTGATTGAAAGTCAACGTTCACTATTTTCAAACTTGATTTCGTTATAGCAGCCGCTGCTAGTATGAAGGAGATTGAAGACCAGTCTCCTGGAACATTATACTCTTCAATATTATAGTGCTGGTTTCCCCGTATTATAAAATTTTTTAAATCTTTAGAAGCTTTTATGCTAACACCGCTTTGACTTACTATTTCAAGAGTCATTTTAATATAAGGCTTGGATTTCACAGGGGGTTTAATATGGATTATAGAGTCGCTGGTTGATTTCGGCAAGGCTAGAAGGAGGCTTGAAATAAACTGGGAGCTGACGCTTCCTGAAATCCAAGTTTCACCTCCCAGCTTATCTGTTCCTGTTATAGCTAGAGGCGGGTATCCGTTTCGCTCAAGATACTCGCATCTCGCTCCTAACCTGTTTAAAGCATCCACTAAATCCGCCATAGGTCTTTTTCTAAGTTGAGGTGAACCTGTCAGCCGCGTCGTTCCTTTAGCTAGAGCGGCTATAGACATCATGAATCTGATAGTTGTCCCGGAGTTTTTAGCGTCTAATACCTTGCTCGGAGCTATTAAACTATGAGGAGGGATTATTTCAAGCAGTTTATCTTTTATCTTAAATTCTGCGCCAAATAATCTGCAGCAGTCTATTGTAGCGTTCACATCTCCGGCTAGAAGCGGATTATACACTTTCACACCGTTATCAGATAGTAATCCTACTGTTAGTATCCGGTGAGTGTGGCTTTTAGACGGTGGAGCTTCAACACTCCCTTTTAAAAGGGTGGTTGGATGAACCGTTATTTTAACCATTTTCACGGGCTTATCTTTTAGACCGCCCTTCACCTCCTATAATACAGTAGCGGATGCTTTACTATTATTTATATTTACAATTTTAACTTCGCCTTTAAAACTACTCCAAGCTTTTTTAAGAGATTCAACTTCATCTTCATCTATTAACGCAGCTATAGTAGGTCCTGTTCCTGAAACACTTACACCTTTAGCACCGGCTTCAAACGCTTTGAAAACAATATCCATCGGTGTATTATAACAGGCCCCGTATAGGAAGCCGTTTAAACTCATAGCGTCTTCCACTAACCCCTTCTTAACTAATTCTACTAAGTGAGGTATCAGCCCTCCTATAAGCTTTGTTTTATTAATCGTCTCTGGTGTGCGTGTTAACGGTTTAAACTCGGGGATAAAAAGAGCTACTTTCACTTTATCTGTGAATGGTTTCCTGAATATTATCTCCCGTTTAACATTATCTGTGAGAACTAAACCGCCGAAGTAGGATGCCGCTGCATCGTCGAACGCCCCTGTAACGGTTACCTTAGACTCTATAGCGGCTTCAACTCCTATTTTAATGATCTCTATATCTGAAGCGCCCACTCCAAGCGCTTTAACAGCCGCTAACACGACGGCGTTAGCCGCTGCACTGCTGCTTTTAAGACCTTTCCCTATTGGAATATTACTGTAAGTTACCACTTTAACTCCTTGATTCCTTATATTATATTTTTCGAATATTTTTCGTATACAATTCTCTATTAATTTAGTCTCCGTGTTTTCAAACCCTGAAATCACATACTCATATTTCTCTTCTGGCAGTAACTTCACTTCCGCGCGCGTCCATAAATCTACTCCTATCGCAGAGCCTAAACCAGCCGCTATCGCGTTGATAACTGTTATAGCTCCATGTGCAACAGCTGCAGCTCTTCTATTCAATTCATTCACCGGTTTCCTGTTCAACCCCTCTTTTTAAATTTAAGCGAGCTCGATTGTAATTTTTTAAGCATCAATGCTTTTTATATTTTCGTATATTTACATGGAGATTCACGTTTAAACTTTATCGGCGTGAAGTCCCCCTGTGAAAGCTGGGGAAGCTGAAAAGTATTTATAGTTTCCCGATCTTTAAAAAGGATAGTGATGCGGTGCGGGGGGCAGCTCTGAGACGCATGTTGAAAGAGAGCCTCTACCGGTCGAAAACACCGGCACGCTTCATCATTGAAGCAGGAAACCTCATCCGATAGAGGGGGGGTAGTTCATACTTTTAATTTTAAGTCTGTGAGCTCGAGGCTAAACGCTTAGAGAATAATTAGCATGTTTGAATCTGTTCTATACATCTAACCTAGCGGACTAAACGGTTAAGCTGTATGGTGAAGTCTTCTTGTCAAAGTTGGATTTATAAATCTCTGGGGTGCTGTCAGCTCTCTCCTGAAATGTTGAAGACTTTTATAAAATATTAAATTAGGCTTTAAACGCTTTTATTAATTTGCGAAGCCTCTGCCTTCAACTTCAAGTATACTATTCTCTCCATATCCTTGGCGGGGGGCTGTATTCCTGTCCATATTTTGAAGGCTAAAACTCCCTGCTTCACTAGCATGCGGTATCCTTCTATTACAGGGCATCCTATTCGCTTAGCTTTCTTTATAAGAAGTGTTTCAAGAGGATTATATACGGTGTCGAAAACTATCATTTTACTTGTTAAATAGTCTGGGTTTACCGGTGTTTCATTTATATTCGGTGTCATACCGACCGGTGTAGCGTTGATGATTATGTTGAATCTTGAAATCTCTTTTTTAATATCAGTTAATGGTATTGTATTACACTCTGTTTTATTCTTGAAAATGGTTTTAAACTCGTTTACCATCGCTTCAGCTTTATCCAGGTTTCTGTTAGTAACAGTGACGTTAACCCCGTTTTCTATGAGACCGTATAATATCGCTCTCGCGACACCTCCAGCTCCTATTATAAGAGCGTTTACTCCTCTAAATGTATTTAATTTCTCTTTTAATAATTCAACAGCAGCGCTCCAATCAGTGTTGTAACCTGAAAGCACGCCATCAGAGTTTTTAATAGTGTTAACAGCGCCTATTCTTCTAGCTGTTTCTTCAACTGAATCCAGGTATTTGATTACACTGGTTTTATAAGGTATAGTTACATTAGCTCCTTTTATGTTTAAAGCTTTTAAACCGTCAACGGCTTCTTGAAGCTTCTCCTCGTTTACTTTGAAAGCTAGGTAAACCGCGTTTAAACCGAGTTTTCTGAAAGCGTAATTATGCATTAAAGGGGATAGAGAATGGGAGACCGGTTTTCCTATTAAACAATATAGCTCGGTCTCCGCGTTTAAAACATGTTTTTTAACCATACTCTCACTGTATTAATTTATGGGCTACTAGAAGCTCCGCGTTAAGTATAGATTCACCTGCTGCTCCTCTTATCGTGTTGTGTGATAGAACCGTCATTTTAATACCTTTCTCGAATACAGTGTCCTGGCGTATCCGTCCTACGGTTACAGCCATTCCTTTAGCGCGTTCAGGTTCACCGGCCCATCTGTCGAATCTCGGTTGAGGTCTATTCGGCTCGTTTAAAACGATAATCGGGTTTTTAGGCGCGGTAGGCAGGTTTAATCTCTGAGGTTCTCCTTTAAACTCTGAGAGGATTTTTTTAATCTCCTCTGCGCTAGCTTTTCTACTAGTCTCAACTAAAACAGATTCTAAATGCCCGTCTAATACGAATACTCTATTGCAGCTTGCGCTCACTTTTATTTTAGCCGGTGTGATTCCGTCACCGGTGAATTCTCCTAGTAATTTCAACGTCTCCCATTCAACTTTCTCTTCTTCATTAGCTATGTAAGGTATCACATTGTCTATGATCGCCATGCTTGGAACACCCGGGAAACCGGCTCCGCTGAGCGCTTGCATAGTTGTAACTATGACTTTCTCTATTCCAAAATTATCATAGATGGGTTTTAAAGGTATTATTAAACCGGTTGTTGTACAATTAGCCTCTGTTACGATAAGCCCGCTCCAATTTCTTCTTTTCCTTTGAACAGGTATTAGTTGAATATGCTCGGCGTTAACCTCCGGTATTAATATGGGGACGTCTGGGTCTCTTCTATGAGCTGAAGCGTTTGAGGATACCGCGTAGCCTGCTTTCGCGAATTCTTCTTCAATAGGACCGGCTACATCCGCTGGCAGCGCTGAGAACACTATTCGAATATCTTCGCCTTTCAAACTTTCAGTTGATAATGGTTTAATCTCCATGTCTCTGACAGCTTCCGGTATTCTAGGTGAGACTATCCATTGAACGGCTTCAGAGTATTTTTTTCCTTCACTTCTCTCAGATGCCATTATACATTTAAGCTCAAACCAGGGGTGGCCTTGTAGAAGTTCTATGAATCTTTGGCCTACACTCCCTGTCGCACCGCATACCGCTACACCTATTTTACTCATTTTAATACCTCCTATGTTAATTCTTTTAAGATCATTATAGTCTTATTATAGTCTAATTGACCTGGAGCTGCAGGCTCACCGGGTATACTGCAGTATACTATTTTAGAGCCTATCAGCGGAGTTAATATTCTAGTGATTTTACCAAGCTCACCCATTCCTGTGGTTATAATCGATGTTTCAGTTTTATCAGCGTATAACGTGAGCTGCGCTAAATTTAATATATCCTCTTTATTTTTTATCATAGTTGAAATTTTTACGAAAGACGGGTTTAAACCGCTCATTTTATTAAATAATATAGTTAACTCTTTGAAAGAAGGGGTTCCGTTTAATAAATGTCTTGAGAGTATAGTTTTAACGCCGTGTTTATCCGCTTTTCTTAAAAAATTTTCCACACGCGGAGTAGTGTACTCGATATCCACGTACTCAACTCTCTGTTCAACTAACGCTTCTAAAATTCTTATCCTCTCTTCTTCCCGTAGAGTGCTTTCACCGCCTTCGCTTACAGGTCTTAACGTGACTATCTTGTTTTTTCTAACTTTCAGTATATTGAATAATTCTTTAACGTCTGGAAGCGGTTTAAGATGATCTAATCTGAATTCTATTAGATCCACCGGCTCTTCTACTAGTATACTAGCTGTTTTTATCATCTCGTTTAGCGTTTTCTTAATTATTGAAACACATATTAAACTAGAGTTAATCAACTAAAACATCTACCTCTCTATTATCGTCTCCTGTATTTGTGTTCCGAAATGTCTGGCGCCCTCTCTGATGTTTAACAGAACTTGGTCTCCTGGTTTTAACTGTGTTATTGAAACAGGTTCACCTTTACTGTCGACTAGTCTAATCGTCTCCGCGTTTTGAAGTATTATCTTATAGATTTCCCCGTTAACCTCAGCTTCTATGAGTATTAGCGGCCTAACCTCGATTTTAACACGGCCGATGATCGCCGGGTATGTTTCCCCTTTACTATTCACTATTAACACTTCATCTCCTGCTTTCAACTCTGAAAGATATCTTGTTTTATTATTTGGAGCTAACACATAGGAGTGGACTGGTCCAGCGTTTACTCTGAACGGTCTAGCTGCCACATACTCTGACTCTAAGCTTTCAGAGTGAACTAAGAAGAGTCCTTTCGATTGCGATCCTACTAGTATTCCCTCTCCTTTTCTGAGTATTGAACATGTGTCTATGCAAACTCGGTCTCCTACTCCTAACGGTTTTATCACCGTGATTTTAGCTGGTGTTAACTCAATTCTCTGTTTAACCAGCTGTTTCAATACTCCTGCAGCTTCTATAACCTGTTCGACTGTAGGCTGTTTTAATAAAACTCCATCCACACCTTTCTCTAATGTTTGTAGGAAGAGCTTAGCCTCCTCTATGTTATCAACCTCTGCTATTAGCTTAGTTTTACTGTTCTGGAATTCAGCTATTAAATTCTCTAATGGTATTATCTTCCAGTTTTTAGCGGTTATTATGAAATAGGGTAGAGTGTTTTTCTCCCCTATTATTCTCTTAATGTCTTCATTGGAGTTTATCTCATATCTTCTCGCCTGTATTTTATCGCTTGCCGGAGTCTCAGCGTTCTCCGCTATTTGAAAGTCAGCGGCTGTTTCTGGACTGGTATAATAGACGGCTATCTTTAACTGGCCTATTTTTCTAGCTTTATCTATATCTTCTTCATCCAGTATTACTGTTGTTATCCCTCTTTCCAGCGCTGTTGTTAAAACCTCTTTTTTCAAACTCCACTTTTTATTTGATAAATCAACCCAGATTTCTTTATTCAACTTTTCACACCTGTCTATAATTCTTTAGCAGCCTCTTTCACAGGCGCATCATCCACTATTATCCTGTATAATGCTCTAGTCATCCCTGTTACATTCTTATGCTGGAAGACGTTTCTACCCATTGAAACACCGATCGCACCGGCTTCCATAGCTCCTTTAACCATTTCTAACACGGCTAGATCTGAATCCATTTTAGGACCGCCAGCTATCACCACAGGGACCGGGCATCCTTCTACAACTTGTCTAAACGTTTCCGGGCTGCCGGTGTAATTTGTTTTAATAATATCCGCGCCTAACTCCGCTCCAACTCTTGCAACATGAGCGACTGTTTTAGGGTCGAACGGGTCTTTAACATTTTTTCCACGAGGATACATCATAGCTAAAAGCGGTATCTGCCATTCATCGCATGCTTCAGCTATTTTACCTAGTTTCATAAGCATCTCCGGTTCTCTTTCGCATCCTATATTCACATGTACTGAAACCGCGTCGGCTCCGAGTCTTAACGCTTCCTCAACGCTTCCAACTTGAACTTTCCAATTCGTATCAGGGCTCATTGAAGTTGAAGCTGAGAAGTGTACGATTACCCCTGTTTTGGGAACATGGTTTAGGCTTCTAAGTATTCCTTTATGGGTGAGAATCGCTGTAGCTCCCCCTTCTTCAAGCTTTCTAATAGTGTCCTCTATTTTCACTATTCCCTCAATCGGACCATTACTTACCCCATGGTCCATGGGTATTATTACAGCTTTTCCATTCTTTAAAATTCTAGAAAGTCTTAGTTGCTTTCCGTTCAAAACTCTAACCTCCTTTTAAATATTTTGAACTGGTATTCTTTCTTATAATTAGAATTCGTTAAGAGAATGCTATTCAATTTGAGGGTGGATGCGATTTCACAACGGTTTAAGCGGGGTGTATTTAAAATTAGTTTAAGCGGAGTATAGACTGGTAAGCGTCGAGTATTCTCCAAAAAAATTATACCTCCAACACCCCACCAAATCCTACACCTCTAAGATAACGCTGATAATTTAAGCATATATTTGTTTAAATACTTTTCTCTTTAAAATTAGAATATCGGCGGGTTTTCACCGTCTAGTAGTTCTCTGAGCTCTCTTTTCATAGTATAGGTTCCACTATTCCAGTCTACTTCTACAAGCTCCCTGTATTCAAGCCAGTTTAAATAAGATTTTATTTTTGAGAAGTCAAGCTTCATTTCTTCCATTACCTTTTTAATACCATCTTTCACTCCGCTATACTTCTCTATTTTTTTAAGAAGCGGGCTTAACTCTCCTATTAGTATAGTTAACATGGAATTCATTAACACATTTAAATTGAAATTATCCTTGGCGCTAGTAGGGATTATGGGGACTCCTGAAAGAAATTTCAATTCTTTTCTTAACTCGCTTGGTTTCCGAGCGTTAGGTTTATCCTGTTTATTCGCTGCTACTATACATGGGACACCTGGTGCTAAAGTTGATATTTCTCTCCAAACTATTTTTGCGAGGCTGTCTTTAGATCTATCCTCGCTGTCGACTACGAAGATTATTCCATCCGCTCCCTCTGATAGAATCTTCCTTAACACGCTGAAGTGTTCTAATCCCGGTGTCCCGAATAAATATAGTTTTATTCCTTTAACGGTTATCACACCATGGTCTAATGCGACTGTAGTTCCATGCTTATCTACGCTGATGCTTTTCCCATTTGTAAGTGTCCTTATTAATGTACTTTTACCGGCTCTAGTAGCGCCTGTGATTAAGATTTTCAAGTGGAATACACCTAGCTAATCTGTTTAAATAATATTTTATATGCTTTCTTAAATAAACTTTTATGTAGCAGCCTGAGCGTCGAAAAATTTAGTTATATACCTGTCTTTTTTATCAATCATTTGTTCGTATACTAGTTTAGCGTCTTTAAGTATTTTCTCATCTTTACTATTATAATAATCTGCGATTAGAGAAGCTAGCTTATACCATGGTTCTTTCTGAACTTTTTCAATGTGTTTACCGAATATTTTACCCGCTTTAAACTCTTTTATAGCCTTCTCCGCATCCCTGTTTTTCCCTAGTTTAATGCTGATCACTGTGACTATGCAAATGCATCTTGCTACTTCTAAAGCTTGATCACTATCTAATTTAACTTTTTTAGCCCAGTTTAGAAATTTCCAGTAACAGGAGGCAGCTTCTTCTACTCTATCCATGTCTTTATAGCATTCACCCAGCTCAGCGTAGGCTAATGCTAGAATCGCTTCCGCTCTACTCTTATACCGTTTATCCATTCTCTCAATCTGCGCTATTATCCATTTATAATCTTCTACAGCATCATTCAACTTATTTAACTCTCTTTTACACTGAGCGATTTTTAGATGTGTTTTTAAAAGATATAATTGTACAAGATAGTATGATTTCCTAACGCTTTTCAAATATTTAATTTGTTGATTATAACTTGCCGCAGCGTTTTCGAAATTTTCTAAGGCGGTCTTAATTTTCTTCTCTTTCTCCGCTTTAAGCCCCATGGATAGAAAATAATATGCGTATAATTCTCTTAGAGTTGATTGCTGGAATAGCCTCCACTCTCTTCTTTTAAGCTCTTTCTGTCCTCCTACCCCTTTTCTTAGAGGCAGGTCTTCTTTATCGGCTTCTAAAGCCTTCTTTTTATTAATTATCGCGTTCTTAAAAAGCTCCGCGGCTTCTTCATAGTTTTCTTCATCAGAATATTTTTTAAGCCCTGAAACCCAATAATGATTGCTTAATTCAACGAAGAAATTAGATGTAGTTAGCACTTTCTCATCTAGACTGCTAGCTTTACGCATTGCTTTTTCAAACCATTCAGCTGATTCTTTAAATAACTCAGCTGATTTCAGAAAATTACTCTTATCCCATTGTTTGAAAGCCTTGTTTTCAGCGTCGTAGGCTTTTTTCAGAAATTTATTGTATTCTCTTCTATTATTTTTCTCCAAAGCATGCACCTGTTTAGCCGTTTTTACCTTGATTTTAAACTGTAAAAACATATTTATAATGGCTTAAATATTTTATTATAATCAGATTTGTTTTTAACGGTGGGTGCCTTTGAATCAGATACGGAAAGATTATTTAACCGATGATAGAGTGCTCATAGCGACTATTAGAAGTAGTAGGCCTAGGGGGGTCCCGGAGGAGCTGGCTGAGAAACCAGGGTTCGAGTGCCCTTTCTGCCCGGGTAAGGAGAAAAATCTAGCCGCTGCTAAGGTAGTATACTTGAGGGATGAGAGCGGAAAAATATTCACTAAAGTGGAGGAAGAGGATTCTCGTGAAAGCTGCTGGCTTGTCAAAGTATTAGATAATAAGTTCCCTGTATTCGAGCCTGTTGAGTCAACTCAGCCTGTTGAAGAAAAAGATTTATCTTACACTATCCCCTTCGGTGTACACGAGCTGGTGGTCGACTCACCTCGCCATGATAATTATTTTCATATTATGAAGTCTGATGAAGTTCAGCTTTTATTTCAAGTCTACAGGGATCGTTTCAACGAGCTTGCACGTGATGAACGAATCCAATTTATAAGTATATCTAAAAACCACGGTCCTAAATCCGGCGGAACATTACTCCACCCTCACAGCCACGTGATTTCCTCGAGTTTTATCCCTAACCGTGTAGTTAAAGAGTTGAATGCTTTAGAAGCTGCTGAAAACTGTTTAATGGAGAGTGTTATAGCCCGGGAGAGGAATTCGCCGAGATTTATATTAGAGCAACAGTATACTATCGTAATAAGCCCTTATGCGGCTGTATTCCCATATGAGGTTTGGATTATTCCTAAATCACACGCTTCCAACATAACTAAATTAAACGAAGATGAATTCGGTGAGCTGGCTTTAGTTTTAAGAGACGCATGCCGCGCGCTTGATAATCTCCTAGATAAACCTTCATATAATTTTATTATTAACCAAACAGTTAGAAATGAAAAATACCATATGTATATTCGATTATTCCCTCGGTTTTATTTTGAAACAGGATTCGAGATAAGCCTAGGCCTTCCAGTAAACGAAGTTGCTCCTGAGAAAGCTGCTGAAGAACTTCGCAGATTCTTCGGCGGATGAGTTTATGGTAGACATATAAATTTATAAGTAAGTTGTTATTAATCTCTGAATTGCAAATTCAACTATCGTAATCGTTTTAATGGAGTTGACGATGATATGTTTCAGCTTACATTAGAATGGGCTCTTTTATGGTTTATCCTCCTAGTATCCATCAGCGGCCTCGTATACGCGGTTCTACTAATAAAACAGATTCTTAAAAAAGACGAGGGTACCCCTGCAATGGTTAAGATCGCTAAAGCAATCCGCGGGGGTGCTAACAGCTATCTTAGACGTCAATTCCGCGCTATTTTCCCAATCGTCGCTGTTCTCACAATCGCCTTATTCTTCACCGCTTATCTTGCTACGACTTCATACTACACAGCTGGAACACCGGAAGCTGTATTTTATGGAGCTGGACGTGCGGGAGCATTCGTTATGGGCTCAGTTTTCTCAGCTAGCGTAGGATATATAGGCATGAACATGGCTACACGCGGAAACGTCAGAGTCGCAAGCGCGGCTAGGAGAAGTTTCAGTGAAGCTCTACAAATCGGTTATAGAACCGGGACGATAACTGGAATGCTTACAGACGGTCTCGGTTTACTAGGCGGCGTGATAGTTTTCATGATCTATCAGCAATACGCTTTCGAAGTGCTACTCGGCTATGGTTTCGGAGGATCTCTTATAGCATTATTCATGCGGATTGGCGGTGGAATATATACTAAAGCCGCGGATGTAGGAGCGGACATGGTTGGAAAAGTTGAGAAAGGGATACCTGAGGACGATCCTAGAAACCCGGCTGTAATAGCAGACCTTGTGGGTGATAACGTAGGTGACTGCGCGGGGATGGCGGCAGATATATTCGAGTCATATGAAGTCACCATCGTGTCAGCTATGATTCTAGGATACCTTGCATTAGGTTTCGCAGGAGTCATCTTCCCGTTAATAGTCAGAGCTATAGGGTTAATCTCATCTATAATAGGCACATACTTCGTTAAGGCTAGAGGAGAGATGAAAGACGCTTTAAGATCTATTAAACTAGGTTTTAACACTTCGGCAGCTATATCTATAGCAGGATTCTTCATAGCAGGCATCCTGTATGTTGGATTATCAAATCCATCCGGTATACCAGTAGGAGTTGACCCTCTTACGCTTTCCATAAGGTTAGCTATAGCTACGTTAACCGGTGTTATACTAGCTATATCAATCAACGAGTTAACTGACAGATTCACATCCATAAAATACTCGGCTGTTAAAGGCCTCGCTAGATCAACTAATACAGGCGCAGCTACAACAATTCTTAGAGGTTTATCCGTCGGCTACGAGGGTAGCGTATGGAATATAATAGTTATAGCAACCGCCATACTTGTCTCCGCTGTAATCTTCGTAGGATTACCGCCTGTCTTCATCTTCTACGGTGTAGCTTTATGCGGTATAGGCATGCTCACACTTACAGGTAACAATATCTCTATGGACACGTTCGGCCCTGTCTCTGATAACGCTCAAGGCATCGGTGAAATGTCTGGGTTAAAAGAGGGTGAAGCTGCTGAAATACTAGCGCAACTAGATTCTGTAGGAAACACTACTAAGGCTATTACAAAAGGTATTGCAATAGCATCCGCTGTAATCGCCGCAGTCGCATTATTCTGGTCTTATGTCGCTGATACCGGTATTGGAATAATAGATGTCGCAAACGTTTACGTGTTTATAGGGCTTCTAATAGGCGGATCAATACCATTCTTATTCAGCTCCATAGCTGTTCGCGCAGTTGATAGGGCTGCTTCTAAGATAATACTTGAAGTTCGAAGACAATTCCACACGATACCAGGCCTCATGGAGGGTAGAGCTGAACCTGATTACAACACATCTGTAGCCATATGCGTTTCCGCAGCTCAGAGAGAACTGGTAGGCCTCGGTGTTATAGCTATTCTAACACCTTTAATAGTCGGATTCCTGTTAGGTGTGCCAGCGCTTGGAGGATTTTTAGCCGGTGTAATCCTCGTCGGTCAGCTTCTAGCAGTTTTCATGGCTACATCGGGAGCTGCATGGGATAACTCTAAGAAAGCTATAGAGGCTGGTTTATACGGCGGCAAGCACTCAGAAGCCCATAAAGTCAGCGTTATCGGCGACACTGTAGGTGATCCGTTAAAGGATACAGCTGGACCTGCAATCAACCCAATGATTAAAGTGATAAACCTGGTTTCATTACTGATCGCACCGCTTATAGCATACGGGTTAGTAGAAGCCGGGGCGGCGATAGGGGCAGGCGACATCGGCGCTGTGATAGTGGATGCAGTGATAGGCTTCTTGCTAATGGCGGTTGTCGGCGTTGTAATATGGAACAGTAAGAGAGAATCCAAGGAGATGCTTCAAATCATAGAGGAGATGCAGAAGCAACAGCAGAAAAATAGCTGAGTAAACCCTTCTCCCTTTTTTTT
>JAHQXC010000024.1 GCA_029856525.1 Candidatus Odinarchaeia archaeon
TTCAAATAGCTGACTGCGGCTTAAACTCGGATCCAAAGTATAATCCGGATGGGTCAATCTACGGTCCATCGATCATTGAGCTGAAAGGCTTCACTGAAGCTGAAGCGATGGGAGTGTTAACTAATGAGAATAAGCATGTGATGAAAGCGTTAACCGTCGAACAGATAAAGGAGAAAGTGAATTTATTCGGTGAAGCGGCGCGTCGAGCTATTAAAGCTGGATTTGACGGGGTTGAACTTCACGCCGCTCACTCTTATTTAATATCCCAGTTTCTCTCAGATCTATATAATAAGAGAAGAGATGAATACGGTGGCAGCCTCGAAAACAAGATGAGATTTCTATTAGAGGTTTTCAGTGAAGTGAAAGATAATGTTGGAGGCCATCCGGTATCTGTGAGATTAAACGGAGAAGACGGGGTTGCAGGCGGTATAACTATACGGGAAACTGTTAAAGTCGCTGAGAAGCTTGTAGAAGCGGGATGCGATTTAATATCTGTAAGCGGAGGAGCTCCTGAGAAAACAGGAATAGTAAAAGAAAGCGATGAAGCGTATTTTTCAAGCTTCGCTAAGAAAATTAAAAGCCATGTTAAAACACCGATTCTTTTAACTGGAGGTATAAGAACACCGAGAGTAATAGACAGGTTATTAAAAGAAGGAGTATGCGATCTCATAGGTTTAGCGAGACCGTTAATCGCTGAACCTAATCTCATATCGAGATGGAGGGCTGGTGATCTTAGAAAAGCTAAATGCATCTCCTGTAACAAGTGTTTTTATGAAGAGGGGCTTAGAAAATACGTGAACTGCCCTGTTTTTAAATAACAACATGGTTTGAAGAATTCACCATGCGCTTATATGAATATTGGTAGAGTTAAACCGAGTAAACCAACTTCAATATATAATATGAGCGAGGAGAAAGCGACTTCTACAATGGATAGAATTGAACCTACTTTAAGATATTCTCTAAGAGTTATTTTCAAACCCCCTCTCCTGATAACGTCAAACCACATTAGTATAGCTAAAGAGCCTATAGGGAAAAAGTGGGGGCCGATATTATTTCCGATAATATTTGAGAATATAAGATTTGTACCAGTCTCCGGAGTTAAACCGATAGATGACACAGCGTATCTTATTGAAACCAATCCTAGTAGAGTCATAGGCCAGTTATTCATAAAACTGGCTAGAATCGTGACTGCTAAAGAAGGTGTTAGAAAACCTAGATATGAGGGTAAATGCGACGCGGATGTTAGAAGTAAACCGATGAAATCTATAATACCTGCGGTTCTTAAACCTTGAACCACTATAAATATGCCGATCATGAAAACCAGTATACCCCAGTTAACCTCTCTTAGAAGCTTGGAGACAGATTTATAAGTATTCGGCTGAACGTTATCTCTCTTAGAATAAAAATAATATACTATTAAGAGGGAGAATGCTCCTGAGCATATAACCGTGGAAACTGGTATTCTAATGAAAGAGGTTAAAACATAGCCTATATCTATGATTATAAGTGTTGTGAATATAATTTTGATTAACCTATGGGACGCTAACATAAGCCCGCAATCTAAATCCACGCATCCAGCGTCATATTTAACCGGGATCTTACTTCTAAAAAACAAGTAGACGACTAAAATGCTGAAGAAAACTGTGATAACAGCGACAGGGCCCATAAAAATAAGATGATCGATAAAAGTATATTTGAAAAAGTCTGCGCTAACAATGTTAACAGGGTTGCTTGTTATAAGAGGCATCGCAGCTGTATCAGCTACAAACCCCGCTGCGAAAAGGTAAACCATTCTAGAGCCGCCTTTAAAATCTAGTTGACGCGTAATCTCCACAACTATAGGTGTTAAAATGAGTATAGCGGAATCGTTTGCGAAAAGAATACTAACCGCGGCTGTTAACAACGCTACATAAATATATAGTCTTCTACCGTCTCCTTTAGCATAGTGAATGATTTTTAAAGCAGCCCATTTAAAGAAGCCCATAGCATCCAAGGTTACAGATAATGTGACAATACCGAAGAATGCTAAAGCTGCATCCCATATCTCTGTAAGCAAGCCGAGAGCTTCTAAAACAGTAACCGTTCCAACTAATAAAGATAGTAAAGCTCCTATGCTCGCGGTGATGCCTATATTTAAGTTTTTAGGCCTTTTTATCAAAAGAAAGAGAGTGACGCTGAAAATCACTATAGAGGCTACGGTCTTAATTTCCATAGACATCGCTTATAGCGTTAAAATTCTATCTTAAAAAATAAGAGAAGAAGGGGTATTTCATGTTTAAGACTGCTTCTTCTGCTTCAAGTACGCGTACAAATACGGGCGGGTGTGCAGGTCCTTGTATTCTTCATTATAGTTTTGAATATAACAGCGTTTAACAACTTCGTCTATTGTCAAATCGCTGAGAGTTTTAATAATACCCATCTCATCGTCTCCTAGTTTTTTCACATGAACGTCTTCACCGCATAAAGGGCATGGTAATATTAAAGTCTCCTTACCGATGACAAGGTTTTTAATCCAATGTTTTAATTCAGGATGTTTAACCATACTATTCCTCCTATCCAGTAGCGTGTTTATTCAAAGATGCTTATATATTTAATCCTGCGAAGTTTATGAGCATATTTGTGCCCTTACTAATATAAATGAGGTAATAGGTATCTTCATCTAAAAGTTTCCAGTTTTGAAGAAAAAGAAATATTAAAAGCTTTTAAAAATAATTAAAGCAGTTTAAATCCTCATAATCGTTTAAAAAAGTTAAAAAATTTTTTTAGGTTATAAAAAGACTTATAAAGCCTTAAAATCTACCAAAAAGAATCTGGTAGACGAGCAGATAGTTAAGTGAAAATTTTAAATATAAGAAATAATGTTTAACGATTTGTAAAAATGAAAGGAATGATCACCATGCTAGATGAAGTATGGGTTCCCGTAGCTTTTATAATAATTCTTATAGCTACAGCTGCGATTTACACATGGGGTAGAAAGATAGCACCGCCGTCGAGAAATAAAGGAGAAGCGGTTGAAAGCTATGCTTGCGGTGAAGAGCAACCTGATATACATACACATTTCAGAATAAACTGGTTTTACTATGCCGTATACTTTATGATATTCGATATTATAGCTTTCATATTAACATTCGGAGCCTTCCAGATAGGTGTTCTACCCGCAGTTTACGCTGTAGTACTCTACGCGGCTGTATCAATAGTAGCCGTAGTAGTTTTATTAAGGGGGTAAAAAAATGAGTAGATTAGTAGACTGGGCTAGAAGAAGCTCACCCTGGTTGCTACACTTCAACTCAGGCAGCTGCAACGGCTGCGATATAGAAATTTTAGCTGCTTTAATGCCGAGATTCGATTTAGAAAGATTCGGGGCTTTACTGAAGGGGAGCCCACGCCACGCAGATGTATTAGTCTGCACTGGACCTGTTACAAGACAACAGGCACCGCGTCTTAGAAGAATATATGAGCAGATGCCTGAGCCTAAATTCGTAATGGTGGTAGGGACATGCGGTTCAACAGGCGGAGTTTTCAGAGGATGCTATAATGCAGCTGAAGGTATTGACACAGTTATACCAGTAGACGTCTATGTACCCGGATGCCCCGCTCGACCTGAAGCTATAGCTTTAGGAGCGGTTAAACTTTTAGAAAAACTGAAAAACGCTCAGAAACAGGCTAGAGGTGAAAAATAATGGCGGAGTTAACTCAAATACCTAAAACTGAAGAGTTGAAAAACGAATATGAAATCGTTGAAGAGATGAAAAACCTGCTTGGAAGCGATTTACTCGAATACAAGGTTCCGCGTGTAAACCGGGTTTGGATAACAGTCCCGAACGGTAAACACTACAAAGCAGCTGAGCATTTATATAAGAAGATGGGCGTCTGGTTTATAAGCACTGTAACCGGCTTAGACTTAAAAGATCATTTTGAAGTATTATTCCATCTATTAGACATGCAGAGAAAAGTTGAGATCACCATTAGAGTCCCTGTATCTAAAGATAAACCTGAATTAGAATCTTTAACAGACTTCTATCCGGGCGCTAACCTCTATGAGAGAGAAGTCTACGATATGTTTGGAATAGTTTTTAAAGGACACCCTAATCTTAAAAGACTTCTATTAGCTGAAACCTTCCCTGAAGGAGAACACCCGTTAAGAAAAGACTGGACTCCGGATAAATGGGATCCTAAAAAAGTTCCGCTTATACAAAGAAAACCAATTCTACCAGAGGAGACCAGCGACTACGTTCTCCAAGTTGGGCCTCAAACTCCAACTCTAAAAGAACCTATGAACTTCGAAGTCATAGTAGACGGGGAAATAGTCGTCGACGTGATACCGCACATAGAATACAATCATAGAGGTTTAGAGAAAGCGTTCGAGCAGAGAACGTTTATACAAGGCATCTACATGGCGGAGAGAGTCTGCGGTATTTGCAGTCAAGCTCATACACTACCATACTGCGACGCTGTAGAGCAGCTGCTTGGAGTCCAAGTGCCGCCGAGAGGAAAATACATTCGAACAATGGTCACAGAGTTTAACAGAATCCACAGCCACCTGCTATGGATAGGAGTAGCCTGCCATCTAATAGGCTGGGATACCATGTTCATGTACAGTTGGAGGGATCGAGAGGTTATCTTAGATTTAACTGATCTAGTATGCGGAAGCCGTGTAACAGCGGCTATAAACACAATCGGAGGGGTTCGAAGAGACATAACAGATGAGCAGATATATAAAATAAGGAAGGGCATGGATATACTTGAAAAAAGAACGAAGACATATAAGAAAATCGTGTTAGAGGAGGATACTCTACTGAAACGCGCTGTAGGCGTAGGCTATTTGAATCCCTCATACCTTAAAGCTATGAGCGCTGTAGGCCCAGTTATTAGAGGATCAGGTGTTAAAACAGATGTAAGATATGATGACCCGCATTTCGGCGCATACGATGAAATCCCGTTCAACGTCTGCACATCCGATATGTGTGATGTAGCTGGCAGATTAGTAGTCCGCGTCGACGAGCTTATAGAATCCATTAACATAATAAGATATATCCTAGATCATCTCCCAAGCGGTGAGGTGAGAGTTAAAGTACCCAGAAAGGTACCTCCCGGAGAAGCGGTAAGTCATAACGAAGCGCCTAGAGGAGAAGTCTTCTATTATATTAAATCAAATGGCACAGATAAACCTGAAAGAGTTAAGGTTATCACACCTACCATGGCTAATCTTCTACCAATCATAGAATCTTGTAAAGGCCATTATATAGCGGACTTCGTTCTAAACTTCGGTAGCATCGATCCTTGCATAGCATGCATGTGCAGAACAACCTTCATAGATATCTCTAAGAGTAAGCCGAAGAAATGGGTTTGGACAGATGAAGAGATGAGGCGCTATGGAATAGAATGGTATCAGAATAGAGGTTGGAGGAGATAAAAATGGTCTTAGACATCTTCCTTGGAATCCTTCAAATAGTTTTATTCCCCGGCATAGTATTCTGCATAGGATTAACATTTCTCCTTGAATGGATTGATAGAAAATACTACGCGGATTTACAGAACAGAATGGGGCCCCTCTACGTTGGTTGGAGAGGTATACTTCAACCCTTCGCCGACTTCATTAAGCTTATGGCTAAAGAGGATATCACCCCGAAGGCCGCTGATAGAAGACTTTTCACAGCGACACCTTTCTTCTCGGTAGCGGTGCCTTTACTAGCCTTACTATTCATTCCAATAACTAATGTGACAGGCGTTTTAAGCTTTCAAGGAGATCTCATATTCGTATTATTCTTAACAACAGTGATCGCCATATTAATTATACTAGCAGGGTATTCTTCAATGAACCGTTACAGTTCAATAGGAGCCGCCAGAGCAGGGTTACAATTAATGGGTTATGAAATACCTTTAACTTTAGCCGCGCTGACACCTGCCATGATAGCTAGAAGCCTAACTATAACAGAGATAGTTAAGTATCAAGCTGTAGCAGGTATGAGTATTCTAATATTCCCGAGCATGATCGCATTCGGAGTATTCATAATAACGCTTCTACCTGAATTGGAGAAAATACCCATGGATATACCTGAAGCAGAGACTGAGCTTGTAGCAGGCTGGCAGACAGAGTTCAGCGGTAAAAAATACGCGTTTCTCAGATTATCAAATAATCTAGAGCTTCTTTTAGGAGCAGGACTAGCGGTCACATTATTCTTAGGCGGACCCTATGGAATAGAGAAGCTCCCAGGTTTGACAGCCCTAGATCTAGCGATTCAAGCTAATATAGTGTTATCCACAGTGTGGTACACTGCCTGGTTCCTTATTAAGACGGCGATAGTTGTTTTAATAATAACGAATCTAAGAGCTTTATTCTCCAGGTATAGAATAGACCAGATGGTGAGAGGGGCATGGAAATATTTAACACCGCTCATGATAGGGATTACAGCGATCACCATGCTTTTAAGCGCGGCTGTACCTGGCTTATATCCTATCGTTTAGAGGTGAAATATAATGGTTAGAAAACTAGGAGCAATGGAACCGGAACTGTTAAAAAATCTCACTAAGAAAAGAGCTACAGTACTCTACCCTTTTGAAAAAATAGAGCTACCTGAAGCTTACAGAGGCTTATGGAGTTTCGATATAAACAAGTGTACAGGGTGCGGTTTATGCGCTAAAGACTGTCCGAGCGGAGCTATAGAGCTTAAGCCGACTGAGAGAACAAAAGCGGGCAGATATCCTATAAATTATGTGAGCAGATGCATGTTCTGCTCTCAATGCCAGGAAGTATGCCCAACCGGCGCGATTAAAATGACACCTGTATACGAGCTGTCAGATTACAGGAAGAAGATAATAGACGCTGAAGCCCCCGAAGGCTACAGATACGAAGAGTAATATTCTTTTCCACCATCCCATATTTTTTAATATAATATACTTTCATGGAAACCTAAATTTTTTATATAAGAGAATTATCTTCAATTCTAAGCAGAGGTTAAAGATATGAGGGATTATTTTATTGGATAAAAGAATACTCGTTTTCGACACTACTTTAAGAGACGGAGAGCAAACACCAGGTGTAACACTTTCACCTGAAAAAAAGGTGGCTTTAGCTAAAAGCCTTGACGAATTCGGAGTCGATATAATAGAAGCGGGCATGGCGGTCACCAGCAGAGGAGAGTATGAGGCTATAAGAGAAATAGCTAGACAGGGGTTAAACGCTAAAATATATGACGGATGCAGGTTAAACATTAAAGAAGTGGAGTTAGCTTTAGAACTCGACGTTAACGGTGTTCAAATCATTGTCCCAACCAGTGAACTCCACCAGCGGGTTAAACTCGGTAAAACACGGCAGCAGATAGAAGACATGCTCGTAGAGGTAATCTCATACGCTAAAGATCATGGTTTAGAGGTAGGGGTATCAGCGGAGGACGCTTCTAGAACAGAGAACAACTATTTAATAGAATTAGCTAGAAGAATAGAAGAATTGAAGGGTGATCGCTTCTGCTACTGCGACACCGTTGGAGTTTTAACACCTGAAAACGCTTATAAAAATATAAGCGAGCTGAGAAAAGAAGTAAACTTGAAAATAGGCATACACTGTCACGATGACTTCGGATTAGCGACAGCGAACACTATAGCAGCCCTCAAAGCAGGCGCCGACGAGTTTCACAGCACCATAAACGGGTTAGGTGAGAGAGCCGGGAACGCGGCTACAGAAGAGATAGTAATGGCGTTAAAACAATTATACGGAGTGGAACTAAACTTGAAATATAATAAGCTATTCACCTTATCACGGGAGATAGCGAATCTAACAGGCATCCAAGTGCAGCCGAATAAAGCAATCGTAGGAGCCAACGCGTTCACACATGAATCAGGCATTCACACAGATGGCATGATGAAGGATACGCGAATGTATGAGCCATTCGACCCTGAGATAATAGGGCGGAAAAGAAAATATGTTATAGGAAAACACTCCGGTAAAAGCATAGTAAAAAACATGCTTAAAGAGCTTGGAATAGATTTAACCGAAGACCAATTGTTAATACTAGTAGATAAAATTAAAACATTAGCTGAAAAAGATAAACTTGTAACAGAAGCTGACGTAGTAGCCTTAGCTTACGATATTATAGGCTCGCCGAGAAAAGAATTCGTAAAACTAGATGAGTTAACAGTAGTGACAGGGAACAAGATAACACCCTTCGCAAGCGTTCACATATATGCTAATAACCAGAAGTATATGGCTTCTGGAACAGGCGTGGGTCCTGTTGACGCCGCTATAAACGCTATTAAAAACGCTACCAACATGTTCACGGATATAAAACTCGAAAACTATGAGGTTAAATCTATAACAGGGGGTACAAACGCATTAGTTGATGTGGCTGTAACACTTAAAAGGGGAGAAGTGGAGAGAAAAGGAAGAGGAGTCAGCGAGGACATCATAGCGGCGAGTGTATTCGCATACCTGTCGGCGGTTAACCAAATACTTATATTACCTGAAGAAAATGAAAAACAAAAATAATATAATATTCAACTTTAAAGATTCGCGGAAGGCTTGAAAACTATTCTATAAGGTGATTTTAATGAATATAGGTTTACTAGGCTGCGGCGCGATTGGTGAACTAATAGTAGAAGCACAAGTAGAAGGAATACTAGAAGACATCGATATTATAATAGTTTACGATCAAGATCGTGGAAGAGCTGAGAAATGCGCTAGCAAAATGCCTAAACCACCAAAAATAGCTGAGAACATTAATGAACTTATCGAAAACAAGGACATCCAGCTTATAGTTGAAGCAGCCTCCCAGAAAGCTGTCAGAGATTACGCTTTAAAAATCCTTGAAAATGATAAAAACCTTATGATTATGAGCGTTGGAGCTCTTGTAGATAAAGAATTTTATAATCTACTCGTTCAAACCGCTAAAAAAAGAAACCGGAAAATATATATTCCATCCGGTGCCATAGCTGGTGTGGACGCTATTAAAGCAGCCTCGTTAGGTAAAATCCATGAAGTGGAATTAATAACCCGTAAACCGCCGAGCAGATTTATAAGCGATAAGCTCCCAGGCGGGATTAAAATAAACCAGGATATGAAGGAGCCTACAGTAATATTTAAAGGAGATGCGAAAACAGCCCAAGACTTTTTCCCGCGGAGTATAAATGTAGCTGCAACGTTAAGCCTAGCGAGTATAGGCCCGGAGCTTACGAAAGTTACAATAATCGCTGATCCAACTATAGAAGAGAATATCCATGAGATAAATGTTAAAGGAGAGTTCGGCACACTAAGAACATATGTGAAAAATCTTCCATCAATTAAAAACCCTAAAACCAGTTATCTAGCAGCTTTATCAGCGATAAAAACTCTTAAAAAAATATCCGAGCATATTGAAATAGGAACGTGAACTATCAATCTTACAGCCTAAGCTAGGATAATCAACTTCGGTTCAAGAGTATTATGAAAAAAATTATAGTGAATAAACTGTTAAATCTATTAGGTTAAATTGCGGAGAGGATGAATCTTGCTTTCAACACTGCAAAAGGAGATTTTGAATCTTAAAAAAAGTGAAAACGCGGTTCTATTAGTTCATAATTATCAGACGATGGATATACAAGAAATAGCCGACTACATAGGCGACTCATATGAGCTATCCGTGAAAGCATCTCAGATCAAAGACGTCGATTACATAGTATTCTGCGGAGTAGACTTCATGGCGGAAACAGCTTCAATCCTAAACCCTGATAAAAAAGTTTTAATCCCGGATAGAAACGCTAAATGCCCTATGGCTGCGATGCTGCCTGCGAGTTTAATCAGAGAAGCCAGATTAAAACACCCGAACGCTGAAGTCATGGTTTACGTTAACACATGGGCTGAAACTAAAGCTGAAGCAGATGTAACATGCACGTCTTCAAACGCGGTGAAAATAGCTGAAAAACTTGAATCTGAAACAATACTATTCGGACCTGATAAAAACCTTGCTTTATATGTTCAAAGCCGACTCCCGAATAAAAAAATAATACCTATACCAGAGTACGGGCATTGCTACGTTCACAGCCAGTTCACCTATGAACCTATAAAAATGAAAATAGAGCACCCGGATGCTATTCTCATGGCTCACCCTGAGTGCTCGCCTGAAGTTTTAAAAAGAGCTGATTTCATTGGAAGTACAAGTCAAATGTATAATTACGCTAAGACATCACCTCATAAAAAATTCATAGTTACAACGGAGATAGGGTTGATACAGAGAATGCAAAGAGAGATACCGGATAAAACATTTATAATGGCTAAACCGGACGCTGTATGCACGCAGATGAAGATGCATACACTTGAAAAAATTAAAGAAGTACTAGTTAACAAAGATAAAATTGTTAAAGTGAAGAGTGAAATAGCTGAAAAAGCTCGGAAAGCTATACTTAGAATGGTGGAGCTTACAAATGGTTGAAAACATTCAATGGGTTAAACAAAAAGTATTAGCCGCTCTTCTAGAAGATGTAGGATACGGTGATATAACAACTGAGATAATAATACCGGGGGATAAAAACGGTGAAGCAGCTATAATAGCTGAGGAGAAAGGTGTTTTAGCCGGTTTACAGGAAGTTAAACTACTCTTCAACGAGTTTAATATAAATATAACAGCTGAGTTAAAAGACGGGGACAGCATAACTGAACCGGGTTTAAAAATAGCAGAGATTAAAGGCCCTTTAAAAGGGATTCTCACATGTGAGCGAACCGCGCTGAATTTTTTAATGAGAATGAGCGGTGTTGCAACTCTAACTAATCGAATCGTATTAAAAGCTAAGAAAGTGAACCCGAATATTCGAGTAGCTGCAACCCGTAAAACACTGCCTTTACTAGGCTACTTTGATAAAAGAGCAGTCCAGTTAGGGGGAGGGGACACACACCGGTTAAGATTAGACGACTGTATATTAATAAAGGATAATCATATAAAAGCTGTAGGGGGGATAGAGGAGATTCTTAGAAAGGTTAGAGGACAAGTGAGTTTCACTAAGAAAATCGAGATAGAAGTGGAAAACGAGGAGGACGCGGTTAAAGCGGCTAAAAACGGAGCTGACATAATAATGCTAGATAATATGAAACCGGGCAATATAATATCAACTATTAGAAGACTTGAAGAAAACAAGCTGAGAGACAGAGTCATATTAGAAGCCTCAGGAGGTATAAATGAAGAGAATATAGTCGAATACGCGAAAACCGGAGTAGATGTAGTATCATTAGGTTATATAACTCATTCAGCTAAAGCTTTAAACTTTAAAATAGAACTTGAGAGAATTTAAAATATCTAAAAAGTTTTAGTTAGCAGATTATTTATAAAAAACATAACTGTTATAAATCACTTGTAATAACGTTTAATCGGCGGAGTCTTAGGAGGAGTCTTAATGAATAAGATTATTGAGATAAGATTTCACGGTCGAGGCGGTCAGGGCGCTTGGACTGCAACCCAGCTTCTAGCTATGTCAGCTTTAGAAGAGGGAAAATACGCTCAATCATTCCCTTCATTTGGACCTGAAAGAGCCGGCGCTCCTATGATGGCTTTCGTCAGAATCTCAAATCAGCCTATTAAACTGCACTCGGATATTTACAACCCTCACAGCGTAGTCGTATTAGATCCTACACTTCTATCCGCGGTTAACGTTTTAGATGGAATGCAATCTAACGGTAAACTAGTAGTTAACTCTCATGAGTCCCCTTCCACCCTTAAAAATAAGCTTAATTTAAAAGATCAGCAGGAGTTATGGGTTGTTCCAGCCTCAGATATAGCTATAGAAATACTAGGCAGAGACATAACCAGCACGGCGATGATCGGTGCACTAGTGAAGGCTACAGGGTATGTTAGCTTAGACAGTGTACTCAAACAAGTCCAGAAACGTTTCTCAGGAGCGATAGCGGAGAAAAATATTATTTTAATAAAAAGATCATACGAGGAGGCTAAAAAAGCATGAGCGAGGAGAAATCTTGGCGGGAAATCCCACTAGGCGGTTTAACCTGGCTTCACAGCTCAGAGTATAAAACAGGTGAGTGGAGATCGTTTAGACCTGTAGTCGACCATAATAAATGTACACGGTGCATGCAATGCGTTATATACTGTCCGGATATCGCGATTAAATATAAACCTGACGTTAACATGATTGAAATAAACTTTGATTATTGTAAGGGATGCGGTGTATGCGCGGAAGAATGCCCTGTCCACGCTATAACAATGGTTAAGGAGAAAGAATAGGGGGGATGGTGATGTCTAAGATTGTGAAACAAGAAATGATGGGTATGAACGGTGATACAGCTTGCGCTTACGCTGTTAAACAGTGTAATCCTGAAGTGGTTGCCGCATATCCGATCACACCTCAAACAATTATCGTCGAAGTATTCTCAGAGTATGTCGCCAACGGCGAGGTTACCACCGAGTTTATACCTGTTGAATCAGAGCACAGCGCGATGTCAACCTCTATAGGAGCGGCTGCAGCTGGAGCTAGAGCGTACACGGCTAGCGCATCTCAGGGATTAGCTTTAATGTATGAAATGTTGTATATAGCTTCAGGTTTAAGGCTGCCAATAGTGATGACATGTGTGAATAGAGCGTTAAGCGCGCCTATAAACATTCACGGTGATCACTCGGATGCTATGGGTGCAAGAGACAGCGGTTGGATACAATTATATTGCGAGAACAGTCAGGAAGCTTATGATACGGTGATTCAGGCCTGGCGTATAGCAGAGCATAAAGATGTTCTTCTACCTGTTATGGTTAACATAGACGGGTTTATACTAAGCCATACGCTTGAAAATGTAGCTGTGCTTCCAGACGATGCTGTTAAAAAATTTATAGGGGAGAAAAAGATCCCGGTTGTTAAAAAACCGAGCGGTGAACTAACACCATATGTTTTACACCCTGACTATCCTGTTTCAATGGGGGCTATAGACTTACAGGATTATTATTTCGAACATAAAAGACAGCAAGCTGAAGCTATGAAGAACGCTCTAAAAGTCATTAAAGAAGTCGGTGAAGAGTACGGTGAGCTTACAGGTAGAAGATACGGTTTAATAGACGCTTACATGATGGATGACGCGGAAATAGCGATAATAGTTATGGGTTCAACAGCGGGCACAGCTAAGTATGCCGCTGACTTAATGAGGGAGAAAGGGGTTAAAGCGGGTGTTCTAAGAGTCAGATCTTTCAGACCGTTCCCGAGAGATGACATCGTGAAAACGCTTTCAAAAGTTAAAGCCTGCGCTGTTCTCGATAGAAGTATAAGCTTCGGCTCCTACGGGGGACCGTTATTCACTGAGATAAGATCTTCATTCTGCTATGAATGCGAGAAGCCTATTATAATAAACTACTATTATGGGCTTGGAGGAAGAGACACACCCCCGAATCTTTTAGAGAATGTTTTCAGCGAGCTTAAAAGAATTGTTGAAACAGGTAAAATCGGCGAGGAGATAAGATATCTAGGGCTTAGAGAGGATAGTATTGACTCTGTTAATTATAAAGCGGAGCTTATCAGCTTTAAAGATTTAAACACTGGAAATATTGGAGGGAAATAAGATGTCTGTTGTTAAACCTAAAGATTTAGCGCTCACAGAGGAGCGGTTGGCTCCAGGTCACAGATTATGCCCTGGCTGCGGTGAACCGACCACTGTTAAATTAGTTTTAAAAGCGAGTGATGACCCTGTTATAGTTTGCAGTGCGACTGGTTGCTTAGAGGTTTCAACCTCAATATACCCGTATACTTCATGGAATGTACCCTGGATACATAGCGCTTTCGAAAATGCAGCGGCTACAGCTGCAGGCGTAGAAGCCGCTATAAAAGCTTTGAAAAGAAACGGTGTATACAAGTATGATAAAGTAAATGTTCTAGCGGTTGCAGGGGATGGGGGAACCTATGATATCGGTTTTCAAGCGCTTTCAGGAGCTTTTGAAAGATATCATAGAATAGTATACTTGCTGCTAGATAATGAAGCTTATATGAATACCGGTATCCAAAGAAGCGGCGGCACGCCTAGCTATGCTTCAACGACTACAAGCCCTGATGGCAAGGTGATACCCGGTAAATTGCAGACTAAAAAACAGATCAGCCGTATAATGGTTGAACATGAACCCGCTTATGTAGCAACTATTTCAGCTGCTTTCTGGCAGGATTTAATACAGAAATCTAAGAAGGCTTTCGCGGCGGATGGACCCGCCTTCCTTCATTCAATCACTCCATGCCCGCGTGGATGGAGGCATGCGGATAATCTTACAATAGAATTGTGTAGACTCGCAGTTCAAACATGCATATTCCCGTTATGGGAGGCTGAAAAAATCGATGGCAAAATGGTTTACAAGTTATCCGCACCCAGCAAGCAGATAGCTAAAAACCCTGATAAAAAGAAACCTGTAGTCGAGTATCTTAAGCTTCAAGGAAGATACAGACATTTATTTAAACCAGAGGAGAAAACGGAGCTCATCAATCAGATACAAGAGTGGGTTGACACTGAATGGGATATTATATTAGAGCGGTGCGGTGAAAAATAATCGTTAACAGTGTTGAGAGATTAGAGAAGCAGCGATTTCTATAAAAACCCTTTCTATATTAAACCCGGTCTTAGAGGAGACCGGGATAAATTCTTTTAACCCGTATTTTTTAACTAATTCGATTATCTGATCTGAATAGGGGTTATCGTTTATTAAATCAGATTTAGAACCGACTAAGATTATCGGTATCTCACGAGTATTCTGTTTGACGAGCTCAATCCATTCAGGTAAAGCTAGAAAAGTCGAGAACCTGCTTTGATCGAATACTATGATAGCCCCCTGAGCGCCTTTACAGAAAGATGGTAGAAGAGTTCTAAAACGATCCTCTCCTCCTAAATCCCAGATCTGCATTTTAACAGTTACACCGTTTAAGTTTACAGTCGCTATTGCGAAGGAGACGCCTATAGTGGTTTTACTGTTAGTGAACTGGCCTGTTACATATCTTTTTATAAGCGTAGTCTTTCCGACACCACCCTCGCCGACAACTATGATCTTGTAGAGTCGTTGATAGCTGCTCATCTTCGTCACTGATTAAGTAGTATAACTACGGAATTAATTTGTATCTCATGCTAATTAACTTTTCCAAACTAGAAGAATCAGATGGAATAAACTCGTATTTTACGTTAACGATAGGGTAATCCCTGTTTAATATTAATTTCAGATCCGCAGGGGTAGCTGATACAATCACATCGAAATCTGAGTTTTCAATAGTTTCAACGAAATCTTTTATCTGCTGTTCATTATATCCTATAGCTGGGAGAACACGCCCAATATGCGGGTATATTCTGTAAATCTCTCTAAGAAGTCCTTTAGCGAATGGTCTCGGATCGATTACAACACCCTCCCGCTCCATGGAATAAGCGTAAGCTGCTCCGAAGCTTAGCCCACCGTGAGTTATTGAAGGACCGTCTTCAATAGCTAAAACTTTTTTACCTTTCAATGAGAGTTCAGGCTCCCCTTTCTTCGCTAACACACCTTCAACTATTTCAGCTTTAGGATTCAAAACAGCAGCGTGATCATATATTCTTTTAATATTCTCTTTAGGTGAAATATCCGTTTTAGTTATCACTATAATATCAGCTCTTCTAAAGTTCACTTCACTAGGGTAATATTCAACTATATGATCCGGTCTCAATCCGTCTACCACCACAATATTTAAATCTGTTTCATAAAATGGAAAATCATTATTTCCCCCATCCCATATAATGAAATCCCCTTCACGCTCAGCATAGTTAAGGACCCTACCGTAATCGACACCGGTATAAACTGTGAAGCCTGCTCTAATATGAGGCTCGATATCCTCACGCTCCTCTACACTACACTTATAATCATCTAAATCTTTTAAAGATGCGAATCTTTGAACAATACTACCAGCTAAGTCCCCGTAAGGCATAGGGTGCCTAACAATAATCGGCTTAAAACCTCGCTCCCTCAGAAGACGCGCAATATAACGTGTTACAGGAGATTTACCTACACCCGTCCTCACACCGCATATTGAAATAGATTTAACCGTTGGTTTAAGCATAGTTGACCCAGGAGATAATAAAATAAAGTCGCAGCCGAGTGATTGAACTAAAGCAGCTTTAGAAAGCAGATCTCTATAGGATACATCGCTATAAGAGAAAAACACAGCCTTAACATTATACTTTATAATTAACTCCTTCAACATACTTTCACTGTAAACAGGGATACCTTTAGGATACCTTCTTCCACTTAATTCAGGAGGATAAACCCTATTATCAACACCTGGAATTTGAGCTGCTGTAAAAGCCACTATATTATATAGTGGATTCTCTCTAAAGTAGACATTAAAATTATGAAAATCTCTTCCAGCAGCCCCCATTATTATAGCGTTAACGCTCTTCAAACACTTCCCCCTGAAAAAGATTCTTTACTCTGTTTGAGCGCGCATCTTAGTGAAAAGCTGTTTAAGCTCCGTGTTAAGAGCCTGCCTTATATTTATAGGGTTAATAGGTTGAGCGGCTGGGGGAGGCGGTGAAGCTGCGGGAGGAGGAGGGGTAACCTGTTGAGAAAATGTTGTAGGGGTGTGAACGTATTCCTCGGAAGGAGGAGCCTCCTCTTCAAGAGACTCATCTAAGATAACGGGTTTTCTACTCGGAGCGGTTGTTGGCTGAACAACCGGTTTAACAATCTGAGGCTTAACCGCGTTTAACCCTATCATATTAATCTTCTGTTCGAGAGCTGAGATACGTTGATTAACTGAATTACTTAAATTATTAAGATTCTGCTCAAGCATATCAACAGCGTTAATAACGATTTCAAGGGTTCTAGTTAGTATCATCGCTAATTCCTGAATTTGTTTATTAACAGATTGCCCGGATATATGTGAGAGAAGATCAGAGAAGTCGTCACTCATCTTTCATACACCTTTATTCCAGTAAAACCAGCATTATACTTGGTAATCTAAAACCGCTGGTTTAATAATTTAATTCAACAGTACTAAGAACTCCAAACTTAAATATTTAACTGTAACTTATACGAAGACTTTATGTGAACTACCCCTTATCGGATGGGGTTTCCTGCTTCAATGATGAAGCTTGCCGGT
>JAHQXC010000079.1 GCA_029856525.1 Candidatus Odinarchaeia archaeon
AATTAAATTATCTAGGGGATATTTATCCTAGTGAATGAGGTGAGTTTTTGACAGCTAGCATATATATAATAGGCGGTGGACCTGCAGGCTGTCTGCTAGCAAGTAAACTCGCAAGTAACAATGTAAATGTCACCGTATTCGAGGAGCATCCTGAAATAGGTCTCCCAGATCACTGCGCTGGTTTAGTGAATTGTAAAAATCTTCAAAAATTTTTTAACCCACCTAAAAAGATTATTAAAAACATTGTTAAAGGCGCGGTTATCCGCTACAACCACGGGGTCATCTATTTATCTAGAAATATTGATGAAGCGTATGTGATAGATAGGCCTGGGTTAGATCAGTATCTAGCTTTGAAAGCTCAAGAGAAAGGGGCGGCGATAAGAGTCAACCAGAAAATAGTAGGTTTAAAGAGGGTTAACGGAATGTTTAAACTTATATCAGCTACAGGTGAAGCCTTTAATGAAGCTAGCGTCATAGTCAACGCGGCTGGTGTTAAAGGCCTTTTCTCGAAAACCATTAACCCTATCGCATCTAAGTACCTTAACGCCACCCCGGCTATCCAATATGAAATGTATAATGTGAAGGATATATCAAAAGACCATGTTGAATTATATTTCAATAATGATTTAACTCCAGGTTTCTTCAGCTGGATAATCCCTTTAAACGAGGAGACTGTGAGAGTAGGGGTTGGCGCGCGGGCATCCAGCCTTCAGGATAGAATTCAGTATTTTATTAGAAAAATAGATTTCAACGCTTACAGGTTTAGAAACTCAAAGTTGCAGGCTGTTAAAAAAGGATTAATATTAACAGGGGGGCCGGTGAATAAAACATACTGGGATGGGGGGATACTTTTAGGAGATGCAGCCGCCCAGGTGAAGCCTACAACAGGCGGTGGTTTAATCCTAGCAGGGTTATGCGCTAACATAGCGGCTAGAATACTGATTAAAGCAGCTGAAACACGAAATTTTTCAAGCAGCTTTCTCTCAAAATATCAGGCTTCATGGAGGAGTATATTAAGCGCAGAGTTAACTTATATGAAATATGTTAGATATCTCTTAGATGGATTGGATAACACTCATCTAACCATGTTTTTTGAAAAAATAAAGGATAGCAACATAGTCGAGGCGATAATATCGGAGGGCGACATGGATTTTCAAGCTAAAACCGTTAAATCCGTTATGAAGAAACCTATGTTTATTAGACTAATACCGTTAACACTATTAGGGTTAACTAAACACGCGTTAAAATAATTGCAGTAAGATTTTTAAAGAAAATAATTAAATGTACTCCAATCGTATTCATTCAGTTAAGGATGCGTCTATAGAATACTTGTATAGATTTTAGGAGGAAACTTTATGGAAGAGATTGAAACCCCTCTCTGCTCGTGTTGCGGACATGTGATACCACCGGATGATGCCGCCGTGCATTTTTCCTGCCCAGGTTGCGGTGAAATAACAATATGGCGTTGTGAACGCTGTCGAAAATTCGCGAACACTTATAAATGTGTTAAATGCGGTTTTGAAGGTCCGTGAAGGGGAATTTTATATGGGTAAAGTTTTAGCGGTTTTAAATATAATCCCACAAGATCAGGAAATAGATCTTAACAATATATGCGATAAAATAAAGCACAGTTTACCTGACAACATAAAATACCATGATTCTAAGATTGAACCGTTCGCATTCGGTGTTAACACGTTAAAAATCAGCTTTATATTAGATGACAGTGAAGGGGGAATGGATATTTTAGAAGAGTTAATAAAAAACATAGACGGTGTAGGTGAAATTTCAGTAGAGCATTTAACATTAATCTAGTTTTTAACTGCATCGCGAGAAACCCTGTGAAAGCTGGGGTGAAAGCTGAAAAAGATGTTTATAGTTTCCAAGGAAATTCGGCAACTATGAATATAAACTAGACAAGGATGCTTATTCATTTTATGCTTGACAATACCATCCAAGTCAAGTAGTAGAGTATCGGAAGCAAATGTTTGAAAAAGAGAAGACCGCATTTTTTCTGAAGCAGGAAGCCTCCGATATGGAGGCTTAGTTCACAGCAGTAACCTAACGTTAAGCTAGCTTAAATACTCGTGAATAACTTAAATTAAGTATAATAGATTTATAATTTAAGTAGTCTATTTTTTCATAAACGGAGGCTCAAATTTCATGGAAGTTTCCCTTCGCGTCGCCGAGGCTTATCCCAGAGACGTCGGTAGATTTGTGATAAGATTTCATAAGAAGATATTCAAAAATTTAGGGATAACCCCCGGGGACATTATAGAAATACGAGGCCACCGGCGGAGTGCAGGGATAGCTCACCCTCTTCAATCTGATGATGCAAAAGATAATATTGTTAGAATAGACGGTATAATGCGGAAGAATCTTAGAGTTGGAATAGGGGATAACGTTTTAATTAAAAAAATAGATGAGCAAACCGCTAAAACGATTATTTTAGCACCTCTCTATAAGCTAAGTGAAGGTGAAATATCACCGGAATACGTAAAGGAGAAGCTGTTAAACTATCCGGTGTGTAACGGTGATATTCTTCTAGTGCAGCTGGGAATAAACAAGGAGGTTAAATTCAAAGTCTCGAGTACAACACCGTCAGATATAGTTGTTGTTAGAACAACCACTAAACTAATTATTTCAAATGAAATACCAGACGAGACTGGTAGAATCCCTTATATAACATACGAGGACATCGGCGGCTTTAAAAAATCTATAAGAAAGATAAGGGAGATGATAGAACTTCCCTTAAAATATCCTGCCTTATTCCGTAAATTAGGTGTTGAACCTCCTAAAGGCGTCTTGATTTACGGTCCGCCTGGATCAGGTAAAACACTGTTAGCTCAGGCTGTAGCTAACGAGTCTAACGCCTATTTCATATCTATAAATGGACCTGAAATAATGAGTAAATATTACGGGGAATCTGAAAAAAGGTTGAGAGAAATTTTCACAGAAGCTGAGAGAAACGCACCGAGTATAATATTCATAGATGAAATAGATGCGATCGCTCCTAAACGTGAGGATACAGTTGGAGAAGTTGAACGGAGGGTTGTAGCACAGCTGCTCACTCTAATGGATGGAATTAAATCTAGAGGATCTATTATAGTGATAGGCGCGACTAATAGAATTAACGCAATAGATCCGGCTCTTAGAAGGCCTGGAAGATTCGATAGAGAAATTGAATTAGGTGTGCCGGATTACGATGAGCGGCTTGAAATATTACAAATTCATACTAGGAGTATGCCGCTTGATAAATCAGTGAATCTTTCAAAAATAGCCGAGCTCACATACGGATTTGTAGGCGCTGATCTAGCAGCTTTATGTAGGGAGGCTGGGATGCGGGTTATGCAGCGGATTTTATCCGGCGCAGAAAGCTTAGACGAGGATTCAATAAATCTTAAATTAGATGGTAAAATCACAGTAACAGAACAAGACTTTATAGAAGCGTTAAAGGAGATAACACCTAGCGCTCTCAGAGAGATATCAACTGAAAAACCTCAAGAAAAGTGGAGTAATATAGGAGGTTTACACGCCGCGAAAAAAAAGCTTTTAGAAGCTGTAAATCTTTCATTAAATAAATCCAGTGTTTTCAGAGAAATCGGTTTAAAGCCTTATAATGGGATACTAGTATACGGTCCACCTGGCTGCGGGAAAACAATTCTCATCAGAGGCTTAGCTAATGAAGTTAACGCGAACTATATCGAAATTAAAGGAGCTGAGTTGTTTTCAAAATGGGTTGGTGAAACTGAGAAGGCGATAGGTGAAATATTCAGAAAGGCTAAAGCCATTTCACCTTGTATTATTTTCTTTGATGAAATAGATACTCTAGGCGCTGCACGTGCTACCGGGGGAGCTTTAAATGATAAAATCGTAAACCGTCTTATAGCTGAAATAGACGGCACTCTCTCCCATCAGAAAATTATAATAATAGGCGCCACTAATCGACCTGACGCATTAGATCCGGCTCTAATCAGAGCGGGAAGATTTGATTTAATTCTCTCTATACCACCCCCAGACTATAATGAACGTTTAGAAATCCTTAAAATCTACACTAGTAAAATAAATATGGATAGTGAAGTTAGTTTAGAGGAGATCGCTAAATTAACTGAAAACTATGTTGGCGCTGACCTACACGCACTCTGCCGTGAGGCGGCTGTAATAGCGTTTGAACAGACTGGAAGCGGTAAAACAGTAAGACGCGAACACTTCGAGGAGGCTATGAAACTTATACGGCCATCTCTAACCAAGGATGTAATTGAATGGTATAAGTCTTTCGAAAGAAGATTCTCTAAAGTTATAAGCGATTATAAAGCTCATATAATTTAGGAGTTGAATGTGAAATGTGCGCTAGTTTCTGGGAGAGTTCTCTATTAAAAAATAATCTTTTAACGATAATAGCTAAACATCAAGGTGTAATCTTAGATGACGAACTTTACACGATACTTAAAAAAGATTACCCCGACCTCTCATATAAAGAGTTTAACAGAATGCTAATGGAGCTTGAAATACAAGGTTTAATATATGTTTCACAAATCACAAAAACTAAACGTCGTGTTGAATTAGTGAAAGAGGGACAGGAATTTCTTGGAGTAGGGGAAGATTAATATTCACGGTAAAGATTAAATATTAAGCTTGTGATTAAAACGTTTAAAAAAGGTGGTTTACATGCCGATAACAGATCCTGATAAAAAATATATTGCAGCCCATTCGCTACTCTATGTTAACATATGCAGGAAGTGTGGTGCCCGTAACCCTTTAAATAATAAGAAGTGTAGAAATTGCAGGTCTTCTTCACTTAGACCTAAAAAGCGTGAAATAGGTAAGTAAATGTGCGCTTATATTAAAATGAGTCTTTTCAAAAAACTTATAATTTTTATAGTTTTCGAAATCGGGCGGGTGGTCTAGGGGTTATGACGCCGCCCTCACACGGCGGAGATTAAAGTATTTAAACCGCAGATAAATCATAAGTTTAGCGGTGTTCGGGGGTTCGAAACCCTCCCCGCCCACCACCCTACAGCTAAATTTTAAAATCGTAAACAAAAAACTTAATAATGTTTTAATCTCGTATAAATTTCATTAATTTGATTATGCTTTTACCGGGATGGTTTTATGATAGATTATAATGATCCTCGCCGTGAAGAATATGTACAGAATGTTTTGAAAATAATCCAGGAGAAAAAGTTGAAATTCGTCCGCTTACAGTTCATTGATATCAATGGAGTGGTTAAAAGCTTCGC
>JAHQXC010000080.1 GCA_029856525.1 Candidatus Odinarchaeia archaeon
CTTTCGATGATAAAAGTCAAAAACGGCTTGTTAAACTTATAATGTTAAAAGTAAATTTTTATTTGGGGTCTAACTTAGAGTATATTTTTTTAATTATGAAACCGAGAGTGTTTTATAATTCTAAAAGGAAGTATATAGCATTCTCTCATTATAATAGAGTTTAGCTTATAAATATTAGAGGGAAGGGTTACAGTCTGCTTTCAGGCTGGATGGCTTAGGCGCTTTTAACTCTTGTTATTTTCTTCCTTCCTACAATATCCCAGTATTCTACTTGGACACCTGCAGCTAGTTTCTCCTTCAATTCCTCCTCCTCCGGGATGGGGAGGTCGAAGCTTTGATATGTTTCTAAATCCATGACGGTTACAGAATTCCCGGTTAACGATATCACCTGCCCGTTTCTTTTATCTATAACGGGGACTTCGACAGAGGTATCAGCCGGGTAAACCACGCTTCTCTTACTTCCATCGAATAATCCTATAGCTGTTATTCTAACTTTAGCGTGACCGTGTTTACCTGTCTTAGATTTCTCCGTGCTCACGATTCGACACGGTTCCCCGTCTAAGATCACATATTTCCCTTCTTTTAAACTACCTGCTTCAGCCATTTTATGAGACATCTAAAATTTCCTCCAAGCATTTAACGTTAAAGTAGTATAATAGCTACTTATATATATTATCAGGTAATTTTTATTTGTTATTTTTATTTTAAATGAATGTTTTAAATGTTTTGCTAATGTTTTAGAATATTTTATATCGCTTGAAAACTAGAAGATAATTAGCGGAATATAATTTAAACAATTTATAATCAGCGTTTTTATAGAGGTATCTTAATGGTTAAACGCGTTTTACTAAAAGTGAGACCTGATCTGGTGGATTCTAATCTAAAAAGAAGGGTGATAGATGCTATAGAGAAACGTGGTTTAAAATTATGCATTGACAGGGAGAGTGTAGGTGAAAAAGATGGTGGTTACGAGATTGTAGATCTTGGAAAAGTGGATGTTGATTGCGTTATAATTATAGGCGGGGATGGAACGATACTCTATACGATTAGGAATCTACCGGTTAACTGTCCTCCAATTTTAGGTGTAGACGCTGGGACAACGGGGTTTCTAAGCGAGATCACGCCTGGTGAAATTGATCAGGCTTTAGATAAGCTTTTAAAAGGAGATTATAGAATATCAAATAGTTTCCGGCTTAGAACGCTAATAGATAATGTTATCTTACCTGAAGCTGTTAACGAGGTTTTAGTAACCACCGAGCCTGGTAAAAGTGTTAAACTAGATGTTTACATAAACAATTGGTTTTTGAATAGCGTTGTAGCTGACGGTGTAATTGTAGCAACACCTACAGGCTCCACAGCTTACGGGTTATCTGCAGGTGGTTCAATATTAGATACAGATTTAGATGCTTATACTATTGTGCCGGTAGCTCCTTTTAAAGCGAGCTTATTCCCTATCGTTTTATCAAGTGATAAAGTTGTCTCTATTAAAAGCACTGGAGTGGGGAGAACCCCTATAGTGGTTATAGACGGTCAAGTACAGTATTCTCTAAATAAAGGAGAGGTGATAAGAATATTAAGATCGGATAACTATATTCCTTTTATAAGATTCAGAGATAATTTTTACGCGAAGATTAGGGAAAAATTATTGACGACTAATCGTGTTATTGAAGAATAAAGGTGTCTGTTAGCGTGGGGTCTACTTGAGTGTTAAAGAAATGGTTTATGTAGCTGATACATGCGCTTTTTTAAGCGGGTTAACATCTCTTATAGACGATGTGAAAATATACACTGTTCCGGAAGTGGTTAAGGAACTGGAAAATAATATTATCACTATGGAGATTATCGCGAAGGGGATAAGGGAGAATAAAATAATTATTAGAACGCCGAGCGAGGAGAACTTAAATTATATTTCAGGTATATCACAGAAAACCGGTGACTCGGTTAAACTTTCACGTACAGATTTAAATCTTATCGCTCTCGGATGGGAGCTTAAAAGCGAGTATAATGTTGTTGTTGTAAGCGACGATTATTCTATTCAAAACATGTGCTCTGAACTAGGAGTTGTATTTAAAAGTTTAAGGGAGAAAGGTATTCGTAAAAGAATTAAATGGGTTAAATACTGTCCTGCATGTTTCAGAGAGGAGGCTGATAATAATGTTACAAGATGTGAAGTCTGCGGTACCATTCTAAAATTTAAACCTGATAAACGGGCTGGAAAGGATTATTATGGGGGTAAATATAAGAGATCTTGTTAAGCCTAATCAGATAAGTCTTGAAGAATTAAACGGTAAGGTTATCGCCATAGACGGGTACAACGCGTTATACCAGTTTCTATCGATAATAAGACAATACGATGGAACTCCTCTAATAGATAAAAATAATAAAATAACCTCTCATTTAAGCGGGTTATTTTATAGAACCGTCAACTTTATAGAGAACGGGGTTAAACCCGTTTACGTTTTCGACGGGAAACCGCCGAGTTTAAAAATCAACACTATTAAGACGAGGGAAGAGATTAGAAAAGAATCCCAAGAAAAATGGAGTCTAGCTGTTGAAGCCGGGGATTACGAGGAAGCTAAAAAATTTGCGCAAGCATCGTCAACTCTTACAAGAGAGATGGTTGAAGAGAGTAAAAAACTGTTAAAATTTATGGGGGTCCCATTCATCGAAGCGCCTAGCGAGGGGGAGGCTCAAGCAGCTTATATGAATATGAAAGGGGATGTTTGGGCTTGTGCAAGCCAGGATTGGGATTCACTTCTCTTCGGAGCGCATAGACTTGTTAGAAATCTAACAGTTAGCGGTAGAAGGAAACTCCCAGGTAAACCTGTTTATATAAAAGTTGAAGTAGAGCTGGTGACACTAGAACAGGTTTTAAAAGATAATAATATTACTAGGGATCAGCTTATCGACATAGGAATCCTGGTAGGGACAGATTATAATGAAGGTGTTAAAGGTATAGGGCCTAAAAGCGCCCTTAACCTTATAAGAAAATACGGTTCTCTTGAAAAAGTTTTAGAAGGCGAAGGAATCAAATTCGATCAACCTCTAGATGAGATTAGAATACTATTTAAAAAACCAGATGTAACCGATAACTATACTCTCCAATGGAGCCAGCCTAATGAAGACCAGATAATCGATTTACTGCATAACCAACATGATTTCTCACTTGACCGTATAAAAGCAGCTTTAGATAGAATAAGAGAACACGGTAAAAGTAAACCTCAATATAGATTAGACCAGTATTTCGCTAAAGGTTAGGCTCAGACGGTTCCTCAGAGATCATCTAACATCAAACGGGGATAAAATCATCATAGCCGTTTAAAAAATATAAAAAAAGAGTATTTAATTTTTATTGAAAGTCTTTAGGTTTAAATTCTTCTAGGTGGGGTGCTCTCTCAACCTCGCCGACTGGATTATACCAGAGCTTCTTAGTCCCAACTTTAGCTCTCATCTTCCAGCCGAGAGTTTTACCCTCCTTATCTATGGCTTCACGTAACTCCTGGGTTCGCTGTAAAACAGTGTTCTTATGGTCTTCTGTGAATATACCCTGCTCTGTGTATTTTTCAATGAACTTTCTAACCTTATCTAGGTTAGTTGTAAAAGTATACCAGAACCCCCAGTCTTTCGCTAAAAGTTTAGCTATGTATTTCTTGTTGATACTGTTAGTGTCATCTTTCTCTGATAGAGGGAATTGCGCGAATAGTATGCAAAGATCTTTGATATCTTTTTCGTTAATCTCCACTATCTGCATTTTCTCTAAGACAAGGTCTGTTAGAGAGATCGTTGGTTTATCTATTTCAAGTCTACCTCGAAAGTCAATTTTATGACACATATCTAGTTCATCGAAGAACACGTCTACGTGTGCACGGTTCTGGCCTGTTTTATCATTGTAAACTCTTCTACCTACAAATAAGCCTGGTGTGACTGCAGCCCTTAAAGGAGCGTATCCCTGTTTCTCCAAGAATTCATCGACTTTCCGCTCATATTTCCAGTATGACATAAAGTCTACGTCGGTAAGCTGCCGGAAAGATTTATGTAATTCTCTGAAGTCGACGCACTTCAGTCTCACAGCAGCCGCCCCTATTATTCTAAGAATTATACCTTCCTTTTCAGCTTCACTGACTAGTCTTAAAGCTTCATTTAAAATAGCCTCGTCAGATGACATTTCCTGTCACACTCCACTAAATGTTTTCAACCTTTAATTTAGCCTGAAGTGAACAAATATTCTTTAACCTGATCTTTATCTATTGTTATTAACACACCTCTTAATATACCTTCACCGTACTCGCTGCCCGGGTTAACGCATAGCGTTCTGCCGACTTTTATAGCGCCTTTACCTTCATGTATATGCCCGTGTAAACCTAATAGCGGCTGATACTCGTCTATAGCTCTTCTAACAGCTTTACTGCCCACAGGTATCATCTTCAACCCTGATCCTCCTTCCATAACAGGTTTAAGGGTTTCGTCAAGCTCCGGCGCGTAGTCGAGTGGTGGGACATCGTATGGTGGAACGTGAAAGTTGAATACAGCGGTCTTCATGTTTTTAACTTCCTTAACCATTTTTTCAATTATCTTCCAGAGCTCATCGTCGCCTATGTCTCTAGGACACTTCCAAGGTGTTATATTAGAGTAACCTGTGCTGATCATTTCATGTTCACCGTCAAGATCGACGACTATACCCTCAGGGTCTATGATATAATCTGAGCTTTTTAGAATCTCAGAGATCTCGGCTATATCATCGTTACCGCCTGTCATGTATAGTTTAATGCCTTCAGGTTTAAGTCTTTCTTCAGCTAGTTTAACCCATTCACGTAGTACATCTAAAACAAGGTCTTTGAAGATTTCGTCGACGTTCACGTTTTTATTAGCTAACTCTTTCATCTCGTCCTCTGTTGTAACGAACGGGTAGAAGCCTCCGTCTCTGATTAATCGTTTAAGCTTATTTAATTCGTC
>JAHQXC010000081.1 GCA_029856525.1 Candidatus Odinarchaeia archaeon
GAACCCCTCTTAGACATATACTCACCTATATTCTTAATAACTATATTTCCTTCAGATTTATAAACGCGCACACGCTGCAAAGCTCATCATAGGTTAAACCGCCATGCTGTCCTAGCAGCGGTGTATCAATTATCCTGTTTTCAGACTCATTATTTTTAAGATTAGCTGTATACCCACCTGTTAGAACACATATAATATCGCCGAGCCTCTGTTTAACTTTCAAATTATAGTTTTTACGTTGAAAAATTATTTTCTTTAAATCCTCGTATTTGAAGACCATCCCACGGTCTCCTATAATATCTGAGATAAGACTATAGCCTTCATCTAACATCTCCGGTTTCACGTAGAAATGGAGAGTTCTACCGGATTTACCTATCCCTGATCTAAAGTATTTAACATTCTCCTCTGATTCTAAACCCTGCATGTTAATGATTTGACTAGGATTAGTCGCATGCTGTCCGTGATCTGAGGTTAAAACTAAAATCGTTCTCTTAGCGATATCCTCTGGTAAACCTAGTTTTATCGCTTTCAAAGATTCCTCTAATATTTTAAAACTCATTTCGACTTGAAGGCTTTCAGGACCGTATTTATGAGATAACTCGTCAACTACCTCCAGGTAGATATGTAAAAGCTTCCTATCATTCTCCTTGCATAAAAGTTTACCAGCTAAGCTGAAAGCGTCTATAGGGTCACCGAAGCTTACTATATTATTATGGAGGACACTGGATAAACCTGTAGACGCTATTGTATAATGGTATAAGGATACGTCTAGTATGTTCTCTTCGTTAACCTGTTTATGAAGCGATTGCCTCCAAAGGTAGTTTGAAAAATCTAATCCAAGTTTAGTAAGCGAATCCCTGAACTGAGCTTTCTCGCTTGAAAATTTTAAAGTGTCGATGATGGTTCCAAGCTCCTCTATAAATATTTTATAACCTAACAGTCCATGCTGCTCAGGGGGCACACCTGTGTGCAAGCTCATGATCGCTGTGGAAGTGATTGAAGGGAAAACCGAGGAGAGGGGGAAATAAAAGGATTTAGCCGCGATAACCTTAGAATATTTAACGAATTGTTTAAATCCTAGTGAATCTATTACTAAAAATATTATATTAGAGATTTCACCGCTTAGAATCTCCTTTAACCGATTTTTTAAACGAGCATCAGAGTAAAGCGTCGTTTTATTATCAACTTCAATGCCAAGCGCTTGCATTAAAGTTGGTAAAACCATTGTTATACTTCTCTGATAATTAGGTTTACATATATCAGTGAATCCTTTAACAGGTTTAATAAGTTGAAGTGATTCTTCAACCAATTTCTCCTGGTCTAACATCCCCGGATCTCCTTAAAAATAATTTTTATTAACTAAACAGTAATAATCTAAAAATATGTTTAACCCCGGTAATATTAAAGACTTCATTATTTTAAACCTTTCAAAAAGAAGAAAATTAGCCGCTCTTATAATTTTAATAATAGGAGTCGTCGAATTAACAGTCGGGGTGATCTTAACCGCCATTAACCATAGTTTAGATAACATGATAAGAGGTGTCTTTATAGCATTATATGGTGGATTAGAGTTCACTACAGGTCTTGCAGGACTTATTTTAAAGTTTAAATCAGATTATAATAAATTCGCTCAGATAGCCCGCTACATAATTATAATCCTTTTATTCATACCTTATACAGCGGTTATAATAAGCCTGTTAATATATAATCCCATTCTAATAGCTTTCAGATTAAACTCTTTAATTTTAAGCCTAGTCTCACTTATAAACCTGACATCTATACCAGTCATCGAACACTTATACAAGGAAGTCTAGTAGTTAAAATATTTTCTAAGCTCATCTTCACTTAAACAGTTAAACCAGTTAATCCAACCCGCTGAAAAAACAGGCGGCTTCTCATTTATAATTTTCAGAACATTCTTAACAGTTACCTCTATATTATCAGAAGAAGTGTCAAGCTCGTAAACCCTGCCGCGTCCGTAAGCTTTTACAGCATTAAAAGTGCATGCGCCGAGAATTTCAGCTTGCAGGTTTTCAAGTATTTTACGCTTACTATATCCTCTCAATGCAAGCCTTCTCTCTAAGACATCGGGCCTCGCTCTTAAAATAATACAGCAGTCGACGAATCTTCTAGGGGTTAAATCCCCGTAGTGGCCTTCAACTATTACAAGACCGTTTAAACCGGATAAAAACCTATTCAGAAACCTTTTCAAAACAGCTTCGTCGACGATTAAAGAATCCCTCTCCTTGTCTTCGCCTATAATAGATCCGGCGTTCACAGCTAAATCTGATAAACAGAAAACTCTCACACCTAGAACCTCAGCTGCGAGCTTAGATATCGTGGTCTTACCGGTTCCAGGGGTGCCGCTTAAAACCACTACCCTAATATTCTGATTACTAGACCTAGACAATAGCCTCAGCCTAACCTAATACTCTTAAAATAACTGTTAAAAAATAAACAATAAATATTAATTTAAAAAGATATTTATAATTATTCAACAGTTAATTAAATAAGAAGCAGATTAAACCAAGAGTGATAGCGTTGAATAAAACCAGAGCGCTAGCGTTAACCATACTTGTTACTTTAATACTGTTAACAGGCTTATACACGATAACACCGAGCACATCTTTAACCGGAGGAGGAACAGGGGAATACTCCAGACCGGGCACCGCGTATATGAGCGGCACACACTATAATGATATGATAACACTACCATCCTCGCCGAATACAACTGTGGATGTTCCAACAGGCTGGATTATCACACAGACATATATATCTATCTCAGATCTTGTTGAATCAGCTGATTTCATAGTTAACGGAACATTTGACACAGGAAGCGGAACCTCTAGTCCACCTTGGAGCTACGGGGAATATGATCCAGGTAATATTGCAAGCGGGGCATGGGTTAGTAATCAGCCTTTAACAGGGAATAAATGTGTCTACGCTCAAATGCCAGCTTCATCCGGGGGGACTACATTCCAAAAAGGAACAACAGGCTATTGGCAGGCGAGTTTTAACGTTAATAAAGGAATTGTAATAGACGCGTTTTTAGATTTATGGTATTATGCTGATTTCGCCTCTAATTTTGATAGAGGGGAATTCCAAGCCTATGTGACTGTGGAAGGATATACTGTATGGGCTAGAGGTTTCAACGAGATTTCAGATGCAGGGCAAAGAAACACATGGGTTCATTTAACAAAAAACATACTAACCGACACTAACGGGCAGCCTGTATTTAATCTACCAAGCGATCAAAACATCACGGTTAGAGTTGGAGTCAGATATACTTCCGGTACTGCTACGTACAGCGGATGGAATTCAAACAATCGTGTTTATTATGATAATATCTCGATTATTCTAACAGCTCAGGTTAAAGCTGAACAATTGAATCTAACAGTCACAGATCCTGCTTCAGTCAACCATAACTTAACGTCTACAGATTACGGGGTCGCTTCATGCTATTTTACAGGAGTTTACGGACCTTACACAACACCTATATTCGCGCATGCCGTCTACACATATAATTATAATAGTTCAAATCAAGTTAGTTTTAAAAATAATGTAACAGTTACAGTTGTCAAATCGTTTAATACAAGCTATGTAACTTATAATATTGAAAACAATACTAATGCAAGCTGGCTTATAAGATTTTACACTGATTTAAGTTTTAATAATGAACCTAAGGGGAGCGGGCCAACATTTTACACTAATTATTATTTTAATTTAACTTTTCCTCTAGACTGGAATATTAGTAGGATAATAGATCCTCAAGGGTATGATCATACCGTTAACGAATCGAATTATATTTTATATTCGAATAGCAGCGTTAAAATATTATTTGTTAATGTTTCAGCTATAGGTTTATATGGGCTTTACTCTTTTGAAGCTAGTTCACCTAATTATATTAAAGGTATATATCTTCAAGTTTATAAGCCGGGGGTAGGCTGGATTAATGAAAGCTTCTTTAAACCTGGTGATTTGATCAGGTTCACTGCTTTAATATTAGATGAAAACGGCAGCCCGCCTGTTGTTAAAGGTAACGCCTCGATTAAGGTGAAGGATCCGCGTGGAAGCGGCTGGCCTAGTACAGGTTTAAATGTTTCAGTTATAGATGGGTTAGCGGTAACCGATAATTTAACAGCGCCTAGCGGCATGCTGGTAGGCGCCTATCTTATAGAGTTTCAATGGTGTAACGGATATGAAGTAGGATTTATGAAAACAGATCGGATTGGTGTTCAAGGATCAGCTTCAGTTTCAGTAAAACATCCTTTAGGCCAGGAAACATATATTCTCTCAGGTTCAAGCCTGTTAATAGAAGTAGAGTTAAATGATCCTGTTACCGGTCAACCGATCACCGACGCTGCGGTGGAGTACAGGTTTAGCTGGGAGCCTTCTAATATATGGCATCAAACTCAAGCGATCGGCAACAGGTATATTGCAACGGCTACTATACCTGAAACCCAAGTCGGGGAGCACACGTTATTCATCCGAGTTAACCATACTTTTTACTCGCTCACTTCAACTACAACTGTGAAGGTTAACATATGGCAGGAATGGTATATTTACCTGCCTTGGGGTGGGAGAATATTAGGCTGGTTGTTTATATCTTATGCTGCTTTCGCAGGTTTAATAGTCGCAGGCGGATATCTCTCCTGGAATTATTATTTTAAATATCCTAAGATTATTAGAAAAATCAGGGGGATGATTAAAACTGTTAGAGGAGGTAGGCTTCCTAAACTTACAGGTGTGAGAGATAGAGACACTATCATTGAGAGTTTGAAGGCTTCTACTATAATTTCAGCTCTCAGAATCCAGCTACCTGAAGAACCTGTTTTAGAGAGTGAAACAGTTACTGAACCAGCTTTAAAAGTTGAAAGCTCTCAGCCCACTCAAGTTGAGGAAAGTTTTAAAGAGC
>JAHQXC010000025.1 GCA_029856525.1 Candidatus Odinarchaeia archaeon
CATTTTTTTTCATTATAATATCTCCTCTAAATTTTATTTTTATTTTAATTCTAGTAGTCTTACATATTCTTATAGTGAATCTACGACATATTTTAATTTGTGTTTTTATATGATACTTTATTTAATATTTTAATACTGTCAAAGATTATACTGGCGGTGTGGTTATGTACTATTCTTTTTTCATAGGTCCGGCTGGCTCAGGGAAGTCTTCGCTAGTTGATTGTGTAGCTAAATGGTTGGATGATCATAATATAGACGCGACCACCGTCAACCTCGATCCGGGTGTGGTGACATTACCATATGGAGCGGATGTTGATGTTCGAAACTACGTTGATATTGAGAGAATCATTTTAGATTATAATCTAGGTCCTAACGGTGCTTTAATCGCGGCTGCTGATATTATGGCTGCTAAAATAAACGATATACAAAAAGAGATCCAGGATTTAGGTAACGAAATTGTTTTAGTTGACACACCGGGGCAAATGGAGCTTTTTACGTATAGGGCTTCAGGCCAGTTTATAGTTGAGTCATTCGGTCGCAGAAATTGCATGGTTTTCTTTCTGATAGATCCGACTCTGGCTAAAAACCCATCCGATTTCGTCTCAATTCTCTTATTAAGCTTGTCAACTCAATTCCGTTTTAATACCCCTCAGATTAATCTCCTTACAAAGATTGATTTAATCTCAGAGTTGGAGCTTGAAAGAATATTGAGATGGGCGTCTGAACCCTACAGTTTACTGGAATCTTTGAGCGAGGAGGATAGTAGCATCTACCGGGAGCTTGCGATTCAATTATACTATAGTCTTGAAAACATCGGCTTGTTATCAGAACTCCACCCTGTTTCTATAAAAGATGTAGCAGGCATTGAAAAAATATACGGACAAATTTCGAGAATATTCTTAGGCGGAGAGGACAGTTACCTTAGACAATAAATTTTATAGACCACTATTATAAAATCTATCATTATGAAGCCGGCTTCCGTGAATATTAAAAAGATTATTTCAAATATAACAAGTTCAGGTCGCTGTGTTTTAACAGAGGATGAGAGTAAATCCATTCTTAGAGAGATAGGTATACCATTCCCAGAGTATGAAATAGTAGGCAGCGCTGAGGAGGCGGCTGAGGCGGCTGAGCGTTTAGGATACCCTGCGGTGCTTAAAATTATATCACCTGACATTATCCATAAGTCGGATTACGGCGGCGTTATACTCAACTTAGACAATAAAAGAGAAGTGATTGAAGCCTATAATAAAATTTTAGGTAATATTTCAAGAAAAGTATCTAATGCTAAAATCCACGGAGTTATGGTTTATAAAATGGCTCCGCGGGGTATAGCTGAATTACTAATAGGTGTCTCATACGATGAACAGTTCGGCCACGTGTTAGCCGTCGGATTAGGCGGTGTATTCGTAGAGTTGTTAAAAGATGTAAGTATAAGGTTGATTCCTATTTCAAAGCTTGAAGCAGAAGATATGCTAAAAGAGTTAAAGTCTTATCCTATTCTAACCGGTTATAGAGGTTCAGTGAAGGCTGATATAGATAGCGTTAAACAAACTCTTATTAAAATCTCTGATCTTATCGTTGAAACTCCTGAAATATTAGAGCTTGACTTAAACCCTGTTATCGTTTATGAAAAAGGCTTAACCGTAGTCGACGCTAGGATAATACTTGCCGGTAGGGTTAGACCCCTTTTTAATATTAAAGAAAATGTTTGAAATAATATTTATACTCTTTTTCAAATCCTCTACACCGCTCTCCGTTCTTTTATTTTTAAAAGAAAGCATTTTAGCAATGAAAGAGAATGCAAGCGTGGTTTTACGAGCAAACTCTGGAAGTGAATTCAATATATTAGTAGGCAGGGCGAGCTCGTTTTCAAACCCTATTATAATACTTCCTATGTTATTCAAAAGAATCCTCGTATCTATAGATAAATCTTGATTTGAAAGATCTTCATAAAAACTTCTAAGCGAAAGAGAATAGTCTTCACCGAATATTGAACGGCGAATACTATTATAAATACTTAAAACCATTCTGTAATCGTTTTCATCAAATTTAATAGAGCCTCTCGCATACTGGATAAAAAGATAGATTATTTGAATTAAAGATTTAAGCTCACTGTAGAATCCAGGCTTCTCCTCGATTATAGTCCTTAAAACCATGTTATCTAATATTCTCTCAACAAGGTTTTCAGCTAAATTATTCTGCTCTAAATCCTCCATATACTCTAAAAGGCGCATAATATTTTCCTTTCTAATAAAATTCTTCACGTTAAATAATATATCGAATTCGAATACTGGTAGTCTGAAACATACCGTTCTATAAAGCTCATAACTTTTTAAAACACTATCCGAGCTTAACCGTTCCTCCCCCTTAGATGAAGACAATAATAGGGCTAGAATAATAATAGTGTAACGTATTAGTAGAATAAATTTTTCTTGAATAATCCGCTCGCTTCCACTAAATATTTGAGTCACATACAGTGTAAACCGTTTAATAATCTCTTTGAAAGCATTCTTCGCGTTAAAAGAAATCTCTAGGTTACAACATTTTCTAAGCTCCGATAAGAAATTCCATTGAAGATTTTTAAGATTTCTAAATGTTCTACCTTCAGCTAACTCAGACCATAATCTTTCAGTGGAATAAAATTCAATAAAGTATAATGCTTTATGCAGATCCTCTCTATCAACACTGCTATGATTCTTTTTTAAGCTTACAGTTTTCGCAAAGAAAACTGTGAATGCTTCAAGCATTTTCATAAAACGTGTATTAGCTAATCCGTCTCCTGAGAGTTTATCGCCTATATTTTTTAAGTATTTTCTAAGCTCCTCAGCCGCTTCTGGTTTAAACTTTAAATCTACAAATTTTCGGTAGAAATCTAAAGTCGTATTAAGCTTATCCAAAGCTTTCACCATGTACACTAAAATTATTAGTTTTAAAATTATATTATTATTACCTTGAAATAATATTAAATTTAATTATCTTTGATGAGTGGTTTATATGCCAGTTTACAAGCTTATCGACTCTCATTGCCATGTTTTCTCACATGAATTCGACGAAGATCGTTTAAATGTTTTAAAAAGAGCTTACGATATAGGTGTGGTAGGCGTTATCGAATCAGCGTTAGATTTAAAAACAGCTTTAAAAGTTTTACGTGAAGTAAAGTATCCTTCTTCTAATATCAAAATTTATCTATCTGTAGGCTTAAACCCTTGTTGTATAACCGGGAGTATTTTTAATGAAACCTACAGTTTCATAGAAGAAAATTTCAGGGAGCTTACAGCGATAGGAGAAGTTGGTTTAGACTTCTATTTAACACAGGATTCTACAGGAAGAGAGAAACAGATCTCATATTTTAAAAGATTTATTTCACTTTCTAAAGAAATGAATCTACCAATTATAGTGCATAGTAGAAGCGCTGGTAAATACGCTATTCAAATATTAGTTGAGGAGAAAGCTGAGAGAGTTCTGCTACACGCTTTCGACGGCTCTTTCAAATCAGCTAAGCTTGGTGTTGAAAACGGTTTTTTCTTCAGTATCCCTCCTTCTATAACTTACAGTATACAGAAACAGAGGCTTGTTGAGAAATTACCTTTAGATCTAATCCTCCTTGAAACCGATTCACCATCCCTTTCCCCGGTTAGAAATATTAGAAACACTCCTGAAAACTTAGTTATATCTCTAAGAGAAGTTGCTAGAATTAAAAAAATAGATTTAATTAATGTGGCGGAAACAGTTTTTAGAAACACAGTTAAATTATTCGACTTAAAAAATTTATAATTTCACATAGATTTGATGCGAAATATTTATTTATCAAATACACGCATTTTTAAAACGGTTTCATGCAATAATTGAAGTGTAGAGGAAGATAAAGCTTAATATATCTCCTTCAGCTCAATGAAGAGAAAGGGAGCATCTTTTAGAGGCTGAGAATTTGTCAGAGGAGCTGATAAGTCGATTAGAAGAGTTGAAGATTAAATCTACTGAAATCAAAAAACAAAGAGACGAGTATAATGAAATAGCTAAAAGGTACGCTGAAGAAAGAGATGCTAAAAATGCTCAGATATCCTCTCTGCTAGCGCAAGCTAAAGAGAAGAAAAATCTGAGAGATGATTTAAATTCGAAAGTAGCAAGTCTTAAAACTAAAAGAGAAGAGTTAGAAAAAACTAACGAGCAGCTTTTAAAAGAGTATAATAAGTTAAAAGAAGAGTTAGCTGCTTTAAACCCGCCTAGAACACCGCTTAAAACTCTTAAAAATAGGGTTAAAGATCTTGAATGGAAACTGCAAACTAATGTTCTCTCATTAGAAAAAGAGAAAGAGATAGTTAAAGAAATATCTGAATTAGAGAAACTAATCGAAGATAAGAAAAAAGCTGACGAGTTGAAAAACCAACTAATCTTATATAAGACTCAGATTGCCGCTAACAAGCTTGAACTAAAGAATATTAAAAACATGATTATCGATACTGCTAAATCATCTCAAAACGAGCATAACACTATGGCTGAGATTTACAAACAGGTTGACGAGGTTAGAAAACAGGCTGATGAACTTCACAACAAATTTCTTGAAGCTAAAGCGAAGGCAGACGAATATCATAATCAATACTTAGAAATAAGAAAGCAAATGAAGGAAATCATAGATAAAATACACCAGTTAAAGTTAAAAGATAAAGAGGAGAAAGAAAAACTTATAGAGCAGAGAATAAACCAGCTTCTTAAGACAGCTCAAGAAAAATTGAATGCAGGAGAGAAACTCAGCTTCGAAGAGTTCCAGGTTTTAATGGAGAAAGGGTTAATATAAAAGTTATTTTTGCCTTTGTGACATATATGGAGATTAGAATCATCTACGATAATAATTCCAAGCCAGGCTTTATTTCTTCCCACGGGTTTTCGTGTTTAATAGACGCTCAGGATGGATATCTTTTATTCGATACAGGCTGGAGCGGGCCTATTCTTCTTGAAAATCTTAGAAGATTTAATATTAACATTGAAAAAATAAAATACGTTTTTCTATCCCATTTCCACTGGGATCATATAGGAGGCCTCCCTGACATACTCCAATATATTAAACCAGTAGTATACGCGTTAAGCTCGTTCTCAACTAATTTTAAAAACGAAGTTAAAAAAATAACTGAATTAATCGAAGTTAAAGATAAAATAGAGATAATACCAGATTTCATATCCACAGGCCCTCTCTCAAATAAAAACATAGTTGAGCAATCCCTCATAATAAGACACCGGAGTAAGATTATACTAATAACCGGCTGCGCTCATCCAGGTTTAGAGAGAATAATTGAAAAAACAGAGGAATTCGGAGAAATAAACTATCTCATCGGGGGATTCCACGACTTTAACAACTTAGATATTTTAAAACACATCGATAATATTCTACCCTGTCATTGTACAAAACTCAGAGATAAAATTCTAGAGAGATACAGCGAGAAAGCTAGAGGGATAGGCGCAGGCTCAGTAATAAGAATAGAATAGTTTTATCTTTATTTATGTAAATGGAGCTTATAATTAGACTTGCGGTTAATCTTCAATATCTTATTCTGCTATTTAGAGTTCGAAATGTAGCTGACTTCTTAGACTAGTGTTTTGCACAGACTTGGATAAGGGTGATTCCACGACAGGTAATACTCTGGTATTCAATGTTTTCTTAGAGCAGCATGTTGTCGATTAACCGTTTTGGGGTTTGTAGATTTTCACCCTTTTCCTCTCACCTTTATTATTAGGGGTTCATGGAGGGCTTCCGCCACTAACAGACGGCGTATGGGGTGTTTTGCGGCTGTGTTCCAGGCTGCTGCTAGACGCCTGTCAGCTTGGAAGCCCACACTTTGCATTTATAGATACACTTATTCGGCTTATTCAACCCGCCGCATATCAGGCAAATCTTACACGTGTTTTTTTGTTTCAACAACCTCAGAGTTTATTATTTTGTTCTATCGACTTACAAGCAATCTAGAACCGAATTCCCCTGACATCCTCTTTCATCGTATAATGCTTCTCTAAGCTCATCGAAATAGACTTCTATAAATGACTATACAAATCCATCTATTCAGAAACAGCTGATAAACCCATGCCTAGGGGGCCCTTATACTCGTCAAGAGATTGCCTGTAAAATAGGTTGCGCTTAACATCATCCCTAAAATATTTGTAGTCCGCGGTTGTGATTAAGCTAGCTGTGTTATAAGATGCCGAGTTGATTTAGCTTAAATCTTATTTCAAGGACAGCTTACTAAATAAGCGATTTAGATTCTTTTAAATATTCGCAGTTAGGCTATCGTTATAAACTATTAAATTAGGGTTATATTAGGCAGCTGATTTGCTGAAGTCTATTGTAATATCTGAGATGTTTTTCAGCATTTCCACGTCTACCCGGCTGCCTTCAGGGTTTATCGCAATAATTTTTTTACCTTTCTCTCTCCCCTTATTTAATAACTGTAGAAACTCCTCGTTTCCCGTCGAGATCGCAACTGCTTCTATTTTCGGATTATATATTATATCCATAGCTTCTAGGATAAAGTATACGTCAGTTTCACTAGCTCTTATCACTACCTCGAAACCTAGTTTTTGAATTTTTTTAGTTTCATCTTCAACCGGTAAATTTTTAACAATTAATTTAGCTGTGCGTATTTTACCGACTTCTTCAACAGCTTTTTTAATATTATTTAATTGGTTTAGTATGTTTTCTTTTTCCAGACTTAAACCGTCAACTATTAGCGCGATATTAGAGATTTTTTTTAGCTTACTTGTAATAATCTCTTTTATACCCTTCTTTTTACTCTCCTTCATATTATCTCGCCTAATGCTTCAATTTCGCTGAAATTTATTCAGATTCTAATAGGTATATTTATTTAATAATATGTTAACAACTGTTTTTTACATTTTTAACCTCTCAAGTTAACGTTTACCCTTAGTGTTAATATTTATATGGGATCTTCTCATATTAGAATTTATTTTAAGCTTTCAAATATTTTTATAATTTATCATATATTTTTTAAGTGGTTAACTTAATTAACAGTTATGGTACTACTTGCCGAATCTTCTTTTTCTTTTCTGGTATACTCTTATCGCTCTCCAAAGATCTATTTCGCGAACTTCAGGCCAGTAGACATCGCAGAAATATAGTTCAGAGTACGCGGATTGCCATAAAAGGAAATTTGATAATCTCTCTTCACCGGATGTTCGAATTATTAGATCAGGGTCAGGTAACCCTGCTGTGTAAAGATACTGGCTTACGAGGTTTTCATTTATATCCTCAATTTTTAAAACGCCTTTATACACGTTTTCAGCGATTTTTTTAATAGCATCAGTTAACTCTCCTCTTCCACTGTAACCGATCGCTATATTTAAGAAGTGTCTGCTATAATTTTCCGTCTCCCTCTCCGCCGCCTCTATTATTGGTAGAAGACTTGGAGTTAACAGATCTTTTCTTCCTAAAGCTTTTACGCGTACTTGGTTTTTTTTAATGGTTGGATCTGTTAAAAGTTCTTGGAATTTTTCTTTAGCAATCTCGAATAAATGCTCGACTTCCTCTCGATCTCTTTGAAGATTTTCAATAGATAAAGCGTATAATGTTACTATTTTAATGTTTAAATGCCAACACCATTTTAAGAAATCTCTGACTTTTTCAGCTCCTATTTTATGGCCTAAAAGAGGATTTAACCCTCTTTCACGTGCGTATCTTCTATTTCCATCAAGTATTACTCCTATATGTTGGGGCATATCCCCGTTTTTTATCTGCCTCCATAACTTCCATTTATAGATTTTATAGATTGGTCTCAGTAAATTCACCATTTAAATAAACCTCTTATTTTAAGAATTAAATAACCCGGTTAATAGACTCTTATTATTTAACGTGTTCGGTTAATATTTTAGCTGATCTCCGCTTAAATCGCTTTTGGTAGATTTGTTAGAACTCTCGGTTTCCCTTCGTCAACGACGATGATATCCTCTATTCTTATACCTCCCCATCCTGGTATGTAAACGCCGGGTTCAATTGTTACAACACTGCCTTGTTTTATATCTGAATTATTTCTAAATGATATTGAAGGCGCCTCATGTGTTTCTAATCCTAAGCCGTGACCTAGCGTGTGTATAAAATACTTGTCGTATCCTTTTTCTCTGAGGTATTCGCGGGCTGTTAAATCTATATAGCTGGCTTTAACACCAGGTTTTATTTTTTCAATAGCATGTTCTTGGGCTTCTCTAACTAAATTATATAATTCTCTCTGCCTGGTATCCGCCTCACCCACGGTGAACGTTCTAGTTATATCCGCGCAATATCCTTCATATCTGCATCCTATGTCCACTATGACAAGATCCCCCTTGTTCAGCTTATTCATTGTGCTTTTAGCATGCGGGTTCGCGCTTCTCACACCGGCTACTATCAGACTTTCGAAAGCGAACCATTCCGCGCCGTTTCTTCTCATCTCATATTCTGTTTCCGCCGCTATCTCTAACTCTGCTTTCCCCTCGCAGATATTTTTTTGAGCGGTTAGGATTCCTTTCTCTGTTATTTTAACAGCTTTAGTAATCTTCTCGATTTCACTAGCATCTTTAACCTCTCTCATAGAGGTTATCAGTCCGTCACCGTTTTCGCATTTTACATTATTATAATTGAAAAATTTATTGAACAGGAAATGACTTAAATGGCTGTATTCTAAGAATATTTCCTCTTTTATTTTTTCAAGTCTTCTCTTCATATGATCGCTGATAGTTAATTCAAGAGGGGATTTAATAACTGTGAAGTTTTTCTCAAAATTTTTAGCTTCCAAGTAATCTATTTCTGTAACATGCAATTCGAATCCATCATTTTCCGTGTATAATAAGTATGCTTCCGTTGTCGGGGGGAACCCTGTTAAATAGTATATGCTGATAGGCGAGCTTACTAGAAAATTTTTAATCCCTTTCTCCTCTATAATTCTCTTAAATCTACTGATTCTATTCAAGAATAATGTTCTCCTTTAAGATTTTAAACTATTTTCAACGTTGAGTGAAACTATCCTAGAACTTTCTGAGAGCGGGTGTCCTAGGCAATGTATGTTAAATTCTTTATACCATCCGAATGGAGCCCGGTAGGCTTCAATATTCTTTTCTTTTAATTTCTCTTCTATCAGGTTTAGAATCTGAATTGCGGTTTTAGGTTTCGCTAGTTGAGGGGCGAATAGATGCGCGTAAGGGTAGATTAATATTCTCTCAGCTTTAATCCGTTCATTAACTTGAAGCAGTTCACTTACACATTTATCTGTAATCTTCTCCGGGTCAGCTTCATCAGAGGCTTCAACAGCTGTGAACGCTACTAGTACATTTCTAAATTCAAACCACTTATTATCTTCCTCAACAGCATCCTTAGCGGATATCTTAACTTCCTCAGTTACTTTATACTTCATAGTTTTAGCATGGATTAGAAGTAATCTCATGTTATTCACCGTTAAACAATTTTACGCGCTTCAACCCACGCCTGTTCGATTATAGGCATGAACATTCTGATGTGTTCAGGTACAACTGAAGCTATTCCGACAGGTGTTCCCTGCTCAGCTACAGCTCCTATAAGGATTTCCTCTCTATCTTTATCCATAGCCCAAAGATCTTTTCTCGAATAAATTTTTATGCTTATATTAGGGTTTTTAACTAGTTCCTCATATATTTTTTTGTCTTCGCTGTTATTGTAATCTACGCTAGTAGCTATTCTAACGTTAACCCACTCTTTTAAATTAGAGAAGGAACTTACTTCAAGATCCTTCAATTCCGGTGTAACTATTAGAATACGTGTTTTAGCTCTACTTAGCATATCCGAGATCTGCGCCTTGAAGCCTTCTATACCTGTCACAAACCATACATCGGTGAATTTGAATGTTATAGTTGATTTCGCTCTCCTCCATAACGCGGACATGGTATCCTCTGAAACTGATATATGCTCATCCACATTCATTATTATGTTTTTTAACGCCTCCACCACTCTTTCTTGGAATAAATTTTTAAGCCGGTCAAGTTCTTTACCAACTATGTTTTGAACCATATTCTCTATGAACGCTTTGAAAACCTTCATTTTAAGCTGTTCTTCAAACGCTTTAGATATTTTTGTTTTAACATTGTTAACCTCTTCCTCGAATAGTTGAAATTGATCTGATAAAACTGTTGGAACAGCATTGTGGATAGAACTTAAAAATTCTCTGAAGTCTCCTAATTGTTTTAAAAGAGCGGTGTAGGGGGGTATAGCCTGGAAATATCTTCTAGTGCCGGGGATCGTTTTTAATAACCCTAGTTTTACTAATCTATTAGCAATCTCTAAAGCTTCTGTTTCTTGAACATGCGCATATAAGCCGATTTCACCTATAGAGATAGGGCCTTTATCCACCATGGCTAAGTAGGCCTCAGTCTCCTCTCTGGTCAGCCCGTATTCCGCTAATATCTTTCTCGGAATCTCTTCTTCCAGTTTTATTTTAGCTTCAATCGTTTCTAAAACTTCATTTAAGTATTCTGTAAATCCAGTGCTACCCCTCCGGTTTATTATTCCATCTGAAACCTCTTCGAGTATTTTAGTGAATTTTTCAGCAGGTTCATTTTCTTTTAAGAAGAAGACGATTACAATCTGCTCCCCTGTTGATAATTTTATAAACTTGCTTGCAACATTCAAATCTCCTAACTTCATTGTTAAAACTGGATGAGCTTCAGCGTTTCCAATAGTATGAGACATGTATATTCTCATAATCTCATCGTCGTTTATACTATAATCTACAGGTGCTTTAGCATCTAAAACAGCGCCCATCACGTTATCCCATTTTATTAAAGCTAAAGCTTTAGGCATAAAGAACACCGTTAAATAATTCCAGAACCTTTAATTTATATCATACTATTCATTATCTTATTTAATAGTTTACGGGTGAAGTTGAATGTTTACTATAAAATCTTTTAGTGTAGACGGGAAGATAGTAGTCGGTTTAAAAATAGACGTGTTAACTCCGCCTCTGCTTTTAATAATAGGTGAGAAAGGTATTCTATCATGCGGGTATTTCGATATAAAAACAGCTGAGAAATTTAACGCGCCTGTTGCTATTGTAAGAGGGGTTAAAAATTTTGAAGACATGTTAAGCGCTGAAGTTCAAGATTTAACTGATTCAGCGAGCCGTTTAGGAATTGTTAAAGGTGAGAGAGGGGAATCCGCTATTAGAAAATTCAGCGGAGCTATATGATCTCTAAGATGAGATCAGAGTACTCGTCTGTTCAACTCCATCCATTCTCCTTATTAAAGTAACTACTTGATCTAATTCTCTAAGACTCTCTGTTTCTATTCGAACTACGATGTCGAACTGGCCGTAAACTATCAGGCTTTCAGTTACCCCTTTAATTTTTCTGGTAGCTTCAGCTATTTCATGCTCTCTACCTATTTTAGTTGTAATTAAAATATAGGATACTATAGATGTCATATTCACTAACCTCGATCAACTATTTTAAAGCAGAATTTAATCTTTCAATCAGCCAATCTCTATCTAAAGATAATAGGAATGAACCTAGTCTGGGCCCGTATTTTTTACCTAAAATCACCATATATATTGTTTCAAAGCCTTTTTTAACATTTAACCCTTCAATCTCTTTTATAATATTAAATATTTTATTCTGGAGTTCCTCTTCAGTGAACTCTCCCTGAGATAATGTTTCAATAACTTTTTTTATAACAGTTTTCTGCTGTTCAGTTAGACTTTCTTTAATGTCATCGCTTATACTCTTAGAAATATTTATCTTATAGTTTTCAGGAGCGTATTTTAAAACCCAGTTCTCAGCTTTTCTTATCATCTCCTCTATTTCTTTTAACTCGCTTTCTGTTATAACAGGGATTTTATATATTTTTTTAACAACTTCTTGCGCTTTAGCCAGTATAGTCTGCGGGTTCATAATATCTTTTAACTGCGAGAAGATTATTGCAAATCTGAACGGTAGTCTAGGTTTAATATTTTGAATATTCGAGTTGACTATTGTTAACGGGTATAGAACACGCGCCTCATATTTCTCCTCGTCGCTAGCATCAGGTTGGCGATCGAAGAACACTCTTTCAAATCGCTCATACTCGTCAATATACTGGGGTAAGAGTTCAGGCCTGAAACTTATATGTTTTGACGGTGGTGTACGGATAATCAAATATCTCAGAATCTCAGGTTGAGCGATCTCCAAGTATTCACGGGGTGTGAATATAATACCTTTATGGGTTTTCATATCTACATCCCCGTATCTTAACCATTCATATCCGATTTTAACAGGGCCTTCAAAACCGAAAACATCTCGGCATATGCGAAGCCCAGTGTCATAGGCTCCTCCTTTAACAGTATGATCTTTACCAGCCGGCTCGCATGTAACTTTTAACAGAAACCATTTAGCCGGCCAATCAACCCTCCAGGTGAGTTTCAAACGGGCTTCATCTAATTTCTCTTTAAACTCTTCTTGACATGAATGACAGAAATAAACAACTTCATCAGTTTCTTTAATGTAATTTAAAACTCTGTTCGGGGTGATTCTACCTTTATCAACTATCTGCATTTTACCGCATTTCCTGCAGACAACGTTTACCGGATACCGCCCGGTTAACTCTCTTCTATATTCCTCGGCATCCTCCTCGTTTAATGTTTCACCGACGGAATTAATTAATATCCTTCTAATTTCATCCACTTTCTCGATCACAGTTCTAATTATATTCTTCATTTCAGGAGTTTTATATAGCTTCGAAGTCCATAAAATTTTAGGGTTTAAGCCGAATGAGTTAAACGTGGAGGTTAACTCGTTTGCGAAGAATTCAGCGTATGATTCGCCTTCGCTAAATGGACTTGGTATATCTGAAAAAGGAACCCCTATATATTTATCATAGTTCGCTGGAATATAAGCTGGAAACCTTTTAGCAGGATCGTAATCATCTAATATGAAATAGAATTCAACGTTAAACCCTTTTTTCTCTAAAATTCTTCTCAAACTATCACATATGAAAAGCTCTCTGAATATCCCTATGTGTATTCTTCCGCTTATAGATTTCCCTGAATTGATTACGATTCTATCCGTGTTCCGTTTCAATATCTCTTCTACAGCTTCCTCTATCCATAGTTTCATCGAATTCATGAATATCACGTGTTGAAGATTGGTTTAAATATTTAAATACTCTTTTAACTCCTAATCGAAAATAAACATTAACCCTTAATAAACATTGCAAACTTGTTAAAAATATAGCTGAAATAGTTGACAGGTGTTTTTATGCTAGGTAAATTAAGGGAGAAATATCAGAAGCTTATGACACCGGTGGGTGAGTTTTTCTCTAAGACCAGGTTAACACCTAACATTATAACGTTTATAAGTTTTCTCATAAGCATCTGCGCTGGTGTAGTTTTAGCGTTAAACCAATTAGTGTTAGGAGTGATATTCATTATCTTAACAGGATTTGTGGATATGTTAGACGGCGCTGTTGCGAGAGCTACAGGTAGAGAGACACGTTTCGGCGCTGTATGGGATCATTTACTTGATCGCTACGCTGAATTCAATATAGTATTCGGGATAGCTTTCAGCTTTTATTCAACATGGTATATTCCATTTGCAACCATATTCAGCATGATTATGGCCAGCTTTATTAGAGCTAAAGCGGAGTCTGTCGGTAAACTGGAGAAATGCACGGTTGGATTAGCGGAAAGACAGGAAAAACTTTTGATTCTGATAGTTGGCTGTTTACTAACCTATTTTTACAGTTCACCTATCATATTCATGTACACTATTTTAGATATCGCTTTATTACTTATCGCAGTTCTATCACAAATTACCGTGATTCAACGTCTCAAATATACATGGGATATGACTAAAGGTGGTTGAAATGTTCGATCTAATAGCTATCGGAAACCCTGTCTACGATGAAATAACCACACCTTATATTTCCACAGCTGGACGTGTTCTTTCAGGTTGTAGTACAAACGCTGCTTTAACCGCTAAAAAACTAGGGGTTGAAAAAGTAGGGTTAATAGGCTCTATTGGACAGGATTACCGTGACCTGTTTATTAAAGATCTTGAAAGATTCGGAATAGAAGACTTACAGATTCTGGATGGAGCGAGCACCGGAGGCTTTAAGTTAGTTTATTTTGAGAACGGTGATCGGACGCTTCAAGTTTTAGGTGTAGCAGGGGAGATACGATTCGAAAAACTTTCAAGCACGACTATCAAAGCCTTGAAAAACGCTAAATTTATTCTGCTCGGACCTATATTAAATGAAATCGACGTTGACTTTGTTAGATCTCTAAGAAAAGTATGTGAAGGTAAACTTTTCTTAGACCCTCAAGGTATTATTAGAAGAATAGGTTCTAATAATATGATTGAACACGCCTTCGACTTAGATGAAGTAAGGGAGATAATAAGCTTAGTTGATTTTGTTAAACCTAACGAGTTTGAAGCTGAAGCTTTAACAGGTTTAAATAATCCTTCTGAATCAGCCAAGTTACTTGCAGAATGGTGCGGTGGCGGTGTTTCAATAGTTACTTTAGGTGAAAAAGGTTCAATTCTATCCTTTAAAGGCGGTGTGTTTACAATTCCACCTTATAAAACATTCGCGTATGATCCGACTGGAGCAGGTGACAGCTACGCTGGTGCTTTTATCACCCGCCTCTTATCCGGCGCCAGCCTTATAGACGCAGCATACTATGCTTCCGCAGCCTCCTCTATAATGGTGGAATATACTGGTCCGGATTTCAAGATGAGTAGAGAGGAAGTTGAGAAAAGGTTGAGGATAATAAAGAAAGTTTAGATGTATTAACTTAAATGATAATATTAGAGTTATCTTAGCCTCAGAGTAATCTAATTGAAAACAATCCTAGACTTCTAGAAGAATGTCCCCATCATTAACATGTGCTCTCTTCTTATACATAAATTCTCTACAAATATTATACCGTATTCAGCCGCTTTCTCAGCAGCCTCTTTACTTCTCAAACCTACCTGTAACCACACTACTGGAATATTTCTTTTATGAGCGGCTTCAACTAACGCTGGTATCTCCTCAGGGGGTCTGAATACTTCTAAAATGTCTATTTTAATATTCTCAGGCACCTCTTCAAGCGATCTATACGCTTTTAACCCTAATATTTCTTTAGCGTTAGGATTGATCGGGATGATCTGATAGCCGTGTTCTAATAAGTATTTAGGTATTATATGTGCTAATTTACTCGGATCCCTTGACATTCCTACAACAGCTATAACCTTCGCTTTATACAGGATTTTCTGGATTTCATCAGAACCCATCGTTAAAATTTCGGTTCTAGTTCGCTTGCTCAATATTCTCCCCGATTAAATATAGTGAACTGCACGTATTTTAGCTTTTTTAAAAATAAAGCTGAGAAATCTTCTAATCAAGATAGTGGCAATTAAAAATTAGCGTATTATATTTGGAATTATAAAATAAGTATTTTTTAACCCGCGTTTTTAACTTCAGCCGTCTCCTCTTTCATTAATTTATCTGTTTTTTTAGCAGACTTCCTTTTAACACCTGTTTTCCTACCTGTCCGGGCTTCTTTAACAGCTTTTATCATATTTTTTAAAGCTTCAATATTCTCTTTATGGGCGCTTCGCCTCCTTCTATCTATATATACGCCTAGCTTTTTTAGCAGGTTTATTTCAACGCCGCTTTCTTTTATCTCTCCTAAACTGAAACCGCGTCCAGCTCTTATAATATGAGGTGTGAAAGGGCATTTAACCAGACTTTTAGGCAGCTCCATCGTCAACCACCTCTATTATCTTTTATATTGCACGGTGATACTGCTCTAAGCGATTTAAAACTATGTTATAAGCGTTATAGTATTTGATAATCTTATTTATTAGTTTATCTTTTATCTGTAATGGTTTTAAGATAAATACGGCTAGTCCCTGTGAAATTTAAACGTTAACGGGGAAACGATAAAACAGTATTGTTTTTACTCTTCAGAATGGGCTCTCACCGTGTTTATGAAGTTGTATGGGGAGTGTGATGGTAAAAACAAGTTGAGCGGATGCGTCAGAGGCGCGTTCTCATCATGGTTCTCAAAGTTTAAGATATAATTGGAGAGTTATATGTTCAATGTGTAAACTAAGAACTGAAGAGCGGTGATAGT
>JAHQXC010000082.1 GCA_029856525.1 Candidatus Odinarchaeia archaeon
ATGGTATTCGGGGTTTCATCTTGTCGGAGAGTGTTTCACTTCAAAAATTTAGGTTAAAAAAACTGATCGAAGAGCTTAAATCTAAGAGGGGATATCACACCGAGCTTATCTCCCTGTATATTCCACCTAATAAACTGTTAAGCGATGTAACAAATCAATTAAACCAGGAATACGGGACAGCTTCAAACATTAAATCTAAGACTACGAGGAAGAATGTTTTAGACTGCATCACTAAAACAATTCAGAGATTGAAGATGATTAACAGTATACCGGAGAATGGGCTGGTTATCTTCACAGGCGCGATACCTCAAAACGGTCAGGGTAGTGAGAAAATCGAGCAGTATGTGATAACCCCGCCTAAACCGATCAGCATCTATAAATATCTCTGTTCAAGCGAATTCTATCTTGAACCTTTAGAAGAACAGTTAGCTGAAGAGGAATCCTACGGGCTTATCGCAGTTGACCGAGGTGAAGCCTCTTTCGCTATTCTAACAGGTAGAAACCTGCAGATATTAAAGACTATAACCTCAGGGGCTCCTAGTAAACATGACGCTGGAGGCCAGTCTGCACGCCGATTCGAGAGAGTTATAGAACAGTTAGCCCACGAGTTTAACGTGAGAGTCGGCGAATACGCTAATAAGTTTTTCCTCGAAGTGAAAAATTTAAAGGGTATTGTGATAGGAGGCCCAGGTCCGACGAAAGATAAGTTCGCTGCAGGCTCATACTTAGACTACAGGCTTAAAGAGAAAATTCTAGCCGTCCTAGATATAGGTTACTCTGATGAAACAGGTATAAAAGAGCTTGTTTCAAGAGCTGAAGATATTTTTAGAAATGTCAGATACGTTGAAGAGAAAAAATTAGTTCAAGATTTTTTAGGTAAGCTTTCAAAGGACACAGGTCTAGCTATCTACGGTGAAAGCGAGGTTAAAGCAGCTTTAACAGGTGGAAGCGTAGCCACTGTTTTAATATCCGAGGGAGTTGACATATATAAGGTGACTGTTAAATGCCCTCAATGCGGTTACACAGAGCATAAGAGTGTAAGCGGTAAAGATATAAGCAGATTTAAAGCTGAAGTAAACAGTTTAACATGCCCTAAATGTAACACTCAGATGAATATAGTAGAGGAGAAGAATGTGATCGATGAGATAAGTGAATTAGCCGAGCTGACAAACGCTAAAGTTGAAATAATATCCACTGAGACAGAGGAGGGCGCTCAGCTTCTAAACTTCGGCGGAATAGCCGCGATCCTCAGATATAAATCCGATTAGAAGGTGTTTTAATGAATAATATGGAAGGTGAATTAAACAATCAGATAAACATACTAGTCCAAGAGTTTTTTAAAGCCTCTACGATAAACCAGGCTGATCAAATTCTAAGCAGAATAAAAGAGTTGTTGAATACGCTGAGAAACCATTATGTAACCCAGGGTAAACTAGAGTTAGCTGATTTAACAGAGTACAGGCTTATCGTATGGGAGGCCTACCAGCTTTACATAGACGCGAAAAAGTATTTAATTCAGACACGTATCTCCGATGAGCGAGGCCAGTTCACGATAGGATTCTCAAGATCCGGTATTATTGTTCAAAGCAGATTCGGCCGTTTCACCGTATCCCCTAAAGATATTTTAAATAGAATAAAGCTTTCAAACGAGTTTTTAAAGATAATTAGAGATCTCAGAGAGGTTCCCTCTAAAACATATCAGGCTATTAAGAAAGCTTATAACCTGGTTAGAAAAATAAGCGGCGAGGAAACCATCGGTTTAATAACACGTTTTCTCAGAAACTGGACTAAGCTACTATTACAATGGAAGATTGAGCTACTAGCATTAGGAGTTATCACCGTTATTTTAAAAGGAGACCCGGCTGAGTTTAAAAAACTTGTTGAAAAACACAGAGAGCTTATCGCTCAACTAGACGCTTTACATCAAGGTCAAAAATATCAGAGAATAGCCATCTTAGATGACTCAACCTACCAGGAGGTTAAAAACAGTCTCCAATCAAAATACTATGATTTAACTCAGAGAAAAGCGGGTTTACTCGGAGGGGGGACAAGAGACATCCTATTATTTTTAAACGACGCTGAGAGAATACAGGATATCACGATACCAGCCTTCATATTCGAAATAGATTTTAAAGAATTATTCCCTAAAGAACTAGAAGCGGGTACACCTGACTCCGGTTAAATTTTAATTCTAAATTACAGGGGGTTGAAGAAACTTGTTTAACCCTAAAATCACAGATAAACGATGGTCGCCTGAACTTGAGGAGAGTATAATAGAACAATGGATACGTGAAAAAACATATTTTTTTAATAAAAACACGGTTAAAAAAATTTTTTCAATAGATACACCCCCACCATACGCTTCAGGTAAATGGCATTTAGGGGGCGCTATACACTATTCTCAAATCGATATGATTGCTAGAGTGAAAAGAATGCTAGGCTTCCACGTGCTCTTCCCCCTCGGAATCGACCGGAACGGGCTTCCGATCGAAGTACAAGCGGAGAAAGAATTCAACATAAGAATGAGAGACACACCCAGAGAGAAATTCATACAGCTATGCCGCAGCCTATTAGATAAATATGAAAGCGAGATAATAAAAATCGCTAAAAGACTCGGTTTAAGCTGCAATTCATTCATAGACGACTCGATATATAGAACAGACAGCCCAGAGTATAGGCGTATAACTCAGGCAACATTCATAGAGCTCTGGAATAAAGGCCTCATCTACATCGATGAGAGAGCTAACAACTGGTGTCCTGTATGCGGTACAACTCTAGCAGACGCTGAAATAGAATATACTGAAATGGATACAAACCTCAACTATATAGTTTTCAAGGTTAAAGAAACCGGGGAAAACATTATCATCGCCACAACCAGGCCTGAACTGCTACCAGCCTGCGCGGTGGTTATGGTCAACCCTGAAGATGAAAGATACACTCATCTACCAGGTAAAACAGCGGTTATACCGATCTTCAATATAGAAGCCCCTATAATCGCTCACCCAGCAGCTCAAATAGAGTTCGGAACAGGAATCGTGATGACCTGCTCCTACGGTGATTACACCGACATCCGGCTTTTCAGAGAATTAAACCTCACACCTGTAAACGCGATAAACCCTGATGGAACGATGACCGAGAAAGCCGGTCCATACCAAGGTTTAACTGTGAAAGAAGCCCGTGAAAGAATAGTAGAAGACTTAAAACAGCAGGGTCTAATAGTTAAAGTGGAGAGAATAAAACATAGAACACCCATCTGCTGGAGGTCTAAAAACCCGATAGAATTCATTCAAATGCCAGAATACTATTTAAAGCAAAGCGAGTTCAAGGAGCCTTTACTAGAAATAGCTGAGAAAATTAAATGGCATCCCCCATACTACAAGCAGATTTTAATAGACTGGTTAAACTCTATAACAATGGACTGGCCTATAAGCCGTAGAAGATACTATGGAACTGAAATCCCAGTCTGGTATTGCAACAACTGCGGTGAACCATACATACCTCAACCTGGAAGATACTATCAGCCATGGAGGGAGCCGCCTCCCGTGAATAAATGCCCCAGCTGCGGAGCTGAAGCAGGGTTTAAAGGAGAGGAGCGCACCTTCGACACATGGTTCGACTCAGGTATCAGCCAGCTGCAAATACTCCACTATCTAAGAGACAGCGAATTCTTTAACAAAGCCTTCCCATGCTCTATAAGACCGCAAGGAAAAGACATCATACGCACATGGCTATACTACAGTCTCCTTAGAACATACCAGCTGCTAGGTAAACCCGCTTTTGAAAACGTCTGGATCTCAGGCATGGTCTTAGACGAGCAGGGTAGAGCCATGCATAAATCCCTAGGAAACATAGTATGGGTTGAACCCCTCCTGAAAAAATACGGAGCAGACGCGCTGCGATTATTCGGGTGTCTGGAGGCAAGCCTTGGAAGCGATATAAGATTCTCAGAGGAACGGCTCAGCGGCGCCTACAAATTCCTAACAAAACTATGGAACATAGCCAGATTCATCTCAACATTCCCCGTCGTCGAAAAAACAGATAAACTCGAACCCGCTGATAAATGGATACTCTTCAAACTCAACGAAGTCATCCAAACCGCTACAGCAGGATACGAGAAACTAGACTTTCAACCAGCAGCCATCGCCATAAGAAGCTTCACATGGGATCTATTCGCATCCCACTACCTTGAACTAGTAAAATCAAGATGCTACAACCGCGACAACACCTTCACAAAACAGCAACAAGAATCAGCATGGTACACAATCCACCGCTCTCTGAAAACAATACTAAAACTCCTAGCACCGATATGCCCGTTCATCACCGAGAAAATCTACACTCAAATCTACTCTCAAACAGAAAGCATCCACCACCAAACCCTACCAACCCCAGACCAGGAGATAACAGAACAAGTAAAACAGGATAAAACAGAGCTCATAACCCAGTTCAATAAAGCAATATGGACATTCAAAAACAAATACAACATACCGTTAAACGGCCCCTTAACAAAAGTCCACGCACCAATAGAACTATCAGAATACAGCGAAGACCTGAAAAAAATGCACAGCATACAAAACCTACAATACGGACAACCCCCAAACGAACACCTCTTCAAACCAATAGAAGAAACACAGAAACAACCCCAAACCAAAACATACATAAAAATAAACACAAATACATCACAAGAAAAAATATACATCGAACACGCCTTCTAAAAAAACGGGCCGGTAGATCAGCGGAAGATCGCCGCCCTCGCACGGCGGAGGCCGCGGGTTCAAATCCCGCCCGGTCCACCAAAATTTTTAATCGTAAAGGATTTATTTAGCCTTGTTATATC
>JAHQXC010000083.1 GCA_029856525.1 Candidatus Odinarchaeia archaeon
TTTTTAAAAAATATTAGTCGATTTTTATTTCGAAAACCTGTTTCTTTTTTGGGAGAGTTAATATGAGAATTCCGTTTTTAAAATTAGCTTTAGCTTTTTCAGGTATTATTTTAGCCGGTAAAGTTATCCTCTTATGAAATCTGCAGAAGCTCTTTCTCCGCTGAGCAGCCCACCATTTCTCGTAAACAACTTCTCTAACAGTCTCAGCGGATATTTCAACCGATTGCTCATCAGCTTTAATTCTAATACTTTCTTTTCTAACTAAAGGAAGATCCGCGGTTACAATTATTTCATTCTCTCTTTCTTGAACTTGAAACAGGGGTTCCATGCAGCCCTCCTCAATATCCCAGCTTAACTCTGTGGTAAGGTCCGGTAGCTGGAAGAACCGGTTGAATTCTCTTCTAAACTTCTGTAGAAGCCTATCAATATACTCGCTTAAACCGTAATCCTCGTCCTCGGACATATTAAACCACCTTTACATGTATAATGGTGGAAGCTCATATTCTCTGGCTTTTTCAGCCTGCTTCATTTCTTTAGCTGTTCTTCTCATTAAATCTCTCATATTCAACCGGATCTCATCAGCTTTCTTCAATAAGCTTTCAACTTCAACATTTAAATCTATTATTTTATTTAACGCCTCGATTACTGAAGCAGCGGCACCTGGATCAGGATAGTTTGCGTAAGATTCGCTTAAAAGCGCTATCGAAGGGATATTCCTTCTCTTACACTCTTTTAATAGAAGAGCGTAAGGACCCACCATCACGCCTTCTACCAGTTGAGGTATATTAGCGCGTTCTAATAATTTAGCAAGCTCCATGGTTGTAGGGATAGCGTAGCAGGTGGATTTTTCAAGCTCTAATCTATTAGGAGCCGGCAGACCGCCTAAGAAAAGAACAAGCTTAGGTTTCTTCTCCTCCAGCCAGGCTACGATACCATCAACGAAATTGTTTATAGCGTTAACAGGCACTGTTATCTCGGATATGAGAGAGATAATATTATCTTTACCGTATATTCGGACAGGCGCCATTATCTCCCCATTATGAATAACAATCATTGGGGGAAAGTAAATAGAGTCGATTGAACCTAAATACTCCATTTTATTAGTTTCTAAAATGTGAGCCGCGGCTATAACGCCTACAAGTCCGGTGTCCGGCAGCCCTAGAAGAATTATCTGGGAGTCGGCTATTTTAGCATGCTCTATTATTTCAACGTCTTTCTTCAAAAAAACCACCTGTTATTAACTTTAATAAAACTGGTTTTTAAGTTTAACTAGATTTTCAAAGAATACTTGAAGATATTTCTGAAAGCTTTTTTCTAACAAGATTATTTAATAGATCAGGGTCGGCTCTACCACCAGTTTTCTTCATGACCTGACCGATTAAGTAGTGAATAGCCTTCTCATCTTTTAAAGCGTCTTTAACAGCACCAGGGTATTCTTGGAAAACCTGATTTATATAGAGGTTAAGAGTCTCCTCGCTTGAGATTTTTATAAGCTTTTTCTCTTCAACTAGTGTTTTAGGGTCTTTTCCTGTTTGAATAATCTCTCTTATAATAATTTTACCAAGCTTCCCGCTGATAACACCTTCATCGATTAACTTTAACATTGATACGAGAAGCTCAGGGGTTATTTTAGATTCTGATATTTCTATGTCAAGCTCATTCAAATTCCGTAGCAGATCTCCCATCATCCAATTACTGATATTTTTATAATTTTTATAGAGCTTAGCTGCTTCCTCGAAGAAATCCGCTAAAGCTTTACTGTTAGTTAAAACTTCAGCGTCGTGGGCCGGCAGCCCGTATTGAGTGATTAACCGTGTTTTCCGCGCTTCAGGCAGCTCAGGTAAGTTAACTAAAACTTTATTCAACCATTCTACGGGGATATGGATTGGAACAAGATCAGGTTCCGGGAAGTAACGGTAATCTTGCTCAGTTTCCTTACTTCTCATTGAAACCGTGATCTTCCTAATCTCATCCCAATGCCTGGTTTCCTGTTCAACAGTAACACCGCGTTTTAAAAGCTGTTTCTGCCTTAAAAACTCGTATTTAATAGCTTTTTTAACCTCTTTAAAAGAAGAGATATTTTTTATTTCAACTCTTTTACCCCCTCTAAGAGAAATATTCACGTCACAACGCATAGCACCCGGTAAGTTACCGTCAGATACACCTAGATGCTCTACTATAGACCTGAGCTTTTTTAAAAACATGTGCGCCTCTTCATCGGAGGTTAGATCTGGTTCAGTGACTATTTCTAAAAGAGCGACACCGGCGCGGTTGTAATCGATTAAACTATATGGAGAAGTTGAAATAGATCCGATGTATACGATTTTAGCCGGGTCCTCCTCTAAATGTATTCTTCTTATTCTAACAGTTCTAACCCCTGAATCAGTTTTAATATTTATATATCCGTCTCGGCCTAAGGGGATCCCACCAACCCTATCATATTGGCTGATTTGAAAGTTTTTAGGCATATCAGGATAATAGTAGTTTTTACGGAAAAATATGATTTTATCAGATATCTCACAGTTTAATGCTTTAGCAACCTTTAAACCGAGGTTAATCGCCTCCCTATTTACAACAGGCAGAGATCCTGGTAAGCCTAAACAAGTAGGGCAGACCACCGTGTTAGGTTCAAGCTCCCTATAATCCGCGCTACAGGAGCAGAATAGTTTAGTTTTAAGCGCTGAAAGCTGAACGTGGCATTCAAGACCTATAACAAGCTCTGTTTCACTCAAATTAATCCCCCGCCACTATATCAGGTTTAAGTTTAAGGTTCAGTTCACACTCCAGCTTATAAGCTAGATTTAAAAGCTTTAAATCCTCGGTGAAATCGGCTATAAGCTGGATACCGACCGGTAGACCTGAAACTAACCCGCATGGTATTGATATAGCTGGAAGACCTGCAAGGTTAACAGGCACAGTGTCCACGTCTATTCTATACATTTCCAGCGGGTTTGAAATTTTCTCCCCTAGTTTAAATGGGAGTATTGGAGAAGTTGGGCCTACTAGTATATCGTATTTTTTAAAAGCTTTTTTAAAATCTTCTTGAATTAATTTTCTAACCTTTAAAGCCTTTAAATAATATTGATCGAAGTAACCTGCTGTCAACGCGAACGTTCCAAGTAGAATTCTCCTTTTAACTTCTAATCCAAAGCCTTCCTGTCTTGTTTTTGAAAAAACATCGTTCCAGTCAGATTCTAAATCCGCTCGATAACCGTATCTGACGCCGTCATACCTAGCTAGATTCGAACTCGCCTCGGACATGGCTATAATATAATAAGCGGGGATAGCATACTCTAAGTAAGGTAAGGATATAAAGTCGTATTTGCATCCAATTGACTCTAATTTTTTAATCGCATTCCACACAGATGACTCTACACGTGTATCGGTTCCTTCGCCAAAGAATTCTTTAACTACCCCTATATGAATATCTTTAATTTCATTAAACAAGTGGGATGAAGCGCTTCCAATATCGAAATTTAAACTTGTAGAATCATGTTTATCATATCCTTTTATCACATCAAATAGCATCGCGACGTCTCTAACATTCTTGCCGATAGGACCTATCTGATCTAAACTGCAAGCGTAAGCTATTAAACCATATCTGCTCACAAGCCCATATGAGGGTTTAAAGCCGACGACCCCGCAGAAACTTGCAGGCTGTCGCACACCTACGGCCATATACTTTAAAGTATATGGTTACCGCCTGTGTCGCTTCCTAAAGCGATGACAGCCTCGTTAGCCGCTACAGCTGCAGCGCTTCCGCCTGAAGAGCCTCCTGGAACCCTCGTTGTGTCAAACGGATTTCTAGTAGGCCCGAAATAACTATGCTCCGTTGAAGACCCCATAGCAAATTCATCCATATTTGTCTTACCGAGTATAATCGCGTTTTGTAATAGAATTTTCTCGATTACAGTAGCATTATAAGGTGGACTATAAGATTCTAAAATTTTAGAACCGCATGTAGTAGGATGATTCTTATAGGAAATATTATCTTTTACAGCGACACAGATCCCCGGCATTAGAGAAGAGCGGGTTTCAGCTATAATATTATCTATACGCGCACTCTCCTCGACAGCTTCATCACCGAATAGATTTATAAAAGCATGAATTTCAGGTTCAACTCTTTTAATATTCTCTAATAACTGGCATGTTAAATCCTCAACGGATATAGCCCGGTTTTGTATAAGCTCAATTAACTCGTATAAGGGTTTCTCATATAACCGTTTCATTTCAATCACATCATTTTAGGCGCTTTAAAATACCTGCCTTCTCTCTTAGGCGCGTTCTTTAAAGCTTCATCAGGGTTCAAAGACACCCCTACAATATCGTCGCGTGCAATATTTTTTAGAGGTGTCACATATAATTCTAATGGAACGTTACTAGTATCAACAGCGTCAAGTTTTCTGAAATATAGGAGAATCTCATTGAACTGTTTAGTCATCTCTTCAACCTGCTCATCTGTTAAAAATATTCTAGCTAACCAAGCGACGTGTAAAACAACATCTTTTGAGATAAGTTCACTCATACGCTAACACCAGTATTGTTTATTACTCTCATCTAATATTTATTTATAAGCTGCCTGGCTTCCTAGCAGTTCCTGCTTCGATAAGAGATTTACCGCGGTCGCCTCTACAACGAGGCGGTGTAGAGGTTTTCAATTCACAGACAGCTTAGAGTTGACTTAGCTCCAGCGTTTTTAAACTGATTGCCAAAGTGAAACCGTCTGATCCTGCTCTCACGTTAATCATCAATTAACCAAGCTTCCTCAACTCCACTATGACAATAATATTAT
>JAHQXC010000026.1 GCA_029856525.1 Candidatus Odinarchaeia archaeon
TCATAGTATTCGAAACCTTTCTTAACATATTCTCTCGCTTTAATTATCTTCTCAGGGTCACCCATCAATAAATACCTCAATTTAATTTCTTCACATAATAGAAAGCATCATCCCCTACTCTCTTAACCTCTAAAATATTACTCGCTATAAGACGGTTTAAAACTTCAATAGCCGCACCCAGAGAAATATTCAAATCACTTGTAATATCGATTATCCTACACGGTCTCCTGGTAAGTAGATCAAGTATCGTGTGCTCTGCGTCAACGCTACTCTTCCACTTCACTTTACGTCCACGCGCGTCATGCACTCCGTAAACCCAAATCCTTTTCTCGCCAAGTTTACTATTTAACACATCAGCTGCTTTTTTAAGCTCCTCTAATGCAACTGGTTGAACAAAGCTTTCAGCTGACGGCCTCCAAGGAGTGTAAAGTTGCACGATATGCGGGTTTATATCTAAAATACCATCAATCAGATTCACGTAGTATTCGCCTTCAATATTTGAAAAACCTTGTTTAGTTCTCAGAAGCATGGTTTCTAAAGCTACAACACCTTTAGACCTCTCTTTAAGATTTTTAATACTGTCTTTTATCTCATTTAAACCGGGAAGACCTTTACAAGGCCTGTTAATTATTTTATATGCTCTCTCATCCCCTGCGTCGAATTTAGCGCTTACAAAGTCGAAATTCAGTAATGCTTGAAAAACATCTTGACGTGGAATCAGAGAAGAATTAGTTAAAATACCTAGCGGTTTTCCACCGATAAGCTCACGTATATTATCCACTATTTCTGAGAGTGAAAGATTTAAGGTCGGCTCCCCTGTCCCGGAGATTGTAACGAAATCTATCGAATCTAATTCAATTCTACTTAAATACTCTTCTAAAGCCGCTCTCACCTGTTTAGGTGTGGGAAGCTTGTTTTGAATCTCCTCCGGGTTTGAAACATACAGCTCAGTTCTCCCTAGCTGACAGTAAATGCAAGAGTAACTGCATTTCTTAGGCAGTGTAGTTACATCCACACCTAGTGAACGCCCGAATCTCCAAGACGGAACCGGCCCATAAATTAAACTCAAAATTAACACCGCTACAATTATTTATCTAATATTTTAATAACCTCGTCAACCAGTTTTTCATAAGCCTGTTTAGATTCACTTTCACCCTTAGAAAGTATTAACGGCGTTCCGTTATCAGCCAGCTTAGAAGCCTCCGGGTCTAAAGGTATTTTAGCGAGCAAAACCGTGTTAAGATAGCTGGCTATCTTCTCCCCAGCGCCCTCGCCGAAAATATAGTATATGGAACCGCAGTTTGGACATTTAAAATAGCTCATATTCTCTACAACACCTAAAATAGGTATCCGTAGAATTTTAGCCATGTTACCCGCTTTATCCACGATAAACTCGGATAACTGTGAAGGGTGAGTTACAAGTATTATTCCCTTAATCGATGGTATAAGCTGCATTATGCTTAAAGGCTCATCACCGGTTCCTGGAGGTAAATCTATTAGCAGGTAATCTAGACTCCCCCAATCAGCATCTGAGAGAAAACGTTTAATCATATTCCCTTTCATAGGACCACGCCAGATCACAGGCATAGTCTTATCTGGAAGCATTAAATCAATCGCTAAAACTTTAACTCCGAGTAACCCGCTCGGTAAAATCAGAGAATTATCCGCGCCATATAAGCCTTCACTAACCCCTAGCATCTTTGAAACGGAAGGCCCGTGAAAGTCGGCGTCGAAAACACCTACCTTAAAACCGCGGCTAGCTAAACCTACAGCGAGATTAACCGTCACAGTGCTTTTACCGACACCGCCCTTACCGCTCATAACAGCGATAATATTCTTCACAGAGCTTAAACGTTTAGTTAAACTCTCATCCTCAAGCTTACTCCCTGAGCTCATAAAAACAACTCCCTTAATAGATACTTAAACAGTTAGAGTTTAAACATATAAATATTTTGTGTAAAAGCACAAAATAAATGGAGAAAAATGAGCGGATACAACTAAAACAAAAGTTTCAACCCTGTTTCCCTAGGTTATAGGCAGCAGAAATAAATATTGTGGAAACCTCTTAGAATTAGAGAATAGGTTTCAAGGAATAGTGTTTCAGTTTTTAACGAAATTTTATAATATGTCTTCATTAACTTTTATTTACTGAGATTTATATTTCAGATTCTTCCGGACGGTTATATGATTCGCTTGTTGAACGCAGTAAAAGTTTAAAGATGAATATTAAAATTTTTATCTTGCTCTGCTTATTCTCGGCCCTATTAGAGTCCAGAGCCATTCTACGAATTCTCTTAGGTTTTTGGTTTGAATATATACTTCCCCCGGTCCTTTTATCTCTGTTACTAGGCCTTCTCCACCTAGTAGGGTTGATTTTAATCCGCCGAATTTTCTCACCGTGTACTCGCATGTATTCGTGAATGCGACTAAATGATAGTTGTCTACTATGATGCTTTCACCCGGTTTTAGCGTATGCTTGTCTAGGGCTCCGAAACTGTTTAAAAACACTTGGCCTTCCCCTTCAACTTTGATCATGAATAAGCTTTGACCGAATATCCCTTTCACGAAACCCTGCCATTTTGTATCCAGCTCTACACCTGGTGTTGAAGCGATGTAAGCTGACTGCTGGATTATATAACCGTTTTTAGCGTTCACATCTAGTTTCACAATATCTCCTAATGGTGCGGATACTAATCCTATTTCACCTGGACCGCCGCGTGCAGTATAGTCGTTAACAAAGAATGATTGCTGACCTAGTATAGCTACTTTAAGAGATTTTAAAATTCCCTCCTCTCTTTTCCTTGTTTTAATCTCCAGGTTAGGGGTCATATAAGTCATAGCGCCGGCTTCAGCTGTTATCGTCTCCTCGGGTTTAAGTTTAACTACTAGCATTGAATAAGAAGGACTATACTTTATCTCATAATCCATTCAAATACCTCCAGAATACTTTTATACTATTAACTTATAGGCTGATCATCTTATAAATTGTTTAGGAGAATAGTAGGAAAAGGGAATTATGAAATTTTAACTGGCATGGTTATCTTGCGATAACGGAGACTAAGGCTTTCATCAACGGTTTACCGGGTTTAGTTAAATCCACGTTTCTAAGCATTGTAAGCATCTGCTCAGGATGATTTCCTATTTTATCTATGAATCTTATGGTTTCATCTGATAGTCTTGAGAAAAGCTTGTTTAAGAAGACTTGTGTTAGAGAGGCTTTCGCACCGGATGTTACGTGTTTAATATATTTTAAGGCGAAGGCGGCGCTGAGCTTCCAGCTTCTAGTTACAAGCTCCCAGCGTGCATCATTCATAAGATATGTTTTAAAGAACTCTTCACCGCTTAGAGCGCTGATACCTATAGGTATGAAGAATAACGGGAAGAACCAGGCGGGTGTGCCTTTAAGATCGTCTAAAAGTTCTAGTGTAAGCATTATGTCATCATCTGTCTCCTCAGGTAAACCTGTGATCATTGTTATGCAAGGATACCAGTAGACGTCTTTAAGAATCTGGCAGGCTTCCACCACTACTTCATGCCATTCCTGAGGTGTATAGGGGAGAACCTTGCCGCGCATGTATTTTTCAAGTAAACGTGGACTGCCTGTCTCTAAACCTATTTGAGGCCCAATCCACGGCTCTTTCTCGTTAACACCCATGTAATAGTTTAATTCTTGAATTGGTTTTTCACCAGCCAGCTTCAAAGTGCTGAAGTTAACGTGAGTGGATACTATTTTATCCACTCCAGGTATGCTTCTAAGTGTTTGAAGAAGTTTTACTATAGCTGGTATGTTAAGTTCCCGGAAACCGTTCGCCCCGTATCTTAACCAGTCTTCGCTTAGAAGATACAGGTTTTTCTCCCCTGCGGCTATGCTTAACTTAGCCTCCCTCTCTATTATATCTAGGGGGATACTTCTCCATGGAACCTGGGTTGGACCGCAGAATCTGCACCCTCTACCGCAGCCTTCTGTTATTTGAACGAAACCGCATCTAGCCGGTCCTAGAATCGGGTAGATTTGATCAGGTTTAGGCGGTGTAGCTTTAACCACCGATGGGACAGATTCGCCTTTAATGAGTTTACCTACTATTTCAGGGAAGGTGACTTCAGCCTGCCCATAGTATCTTACGTCTATGCCTAATAGTTCAGCCTCTCTATCAGTAACCTGCCAGGATCCAGGGCCTCCCAGAATAACTTTGAAACCATATTTTTCTTTAAGAGGTTTAATCTTCTTCATTAATGAGAGGAAAGCTAACTGTGTTGCTGGTTTACCTCCTCCTAGAAGATGGCGTAAAGTCCATGACACGGGGCCGCGGCCCATCGGGTCGACAGCATCTATTCCTATTATCTTCGTCTCCTTGGAGACTGCTTCCTCCAGTTTAGAAGGGTGAATGAATTTTATATCACTTCTATTGTAACCGTTATTAACTAGGGCTGCTTCAACTTTTCTCAGAGAGTATGGGGGGGCTAAAACTTCACCGTTTACCATTCTAGGGCGTGGGCATATAATATATTTTACTAGAAAGTTTGGGAGTATTCGACGGGGAGCGCATAATATGAACCCTAAGAAGGATGCCCCACCGTACTCTGTCATAAGGGTTTCATCAGCGGTTAAGATTATTCGGCTCATAAGCTCCCTCCCATAGCGTTACGAGCTTTAAAAATCAGTTTTAATTAGAGAATTTAATCATATAAATATATTTCGATATAGTTAGATACCTGTCCTTTATTTTTTAAATATCAAGTATAGCATTTTCTCTAGGAGAGGAGTGTTAAGAGAGGTTTGACTTTCAAATCTCCCCTTATACGCTTCTTTCTCTAAGCCTAGATCATAGCATGTAGTCTGCTCAATGTTAATAAGCAACCCCGGTGTTTTAAATTTTTCAAAGTCTGGTTGATGTTTCTCGTAAAATTGTTCACAGCAGCATCCGATGTAACCTTTCGAGCCGGCTTCATCTAGTTCAGCTAGCTTCTCTTCTAAATGCTCGTAGTTTACTATAGTGAACGGTTTAAGATTATATTTTAAAGCAAGCTTGTAACCGTCGCCTACTGTACATAAACCGCATAGCGTGCACCCTTCTTTATGCCTGTACTCGCAGCCGACAAGCTTCGAACAGTAAGGTAATAGTAGAGTATCCACGCCTTTAGTGAGGAAATAATCGAGTTTCTCATTCACGAGAAAGAGGTTATTTATCTCACTGAGAGTTAAACCGTACCTGGTATATTTTACTCTTTCAACAGCCTCTTTGAATAAGAGTTTGAAGTCGCTTATTTTAACCCCTGGGATTTGAAACTCACGTCTACTTATTTTAAGTAGAATCCTGTTTATTTCTCTCATATCGAGGGGTATATGCTTTAAACCAGCCTCTAAATCGTATATAATGCCGGGAGGGTAAGCGAAGAAGTCACCTGTGATGAAAGCTGATGTTATCGAGTTTAATTCAACGTCCACGGATAAAGCTAATCTAACAAGCCCGCCCGGGGTTTTCTTCAATGTGAAAACAGCGTTATCCTGGTTTCCAGCTGATCTGATCCCGTAAATCCATTCCCTTGATTTAAAATATGGGAGTTTGCGTAGAAACTCTCTTCTCTCAAATTCTGTAAGCTCCTGTTCTTCAAATTGTATTTGAAATTCTTCGCTGAACCCTTCTAAAATAGCCTTTTTAATCTCGTTATAAGAGGGGATATAACCTAGCTCCCATTTTATAGTTGTCACCCGCTCTTTAAGACTGTCTATTTCTTTATCAGAGAGCTTTTTCACAGGTACTTTTAAAGCCCGGAGCATTCTGTTAACATCTAAATCAACTAGCAGAGTACCTTGAAACATGAAAGCCCCGCCGCTGCTGGTTCCCCCTGTCCCGCTTATCTTCCGATGACCTATCTCTATATCGTTCTTCGGTCGGAAGCGTGCTTTCAACCCTAGTTTACGAAGACCTTTAACCGCTGCCGTGCAAAGCTTCCTGTAAAGTAAGTCAACTTTATACGGGAATCTATCACCGTCTAGTGTAGCGAATAACTCCCAGCCAAGATGCTCCGGGCTGAAGTATATAGCCCCTCCTCCAGTAATCCTCCGGTTAATATCAATATTATTCTCATTACAGTATGAGATTCGAATCTCCTGTTCAACTGATTGATGATAACCTACGAGGGCTACAGGCGGGTTAAATCTTAGAAAACGGAAAGTATTAGGTATTAATCCTTCAGCTCGAGCATCTAGGATAACCCGGTCGAGGGTTATATTCTCAGCTCCTGTTAAAAGCCCTGTGTCTACAACTCTCCAAGTCTCCATTTAAGATCATGAAAAAATTAAAAAAACAGTATATAAAACTATTTTAACTTTATCGGCGGGGTGAAAGACGAAAAATATTTATAGTATCCAATCTTCAAAAAGGATAGAGACGCCTGCTGACACGGAGCCTCCCCCGGTCGAAACACCGGCAAGCTCCATCATTGAAGCGGGAAACCCCATCCGATAGAGAGGGGCAGTTTATTATTCAATGTAATCTTATACATCTTAGTGGTTGAAAATGAGTTTTCATAAGGAAGCGAGTGTAATATTTAACAGTCCACCCTACGAGTTCGCTGAATATTTACAACGTGCGTGGAGTCTTACAAGAGAGTGTTACGGACAGTGGATTAACTTTTACGCTCCTAGTATACTTGAATACGATGCGGAGGGTTTTAAAAAACCGGTTAAAAATATTTTTCAATCTGTTTCAGTTACAGGTAGAAGATGCCTGTTAATGTGTGAGCATTGTAAAGGAAGGCTTTTAGAATCCATGCATAGCGCTACAACACCTGAACAGCTTTTAAAACTCGGAGAAAGTCTTTACAATAACGGCTGCCGAGGCCTGTTAATCAGCGGGGGATCTGATTTAAATGGTTCAGTTCCTTTAAAACCTTTCATAGAGAGCATAAGCCTTCTAAGGAAAAAATTTGGAATGAAGATCGCGGTGCACACGGGTTTAATAGACTATCAGACGGCGAGAATGCTTAAAGAAGCGGGTGTTGAATCCGCTATGATCGATATAATAGGTGACGAGGAGACTATAAGAGAAATATATCATTTAGATAAGAAACCCGGGGACTTTGAAAAAGCTTTAAATAATTTAATCCAAGCAGGCTTAGAGGTGAGCCCCCATATAGTGGTGGGGTTGAATAAAGGTATGGTGAAAGGAGAGCTGAAAGCCTTAGAAATGATAAGTAAAAGTAAAGCTTCGAATATAGTTATCGTGGCTTTAAAACCTTTAGATCCTGGTGAGCTCGGCAACCGGGTGCCTAAACCATTAGAAATAGGGCGGATAATCACGATTGCAAGGTTGATGAATCCCATGAAGAAAATTCTATTAGGATGCGCTAGACCAGGAGGGCTTCACAAGGTTAAAACAGATCTTCTCGCTATAAAAGCCGGCGTTAACGGGATCGCTTTCCCAACACAGGAGGCGTTAAACTACGCTGGAAAACTCGGGTTAAAAGAGAATTTTATCGGTTACTGCTGCTCTTTTATTTAACCATTTATTCACTAAATAATTATTAGATAGATTTTAATATTATATAATTAAAAAATAATTTAAAAACATTGGAGAAGTAAATATGAGCTATGTGAAAGTAGCTGAAAAATCTCAAATACCAGTCGGCGCGATGAAAACAGTTAAACTAGGAGAGAAAGAAATTCTAATAGCTAACGTGAATGGAAAATATTATGCGATAGGAGGCAGATGCACGCATAAAGGCGGGGATCTTGGAAAAGGTATATTAGAAGGAGCGATAGTAACTTGCCCAAGACATAAAGCACAGTTCGATGTAACCACAGGGAAATCTGTTTCGAAGCCGAAAATACCACTCAGCAAACCTTTAGAAGATGAGCCTGTATACAGGGTTAAAGTTGAAGGCGAAGACATTCTAATATTACAGGAGTAAAAATTATTCACATCATATTTTTTTAGATTATATTTCACCCTAACATTCGGTCACGCCAGTGTTCTATTTGAGCTGTTAACTCCTCTACATCTCTTTTTGTAAGCTTAGAATCCTTATATTTTCTCAGAGTGTTTATAACACGAGCGATCTCATGGTAAACTGGGTGAAAAGAATGATACTCCATTAATTTATCGCGCGCTGTTTCAAATTCCCTTGCAAGCTCTTCACCTGAAAGCTCCCTCTCTAAGCTAGACTCCATATATCTGAATATATCATCCACAGGTCCCCTGGAAGGGGTTACGTGAGATATTTGAACCGGAGGGCTCGCAGGCTCGGCTACAGGTTTAACCGTTGTTTCAACAACCTTAACCTCTTCTACAGGTTTCACTTCAGGTTGAACGGCGACCGAGGGTTTAACAGTTAAATTTCTAACAGCCTCCTCTATCCTCATCACTCGATCATATAACTCTTTAACATCTATTTTCTGCTCCTTCAACTGGTTGAGTGAAACGCGAATCTGCTCGAATTTATCTGCAACAATTCCGATAAGCTCTTTGAAAAGGGTTTTAAGAGAATTATTCAAGCTGATAAGCTCCTCTATTTTTTTAATAAGCGCGTTTTGAATACTATCAGACATGAAAACCACCTTAAACTTATTAAAAATATTATGTTAAACAATATTAAAAGCTAGCTTAACCGGATAATAGAAAACTAACAAAACACTTTTATTAACGGATGTTTTAAAATCTAAAAGAAGAGTTTAACAATAGTCTACGAGGGTTAAATTTGGATAATGAAATCGGCGAGATTAAAGCCGGAATCATTTTAACAGTTATACTAGAATATTTCAAGGAGATATTCGTCAGCCGAAAAACTACAAAAGAAGGAGTTATAGTATACCAGGTTGAGGAGCCTTCAGGCCCTCTGTGCAGCTTCAGAGTTGAAGGTGATAAAGTCACTTTCACACCTGAATCTAAATTCGGTGGAAAAGAAAAAGAGATTAAAGAATTAATTTTGAAGAGAACAGGCCTAGTAGAGTACGCTCCACCGCCATTAACTGAGAAACCTGTTAAAGAAGAGCCTGTTATCCCTGTTGAATCCGTGATTAAAAAACGTGAAATAGAACCAGAGATCCCTGAATTTGAAAGCAGACCGATAATACCATCAACACCCGGAATAGCTGAAGGCTTAGATACAATTCCAGGGAGAGTATTAGACTTCGAAGGGGAACCATTCCAGATACTAACAGAACAGCAGCCTATACCTTCAACATCCTACATGGTCTCCCTTGGAAAATATAAAAACGATTGGGCGGTGGCTGTAACACGGGGTAGAAAAATAATAGGAGTTGAGAAGCTTTCAGCCTTAGATACTAATGTGATAATAGGCGCTATACAGAAAATAATAGTTATACCTTTATTCTCACCATACGCGGTGTCCAGAGCTGTAGGCAGACTATTAGAAGAGGTAAAAGCGAGAAAATAAGAGAAACTATTTTTTAAAACACATGCAGAATCTTATAATTGTAATTAAACTGTTCGATGCGAAAACTAAGCGATATTTAACAGAGTATAAGTTAAAATATTCATATATTATTTGTTAAATAATTTACTATTTTAAACAGCTAAAAATTGTTTCGATGATTGGGGGAGTATAGGTGAATGTGAAAATAGAATCCCATCATATGATGTTCACTGATGGTTATAAAATAATTATCATAGATGAAAGCGGGAATATTGAAAAACACTATATGAAGTTTGAGGATGGTATAAAAAACGTTTTCAAATGGAATGTCCTATCCCCATTCCTAGCTAAACTGAAGATAATCAGCCAAGACTATCATATAAAAAACTCTCAGTTAAGATGGGAGAATGAGATAAAAGTCTTAAAATATTTGAGAGAAAAGCTATCTGAAGGAGAATACCCTTTATATGTTCCTAAAATTACTTCAAGCCGTGTTAAAAAAATCAGAGATCAGCACCTTCAAGAATTCCTCGCTCAGTGGAGAGACTACAGGTATACTATATTAGAGTACGTGGAGGGGCCGACGCTTAGAGAAATGTTAACTAAGCCGGAAAACTATAATTTAGAGGATGAGGTGAGATTACTAGGAAAGTGTATTGGGATAATGCACGGCTTCGGAGTCTGTCAATTCGATCGGAGAACAACTAATGATATAAAAATACCAGGCGGATTCTGCTGCGTGGATTATAGTCTAGCTAAAATATTCCGGAAACGGGGTGACGCATACTATCGAGGGGTTGCATTCGACATAGATAATGAAAGACTATGGCTTCCCCCTAAACTATTCGATATATTTCAGGAGGCCCACGACGGCTACATGGAATCAGTGGAAGGTTTTAATATGAATAAATATGAGAAGGCGCTTTCACAGTTTAAACGATTATCCCAGTTATCTAGAATATTGAAACCGTTATTATTTCAGTTAGACGGGGCGCCGTTGTGAGCTTAGCTTAACGGGCTAAGCTTTCTATTATTTTCCTGATAAACTTAAATTTAATCGATTTTTAAAATCCCACACCGCGGTTAAGCCGAGTACTATTCCTGAAAGCAACCCGGCTAGATGCGCCGTCACATCAATTACGACATCTTCAAATACGAAGATATCAGCCGGGAAAAGAAAGTAGGTTAACGTATAGTATACCGTCAAAGTTAGAAGCGTAACTAAGATAATCAGTTTAGAGTAAAAGTCTTTTTTAAATAAGTCTGCGAGCAGTCGACGCGACTTCGATAAAAATATTAAGCTTAAGGCTAAGCTTCCTATAAAAATTATCAAGCAGAGTGGGTCGAAGATTCTTGGAAGAGAGATCACGGTTAACGTTAACATGAGCAGAGAAAAAGTGAAGCTGTTAAGTATGTAATTATCTTGCACCGGTTTTATTAAAAATATTCTTAGAGAAGGGATCGTTAAACCAAGTAAGCCTGCTACAGCTATTGAAAGCCCGCAGGAGGTAAACGATTCTCTTATAATAAGCGTGGCGTAAAAATTGAAGAAAATATTGTACACGACTGGTATTAGAAAAATAGTTAACAACATTAATTTTAAAAGAATACTGGTTGCCCCCGCCTTCCAGTTCACTAAGTATAATATTATAGAGATTATGAGAAAAGAGATTATGTTACTTGATAAGTGAAGCTGGTTTAAGTGAATGAATATAGATGTGAAAAGTGTTAGAGGATTCCACACTCCTGTTTGAAGCATAAGAGAGCCTTGAACGTCTACTGGTAGAAGGGAGAGGATAAAGCATGTTAAAGGTATTATAATTATAAGAGCGAGAATAATATAATCGTTTATACGATTATACTTCATAGTTAAATTATTTTTAAGCAACTTATATATAATATTAAGATCATCTCTAACTGTTAGATGATTAGCGATCTTAGATAAGGGATGTTTTTGGAGCACTACCATAATAGGAGACCTGAAAGAGCGATAACAGATTTACAGGAGATATTAGATATCATAAATAGACAGAGATATATGACGCTGGCTCTCTGCAAAGATCATAACCCTTATCTGGTTACTGTGACATACGTGTTCGACTTTGAAAAATACTCTTTCTACTTTCACTGTGCAACTAAGGGTAGAAAACTCGATTATATTGAAGCTAACCCGAGGGTTTACGGGCAGATTCTAGAAGACGACGGTTACATGGATGGAATGTGCCTTCACGCGTTTAAAACTGTTCAATTCACAGGGACAGCTAAAATCATAATCGATGAGAAGATTAAAAGAAGAGCTTTAAGCATGTTAATAGAGAAACATGAAAGCAACCCTGAGAGAAGCAGAGAAAGGTTTATGAAGCAGGGTAAAATTGAAAAAACCGCTATTATAGAAATCGAAGTTTACAGTTTTTCAGGTAAAAAGATTAACCGCAGTCTACTAGATTCTAATGTTGAAAACAAGATTTAACTATGAGAAAGTTTATGATTATTTTTAAAATAGATTAACTTATAGCTGAGGAAAATTAAGGTGTATGATTTGAAAATCAGAGCAGTATTAGCGTTTACATTCGGTTTATTATCAGCTTGGTTTCTAATTTACTTTCTTGTTTTAGGCGCCTCTCTAAGTAGCTTAGCTGATAGTTTAACAGATGGTTTAGAGCGCGTTAAGATAATTCTACTTGAAATATGTCTTATTCAATTCTCCGCTTTTCCCCTACTTTTAATAGGAGAGTATATTCTAACAGTGGTGCTTATCTTCACAGGGTTACTGATAGGAGTCATATGCGGCGGCTATAAGTGTAGTTTAATAGTTGTATTCTTCTACTCTCTTATAGTTTTTATAACACCTCTCATAATCCTCGTATCCAACGGTTACACGCCGCTGTTCGCTTTAACCCAGATCCTCTTCCTGTTTATAGGTCACTCTATAATCCACGTAGTTTTAAATTTTATAGTATACGAAGCGTTGTTAATTCTCCCAGCGATTACAGGAGCAGCGCTGATATAAATTTATTAACAGACTTTATTAAATCATGTTAAAGAAGGTGAGTTGATGAGCTATCACGGTATTAAAATTATTTCTACAAGTGAAAGAGACGCTTGGTTTGATAAATACAGGGATCGCTTCCTATACGAGAAGAAAGCTGATATATACGGGGTGTGCGTGAAGCTTATCACAGATACAGAGTGGATTAAAGACGCTTGGGAGGAGAACTTCTATTCGATGTCTGAGAATATCCGCTCACACGGCCGGCTGCTAGTACTATTCGAACCAGACATGGAGCCTCAAATAATGTATGACCCGGTTTCTAAGACTGTTATAATGTTTAACATAGACTATTATGGTAAGATTAAGTCTATAGCTCTATCAAACGCAGGGGATATTCTAGAAGATAATCACGGCATTTACTCAGTGCACGGAGCATGCGTAGACTATAATGGAAGCGGGGTGTGTTTAATAGCTCCTTCAGGAACAGGTAAAACCACGCACACCTACGGTTTACTGAGATATAATGATATTAGAGTTGTCAGCGACGACTGGTTTTATGCGAGAGTATACGGTTCCCATGATATTTTAGCATTCAGCTCTGAGAAAAACTTCTATATTAGAGCGGATATAATCGACATCTGGCCTGAATATAAGAATATTTATCATAGGATTAAATTAGATAATAAGGGGAGATCTATAATTCATATAAACTGGATTGTAGGGAAAGAAAGGCTGAGAACCATGTCAACGCTGAAGACAACTATACTATTGAAGAGAGATTACAATGACGCGGGGAAGGTTGTAGAGGTTGAACCTGAAGAGGCTTTAAACTATCTAGAGGCGAATGATTATTATAATCCGCATACGCTTGTGTTAAACGAGTACAAGGAAAAAATAAGAAGAAGATTCTTTAAAACCCTCCTCGAGTCTACGCGAATATTCATGGTTAACACGACAAGCCCCCCTGAAGAGACGAATCGCATAATACTTGAAACTTTAAAGTCTAGTTTAAAATGAGATTAAAGAGTTTAGATTAAGAAACCAGATACGCTTATATTTTCACAGATTATAATTTTTTGTGAGCTACAACAGTCTAGAAGCGGGCTTCTCCTCTCGCAAACTTAGCGTTAAAAAGTACAGAGGGTTGAAGCTGGTTCACATCAACCCTGCTACATATATTCACTCTGCAGATAAATTTCAATGCAAGAAGACCGCTGTTTTTAAGCGGTTGATGAATCGATGGGAAATTTATAGTATACACCGTTAAAAAGAAATATAAGAATATTATTAAGGAAATATTATTTAAGGAAAACTTGGAATTATAACTGAGAGATAAATGTATCCATCATATTCTAGATATGTTAAGGTGGTTTTAAAATGTGTTTAAGAGAGGATTCTGAGACTAACAGCGGGGAAGCGGCTGAGCTAGAAAGTAAAACGGTACAGGAAGAAAAAGTTGAAAGATGGTCTCTGGCTAAAAAAATTCTCCCATTCTTTAAAAAGAGAATAGCGGTGTTAGTGGATGGCCCTAATATTTTAAGAAAAGAGTTTAACGTGAAGCTTGAAGAGATTTTAGAAGCTGTTAGCAGTCTCGGAAAGGTTCAAGTTGCCAGAGTCTATTTAAATCAGCATGCTTCTGAGAAGCTTATCGAAGCTATATCTAACAGTGGTTTCGAACCCATTATCTCAACTATAGATGTACATTTAAAAATGGCGATGGATGTGATCGAGCTTATTAACAAGTTAGACCTCGATTACATAGCGATCGCCAGCCGGCATGCTAGATGCGTGCCTATCCTCCATAAATTAAAGGAGAGAAATCTTGGAACAGCTGTTATAGGCTTTGAACCAGGATTCAGCGTCGCTTTACAGAATACCGCGGACTATGTGTTCAAGTTAACATAATTATTATAAATTATAATAAAAAATAAGTGAAGAATTCTCTAAAACAGTAGGTTAAAGTTTACTTATATAATTCTTGTTTTCCTCTTCCGAGAGGATTTTAAAAGTCTTAGTCTCAGTTGTGATGAAACCTATTTCCACAGTTTCTGGAAGTATCTGCTCGCCTTCACCTGCTTTTAAAGCTTTAAGTCCTAAGATGATAGCTTCATCTAAGTTCATTTTTTTAGAATAGTGTTTTTCAAGATACTCTTTTATCTTAGAGTCCTTCCCTATAACGGTAGCATCCCAGCCGTAGTAGGTTCCGCTTGGATCCGTTGAATAGAGGGCTGGACCTTTAGAGTCAACTCCGCCTATAAGTAATGCGATTCCGAAGGGGCGGACACCGGCTTGCTGGGTGTATTGCTGTTTAAGATCGCTTATTTTTTTAACAAGAGTTTCAACCATTATCGGTTCATCGTATGTTAAGCGCTCTATTTGAGCTTGAACTCGAGCGTAATCTATTAGCACACGCGCGTCAGCGTGTAAACCTGATATCGAGGCGCCTATATGAGAGTCTATTAAAAAGATTTTCTGGACGCTTTTACTCTCCATTAAAGGAGGGATATCCTTTTTCCTAGCGATTAAGATAACAGCATCTTTAAGCTTTAAGCCTATTGTAGGACTCCCCTGTCGGACGGCTTCTATCGCATATTCTACTTGGAATAATCTGCCGTCGGGGCTGAATACAGTTATCGCACTGTCATAACCCATTTCATCACGTCTCTCAAACGTTTCCATCACCAACCTTCAGTTAAACAAGTTAGTATTGTTTCGAAACTCTTATAATTTTTACTGCTTTACGGCCGCAAATACACTTCCCTTTAACACTTCTAGGTTCAAGCGGTTCCCCTAAAACATTCAGATAATTAGATATCTGCAGCTCGCATTTAATATCATCGCACACTGGGACCTCGACTATACCGCCTTTAAATTCACCTGTCTCCTCGTCTACGAGAATAGATATAGCGTCTTGTTCTGTGAATGAGAAGAATACTTCGCTCTGATATATTTTCGATTCAAAGTTTTTATCTGCTTCTAATATTATATTCTCTTTAATTTCATTCATAAGCTTCTCAATATCCTCGACTAAAGTATCTTTTTTCATATTAATTTTATTAAAGTTATCCCGTCTGAAAACCGTGACTGAACCTGTTTCAACCTCTTTTAAACCTATTTCAATTCTAACAGGAACACCTTTAAGCTCCCACTCATAGTATTTTCTACCAGGCCGTAAATCACGGTTATCCACTCTCACAGTGAATTTACCTGATAATTGCTCAGCTATTCTATTAGCGTAGTCTAGTATTAGAGTATCAGATTCTTTACCTGAGGTTATAGGAATTATAACTATTTTTAAAGGAGCTATCTCAGGGTTTAATTTAAGACCGTGATCGTCACCGTGGATGGCTATTAAACTAGCTATAACACGCTCCGATAACCCGTAGCATGTTGTATAAGCATACTGATTTACACCGTTACTATCCAAGAATTTAATGTCAAAGGATTTAGCGAATTTCTGGCCGTGATAGTGAACGGTCCCGATTTGAAGCGTCCGACCGTCTGGGAATATTGTGTCAAATGCGATAGAGTACTCAGCTCCAGGGAATTTATCATAATCAGGT
>JAHQXC010000084.1 GCA_029856525.1 Candidatus Odinarchaeia archaeon
CTGCTGCTCGTATATGTTTTCTCCTCTACTCTCCTCCGTTATACTGGTTAACTGGAGTGTTTCTTTATGCCGGTATGTTACTGAGAGGACTCCGGTTAATGTGAACGGTATGAGTAGGGTTAAACTGATCTGGAATCTGTAAGGGTAGGCTGGGTTACCTGGTATCGTTATCACTAATATTATTGTTAACAGGAATGCGGCGGCTGCTACTAGTAGTTCAAGCTTTATTTTAAGGATGTCTGAGTGTATTCTTCTATGAGCTTTTAAGCTGATCGGGATCACCGCGGCTACTATGCTCACTATTATTGTGCTTGCAGTTAAGCTGACAGGCTTGGCGGCTGGTAGATCTAGTATCACCCAGTCTATGTAATCGTAGAGTTTTAACACTGTGACCGCGACTGCTACTATAATTATTAAAGGTTTCGCGTTGATTTTCTGGTAGTATACTTTTATTAAACCGTTTGTTAAGGTTAGAACGCCTGCTGCGACTAGTATTGTGTAGGCTAGGTTGGCTGTGGCGAAGGGGAAGCCTCTCGGATAATATAATTCTATGGTTGTTAAGGGTAGGGCTGCTGCTAGTGTTAGCGATAATATGATGAAGCTTTGAGCTAGAGGGTTGACTTTTTTATGGTTTTTGAAATATATGTAGAGGGCTGTTAGAAGCCATAGTATCGCGGTTGCCAGTATTGTTGATATTATAAGCGGTGTCTCCTGCATAAAACCGCCTGCTATATTTATTCTAGTGACATGTTATTATTATTTTTTACTGTGATTAGCTTTCTTTTTATTGTTTTTTCTTTCTATAAATGATAATTGTGTTATATTTTTATATTATTAGCTTTCTATTTTTACTTATAGTTTTTTATAATTCTTTATTTTTTTAGCCTATATTATTTTATTTTAATTTATTTAAAGTTTTAATTTAATGTTTAGTTTTTTATTTTATTTTTATCTTTCTGTTAACCGCCTGTTTTTTCTATTTTTCGAAAAACACGGCGCCGCTTTTCTAGATTTTGGGGCAAATTTTTTAATTTGAGGCTCTTCCGGTTAAGGTTGACGGGCTTTTTATGTTTTCCGTAATCTTTTTAAGTGTTCGTCGCTATTTTATACTAGAAAATAAGGCGACTTAAACCTTATTTTTCAAACAAAATGTGATATTTTGTTGGTGGTAAAGGTGCGCAGACATAAGACGATACCGAAATATTTAAGTCGTGAGCAGGCTTTAGAATGCCTTAAAATCGCTGAAAAATTCTCTAAAGAGCTTTATTTAATGTTTAAAGTTATGATAACAACCGGGATAAGAGTATCAGATTATATAAACTTGAAACCTGATAATTTTAAGTATGATCCGACTTTAGGCTATGTTTTAACTTTTAAGGCTCGTAAAAACAAGCAGGAGATAACCGCTCCTATCACAGAGGATATTTATAAGGCTGCTAGAAGCCTTAAAACCTTGTTTCCGGGCACCAGGTGGACTGCCTGGAATCAAACCCGTCAGGTTGGCTTAGCGATGGGACTAAAGCTTACGCCTCACATGCTCCGTCACACGTTTGTTGTGCTTTCAAGACAGGCTGGTGTCAGCTGGGAGATGATCGCCGGGATCACCGGGGATGATTTTCAAACTCTTAAGGACTGGTATCACCACGTTGACCCGTCTGAGGTTAAAGCTGTTAGAGCTAAGCTTGAAAGTTATCTTTTTAGTTAAATAAAAACTTATAGAATTTAAAATAAATATAATTTTTTGAAATAATAGTTTTTAAGCTAATACTATATATTATTATTTAATATTTCTATTAATAGAAGACTTTTACTATTTATAAAAATATATTAGATTCAACATGAATTAAAAATTTAAGTAGCACAGCTACATAAAAACGTAAAATTTAAATACTATTAAAGAGAATAAATATAATACTTAAACGGGGGAGATATATTGCTGATTAATCGAATGCTGAAAGATCCATGTCAAGATTTAAAAGACAAAAAGAGGGAGAGTGAAATCGACGTTAAACCAGGTTTACTCGTATCCGACCCTGAATACTGTTTTAACGGTTTGAAAACGAGAAAAAATTATATAATATATTATTAATATTTTACGATTCTCTTTTTAACAGCTTTATCGTAGAGATACCAGTTGTTAGCCCACTCTTTGTTAGCTGCAGCGAGCTCTTTTAAAACCATGTCTCTGATATCGCTTGTTTTAGCCGGGAACTTTAAAGCAGCCTCCACTTTATCAGCTATTTCACGGGCTTTCTGCAACGGGGCTCCTGTTTTCAAACATGATACTACGATCTTCTCGCGGCTGAACTCTTCCCGCCGTCCATCCATTTTAATAACTTCCTTCAACCCGGTCACCTGTAAATATTATAAGCTTATCTATGATATTAAGCTTTCATCTAGCTAAAACCCCTGCTCGCGTGAAATTATACTCTAATATTTTAACGAATAACCTGTAGAATAATCTTATCAGCCTCCCCTGCCAGCTGTCTTTGAAACCGATCTCGATGATACTGTTAATCCAGTGGAGGTCGTGGCGTAGACATTTAATTAAAAGCTCCTCGTATACTCCGCCGGGTTTAAAATTCTTAAACCATTCTTCGTTTTTTAAACGCCCTAGTGGAACAAAGAATAACGGGACTATCAGACACCTGTAACTTTTAAGATCCTCTACAAGCTCTATTGTTTTAACCACGTCGTCTTCAACTTCTCCCGGTGAACCTGATATAAGCGTGCAAGCCGGGATCAGCATGTTATCATGCATTAAACCGAGTGCTTGTTTAACTATGCTAGGCCATTCAACCGGTTTAAACGGGTGTGTTTTAGCCGGCATAATCTTCTCAGCTAACCTCGGGGAGCCTGTTTCAATCCCGATTTCAGCCCCCCACCAAGCCTGGTTCTCTAATATTATAGAGGCCAGCTCTCTGAATAACCTCGGGTTAACCATGACAGCTGCTAGCGAGCAGTGACTCCAACCGAGCGATACGCCCGCGTCTTTAACAAGCCTATGCAGTTTTAAAAGTTTACTCTCATCCGGTATCGTGTTAGATGAACCGTATAACATCACATCCTCAGCGTGTAATGTGATACTGCGGTTGAATTTAACGTTAACCTTCACCTCCTCCATAATCCTATCATAGGGGATCCATCTTAACGGCTTCAATGTTACACTGCAAAACCTGCATCCCCTGCAACACCCTCTCCCAACTTCAACAAGCCCGCCGATTGAAGGCGCTTTTATAACAGGTATCTCGTTTAAGCTAGGAGTTTCCTCGACAGGCACCGTGTAATATACCGGCGTTTTTTCACCGTTCAATAATCTGCGGATAACTTCACCGATAGTTTTCTCAGCTTCACCGTCCACAACGCAGTCTACACCGTATCTTTCAAGGAAACCGTTTCTAAGCTTAAACTGCCAGACACCCGGCCCTCCTATAATAATCTTTAAACCTTTTCTTTTAGCTTCCTGAACCGGTTTAGAGGCGAGTAAACCTCGAAAATACCTTGATAGAAAAGGCTCTCCGCGTGTGAAAGCTGTCAGAGTCGTCGAAGCCGGGCCTAAACCGAACGGATCCATCGCGTAAACTCCTAGAATATCAGCATCCCTTAAATATAAGTGAAGGTGATCCGGGTCAACGGTCACCGTTTTAAAACCCTCTGATAGAAGCACGGCTTCAATCTTTCTTAAACCGTAGGGCGCCGCAGCCACCACACCTTTCTCAGATTCTACAGGTGGAAAGAATAGGAAACTGTAAAGCCAGTCCGGGATAACATTAGATGGAGCGCATGAACTGAAACCTAGAAAAACATGGTTACGATACTTGCTCATCAAAGTCCGGTCGGCGGTTAAAACCACCCGACCATCCAACTCTAACACCTCTCAACCGTTAAAGCCAGAGATTAGCATCCAACTCTCCTATAATCCTTAAAACCGCACGCAACTGTTCTTCAGTGAAAGTCTCATAACCGCAGCTAGAACACTTCAAACACTCAACGTCCGGTATCTCAATTAAACCGAACCTGTAAACAGTCCTCCCCTTCTCTAAAACACCACCACACTTCGGGCAGACCCCGCCCTCCACAGCCACCACCACCCTTTTAAAAGATAATAGAACAGTACACTATATATTTTTTACCATATCCCAGAATAAACGGCTCACAGTGTAACCTGTATAAAGATTCCCCACAATTAAACCAAGCCGCTTCAAACCATCCCTTACAAAACCGAGAGAAGCCAGGTCAACGCCACCCTTAAAACAATCCTCGAAAACCTCGCGCTCCGAAACAGGGTAACCTCGCTCAGCTAAACACTTCAAAAAACGTAAGCCGACTTCAACATCCCTCTCAACTAAGCTTCTAAGCAAACCGAGCAAACACTTCAAGTAACCTGCTAACTCTAAACCCCTCTCACTCAACCCGTAAACTAAACCACCTTTAACCCGGTTAACTAAACCAGCCTCCTTCAACCTACTCAAACACTTATAAACACTCCTCCTGTGAACACCTAAAACACCTGCAACAACCCCTGCTGAAACAACCCCCCTCTCTTTAACCACCTCTAAAACACGACCAGCTAAACCGTCGACAAAACCAACCCCACCCGTATAACCCCAACCCCCCTTAACCCTCACAACACTAATAAAATCTTCAAGCCGCTTTAAAACACGTCTAAGAGAACCCCAGGGAACAAGCCTCCTTAAACCCGGAACACCAACACCCCCAAACCGATCCAACTCTAAAACTATAACACTCTCATAACATCGACTGGAACGTGAAAAAACA